>JBBRTJ010000008.1:0-52381 GCA_038244535.1 Acidimicrobiales bacterium | reverse complement strand
CGCCAGCTCCTCAGCCACGCCGTTGTACTCCTCGGCCAGCTGGCCGGCGTACTCCTGGAGCTGATCGATCTTGTTGGCGACGCGACGGGCCTCGGCCTGCTTGTTCGAGATGGGGTCCGCGACGGCCGGGGCCGCCACCGTCAGGATCGAGGCAGCGACGAGCCCGAGCGCGGCGGCAGCACGGAAGCGATTCGACATTGAGCACGGACCATAGCTGGATCGGCCGGAAGATGACGGACGCGTGACAACTCGGCCAACGGCGGGCACTGGCACTCCGGTCAGAGGATCGCTACCCGCTCGAGCCAGCGATCGATGAGGCGGCGGGCGATCGACATCCCCGGGGGGATGGTCGGCATCGCATCGGGCCCCCACCACTGGGCATCCACGATCTCGACGGGGTCGATCTCGATGTCGCCGCCGGCCCACCGCGCCTCGAAGCCGATCATGAGCGAATGCGGGAAGGGCCAGGGTTGGCTGGCGATGTAGCGGACCGAGTCGACCGCCACTCCGACCTCCTCGCGGACCTCACGGTGGACGGCCTCCTCGAGCGTCTCGCCCGGCTCGACGAAGCCGGCGAGGCACGAGTACATCGGCAGGGGGAACTGACGACCCCGGGCCAACAGCGCCTCCGGCCCGTCCGGGCCATCCCGCTCGATCAGCACGATGATCGCCGGCGCCAACCGCGGGAAGGCCATCAGCCGGCACGACGGGCACCGCATGGCCCGCTCGCCACCGACCCGCTCGGTCGCCGTGCCGCAACGGCCACAGAAGCGATGGGTGCGAGCCCAGTCGACGAGCTGCAGGGCGCGGCCAGCGATGACGAAGTCGGCCTCGCTGAGGCGACCCCAGAGGTTGCGCAGCGGCACGAAGGCCGTGGGGTCATCGAGGTCGGCGTCGTCAGGGACGTCGACAGCCCACGTCGCCACCGTCGAGTCCATGCCGAGGAACTCGACCGGGTGGTCCTCGGCGAGCGCAGTGTCGGACACGAAGATGTCGCTGCCGCGCACGTGGAACCAGCGCGATCCGCTGATCGCCGGTGTGTCGGGGGGCTGGAGCAGAGGGATGAAGCCGTCGGGCATGGGGCGCCAACCTATGCGCCCGCGTACCATCGGTGCCCATGTCCACGAACGTCGTCATCGTCGAAGCCGTCCGCACCCCCGTCGGGCGCCGGGGCGGTGGCCTGTCCACCGTCCACCCCGCCGACCTGCTGGCCACCGTGCAGCGCGAGGTCATCAATCGGAGCGGGATCGATCCGAACGAGGTCGGTCAGGTGATCGGCGGCTGCGTGAGCCAGGTTGGCGAGCAGAGCTTCAACATCGCCCGCACCGCGTGGCTCACCGCAGGCCTGCCGCTCATCACGGCGGCCACCACCGTCGACACGCAGTGCGGTTCAAGCCAGCAGGCCACCAACCTGGCCGCCTCGCTCGTCGGTTCGGGCGTGGTCGACGTGGCGGTCGCCTGCGGTGTCGAGCTCATGAGCCGTGTGCCGATCGGCTCGAACAGCCAGAAGAAGCTGGGCCTCGGGACGCCGGTCCCCAAGACCTACTTCGGTCACTACGAGTTCACGTCCCAGTTCGAGGGGGCCGAACGCATCGCCGACAAGTGGGGCATCACCCGCGACGACACCGACGGCTTCGCCCTGTCCAGCCAGCAGCGCGCGCGACGGGCTTGGGACGAGGCCCGCTTCGGCACGCAGATCGTCGAGATCGACGCCCCCGACCTCGACGAGGAGGGCAAGCCCACCGGCACGACGCACCACGTCGCCCGTGACGAGGGGATGCGCGAGACCACGCTCGAGGGCCTGCGCGCCCTCAAGGCCGTGGCCCGCGAGGACGGCGTGCACACCGCCGGCTCGTCGTCGCAGATCTCCGACGGCGCCGCCGCGGTGCTGCTCATGACCGAGGAGCGCGCCGCTGCGATGGGGCTCACCCCCAAGGCCCGCATCGTCGACACCTGCCTGGTCGGCGTCGACCCCGTCCTGATGCTCACGGGACCGATCGACGCCACGCAGCGCCTGCTGGCGCGCTCGGGGTTGAGCGTCGACGACATCGACACCTTCGAGATCAACGAGGCCTTCGCCTCGGTGGTGCTGGCGTGGGCCAAGGAGCTCGGCGTCAACCCCGAGAAGGTCAACCCCAACGGTGGCGCCATCGCCCTCGGCCACCCGCTCGGCGGCACCGGCGCGGTGCTGCTCACCAAGGCCCTGCACGAGCTCGAGCGCACTGGCGGTCGCTACGGCATCGTGTCGATGTGCTGCGGCGGCGGCCTCGGCACCGGCACCCTCATCGAGCGCCTGTAGGCCCCTCTCGATCATGGGTCCCGCTGGGCCGAGGGCCGATGCGCCCGGTGGCGATCGCTGCCGCGCAGGCGGCGATCCACAGGTCGCCGACGGTCAGACCCAGTCGTTGGAACAGCCCCGTCGGCAGGTTCGTCGCGGTGAGCGCGAGAGCGACCGCGGCGACGGCCGCGGCCGCCAGCCCTCCTGTCGCCAGCGCGTGGTGGCCGCGGCGGCGAAGGGAGCGTGACGCCAGCACCGGCGTCGCCGCCAACGTGACGTAGCCGATCGTGGCGAACACCCCGTGCAGCGTGTCGACGCGAGCCGAGTGATCGAGCGGGGCCGCCGCCACCGCCAAGGTGGCCAGGCCCGTGCCCGCGGCCGTGATCCACGCCGCCCCCAGACCAAGCTGACGAAGGGACCAGGCGTACACGGGCAGAGCGAGTCCGAAGGCCACGAAGCCGCCGGTCATCAGCACTCGGGTGTCCGCCCCCACGGCGGCCAGGCGGCTGATGGGATCGTCGATCATGGAGTAGTCGACGGCAGTGACGGCGGCGCCGATCGACCAGGCCGCCACGAACGCCGCCGGCCCGACGATCCCGGCGACGGCGGCGACCCGAACTGCTCCCGAACCTCCTGGTGCCACGGTCGCCCCCTCGCTTCGACAGTAGCCCTGGCTCAGACCAGGCCGATAGGTTCGCCGGCCGTGCCGTTGATCTCGTTCAGTCGGGCCATCACCACCCTCGCCCAGGCCGACCCCGACCGCCCCGCGGTCACCTGTGAGGACGACACCATCACCCGGGGCGAGCTCGAAGCCCGCTCGAACCGCCTCGCCCGCGCCTACGGCGAGCTCGGGGTGGGCGAGGGTGACCTGGTCACGCTCGCGCTCCCCAACAGCGTCGAGGCCTACGTCGCCGCGGTCGCCGTGTGGAAGCTCGGGGCGGTGCCGCAGCCGGTGTCATACCGGCTGCCCGACCGTGAGCGCCAGGCCATCGTCGAGCTGGCCGACGCCCGGCTGGTCGTGGGCGCCGACCCCGCCGCCCACCCCGGACGGCAGGTCCTGCCCATCGGGTACGAGCCCGACCGGGCACTGTCGGCCGAGCCGCTCCCCGACCGGATCTCACCGGTGTGGAAGGCGCCGACGTCGGGAGGCTCGACGGGGCGGCCGAAGCTCATCCTGTCCGGCGACCCGGCGTCGTTCGACACTGAGAGCGCACCGGCGCTGAGGGCCGGCCTCGAGGGTTGCCACGTCGTGCCGGGGCCGCTCTACCACAACGCACCATTCTCGAGCTCGACCACCGGCCTCGTGCGGGGCAACCACATCGTCGTGCTCCCCCGCTTCGACGCCGAGGCCACGCTGGCCGCCATCGACCGCCACCGGGCGACGTTCGTGCTGCTGGTCCCCACGATGATGCAACGCATCTGGCGCCTCCCCGACGAGGTCCGTGATCGTTACGACCTGTCGTCGCTCGAGGTGATCTGGCACATGGCGGCGCCGTGCCCACCGTGGCTGAAGGAGGCGTTCATCGGCTGGCTCGGAGGCGAGCGGCTGTGGGAGCTCTACGCCGGCACCGAGGCGCAGGCCGTCACCATCATTCGGGGCGACGAGTGGATGGACCACCGCGGGTCGGTAGGGCGGGTGGTCGGGGGCGAGATGAAGATCGTCGACCTCGACGGCGAGGATCTCCCGCCCGGTGAGATCGGCGAGGTGTACATGCGCTCGATCGGCAAGCCCACCTACCAGTACGTCGGGGCCGAGGCCCGCACGCTCGGCGACGGGTGGGAGAGCCTTGGCGACCTCGGCTCGATGGATGCCGACGGCTACCTCTACCTGGCCGACCGGCGCAGCGACATGATCCTGTCGGGGGGCGCCAACATCTACCCGGCCGAGGTCGAGTCAGCCCTGCTCGAGCACCCCGCCATCGTGAGCTGCGCGGTCATCGGGCTGCCGCACGAGGACCTCGGCAACGCGGTGCACGCCGTGGTCCAGGTGGGCGAGGGCCAGACGGTCAGCGACGACGAGCTGCGGGTGTTCCTCGGCGAGCGCCTCGTTCGCTACAAGGTGCCTCGCACCATCGAGTACGTCGACTGGTCCGTGCGCGACGACGCCGGCAAGGTTCGCCGCAGCGCCCTGCGCGACGAGCGCCTGTAGCGCGGCCGGGCCGGCGCACAGTCCCTCCCGCCCCGCCGCCACGCCTGCCCCGCCGCCACCCCAGCTGGTGAGGCGAAGGCCGCCAGGCCGCTCGTTGGACGCACAAGTTCGCACGTGGCGGACCGATCTGCGCCGCCTGGTTCTCAACGATGAGAACGAGGCGGCGCAGAATGGCCGAACGGACGGGTCGGTCTCGGGCCTAACGGATGATCTTGATGATCTGCTTGCTCGGCGAGACGAGCAAGCTGCCCGTCGGGTTGGCGAGCAGCACGGTGAACTTGCGCCCTCCGGAGACCGGGATGGTGGAGGTCTTCACCCCGACGACGGTGACCGTGACGGTCTTGACCGTCTCGCCGGGCAGGAACGTGACCAAGGTCGGGACCTCGATCACGTAGTTGCACGGCGGGGAGCCGAGGTTCGTCGGCGGCACGGTCGCGCAACCGACGGCGGTGCCGCCCGACGTCTCCCACTGCACGGTGCTGGTGCGGTTGAGCGAACCAGTCGTGCCAGACCGGGTGATCTGGAAGGTGACGAGCGTCGTGTTCGGCACGGCGCCCACAAGTCCGGGGTTGGTGACGGTGTTGGAACCCAGGACTGTGAGCTTCAGCTTCGGCAGGCCGGGACCGGTGATGGTGCCCGTCGAGGTCAACGCCGAACCAGCGGCATCGATCGCAGGGTCAAGGCTCCCCAGCGTCATGGTGAACTGCTTCGTGCCGGCCGACGAGCTGGACAAGATCGTCACCAGGGCGGTGAGGCTCTGCTGACCAGGTGAGAACGTCAGCGTCTGGCTGGTGGCGACGTAGTCGACACCCGCGATCGCCGTGCCGTCACTGGTGCTGGCCACCACCGACACCGGCACCGTGGCCGGACGGTTGAGGCTGACCGAGAAGGCCATGATCGATGTTCCCGACGCCGGTCGGGGCAGCACCGCCGAGGCGATGGTGACCTTGGGCTTGGTGCTGGTGATCGTGGTGGTGACCGTGTCGGGCACCACGATCGTCACGCTCGCCAACGGGCTCCCGAGGGCCACCGAGAAGGACTTGTCCGGCGAGTAGGCCCCCGAGCCGTTCACCGTGACGGTGATGGTGCGGGTGAGCACCGCGTCGAGCGCCGTCCAGGAGAGCAGTTGGCTGTTGCCCACGAAGTCGGTGCCCGCCACTGCGGTGCCGTCCACCGTGGCCGCGGTGACGCTGACCGGTGCCAGTGGCGTCTGCGACAACGTGACGGTGTAGGTGAGCGTGGTGGTGCCGCTGGCCGGCTTGGCCACGGTGCTCGGACCAGTGATCGAGACGGTCGGCGTGGTGCACGGCCCGGTGAGCACACTCGAGCCGAGCCACGGGTACGCCGTGACCGGTCCGGAGTTCTGGGCCGGGACCGGGCCCGTGTTGGCTCCCCACCAGTTGCAGGTGGCCGGCGCGGACTGGGCCGCCGCGTTGCGGACGCCCCCGGCGGTGATGGCGTTACGGGTGATCGAGACACTGCCCAGGTTGGCCGTCGGGTTGTCGATGGCCAGCGCGTAGTCGTTGGGCTCGTCGAAGATGTTGGAACGCACCGTGACCGAACCCGACGACCAGGTCGGATGGAGTTGGAAGGCGTTGCCGGCGGTGATGTGGAAGGTGTTGCCCTCGACCATGACGTTGCTGGTGGAGTTGGTCACGGCCACGCAGGTGAAGATGCACTTGCCGGCGAACGTGTTGTCCTTGATCGTGACGTGCTGGGCGTCGGAGGCGTTGATCCCCCGGATCCGGCCACCGTCGCCGGCGTTCAGCAGGAACACGTTGCGCTGGACCGACAGGTTGTCGGTGACCCACGGGTTGAACACTTGGAACCCGCAGCCTGTGATGGCCGTGGCTCCCGCACCGCAACCGGAGGCCCGGGCCGGGTTGACGACCCGGTTGTCGTCGATGCTGCCACCACTCATGAGCGTCGGACCGTTGAAGTACACCGCGGTGCGGGTGACGCCATCGAAGACGTTGTTGCGCACAGCCACACCGGGGGCGTCGCCTCCGTAGTTCGTCCCAGCCCCGATGAGGGTGTCGTTGACGTAGCCCGTGGTCACGCCGGAGTCGGTGACCCGGAAGCCGTCGACGATGACGTTGGCGGCACCGATGTTGAGGGCGCGGTTGGCGCCGGTGACGGCCAGGGTGGCCTCAGCGACTCGGGCCGGGTTGGCCGTCGTCGGTGTGACTGGGTCGTTGGGCGAGATGCCCACGTTCGGGCCGAGGAGGCTGAGGCTCTTGGCGATCGAGACGGCCGTGCCCAGCGAGTAGGTCCCGGCCACCACGTGGACGGTGCCCCCGGGCGTGACGGCGTCCACGCCGCCCTGCACCGTCTTCTTCGGCAAGGCCATCGAGCCCGGGTAGAGGTCGTTGCCAAGGGTCCCGTCGACGTAGCAGACGGTGGTGCAGTCGACGTCGCCGTTCACCGTGAACGGATCCGAGGTGACCCCGGTGAGCCCAGGAGACGTGAACGCCAAGGTGTAGGTCAGCGGCCGGCTGATGGAGAGGCCGGCGAAGGTGGCCACGCCGGCGACGGCGTTGGCCGTGACCGGGCCGTCGAGCGTGCCGGCGACGTCGGACCCGATGCCCTTGGCCGCGGTGACGGTGCCGGTGAAGCCGATGCCGAGGTTGCCGGCGGCGTCGGTGGCCTGGACCACCGGCTGAACGCCGAGCGGGCCGCCGGTCTGGCCGAGCACCGGCTGGGTCGTGATGCGCAGCTCGGTCGGGATGCCGTAGAGCGGGCCTGCGGCCGGGCGGAAGCCCGGACCGGTGGCGAAGTTGGTGCCGACGCCGAGCCACGGGCTGTAGTCGAGGAGGCCGGAGCCGGCCCCGGTCATGTCACCGACCGTCGTGAGCGGCGGGACGGCGATGCCACCGAACTCGACGGGGATCTGCCCCGCGTACCCGGGCTCGCCGGGAACCGAGGTGCTCGTGAGCGGCAGGGTGGTCCCCCACCAGTTGCGCTGCGCCGCGACGTGGGCAGGCAGGGCGGCCCGCTGGTCGAACCCGCCGTACCAGTCGCCCACGAAGGAGTTCTCCGTGACCGACATCGCCGTGGTGGCCTCGGGCGGCTGGGCGATGAACACGATGCCCAACGTCCAGTTGTTGTCGATGCGGTTGTGGGTGATGTTCGTGCTCGACACGTTGTTGCGCACCACAAGGCCGGTGCGGTTGTCGACGATGTCGTTGTCCTCGACCAACACGCCTTGGTGGTTGTTGATGTCGATGCCGGTGCGGTTCTTCGTGATGACGTTGTTGAAGACGTGGCCACCGGTGCTGCTCTGAAAGGCGATGCCTGCGGTGTTGAGCGCGGTGTTCCAGGCTGCGGCGTTGTTGCCTGCTCGTGTGATCGTGAAGCCGGTGATGGTGACGTTGGGGACGTTCACGTAGACCGTCGACCCCGAGCCGCCGACCGGGCCCACCACGGTGGTCGTGGCGTAGTTCTCGCCCTGGACGGTGACCCCGGCGGTCGAGACGGTGACGTCCTCGTTGTAGGTGCCGGCCTTCACGAGCACCGTGTCGTTGGGTTGGACCTGCTGCAGAGCACCGTTGCGGGGGTCGCCGGGGGCGCCACCGATGACGGCACCGATCATGCGGACGTGGTTGAACTGGTACGAGCCGCTCGTGTACGAGCTCTCCTCTGGAGCGAAGGGGCTGGTCGTGGCCAGGGCCACCGTGGCCCGGTCGAAGGTGTTGGACAACCACATGGTCGACCAGTCGAACTGGCTGTTGTCGTAGGTGCCACGGGCCCGGACCCACTGGGCGCCGGCGTTGTTCTGGAAGGTGTTGCCGGTGATGATGGCGCCGCCGGTGCCGTACAAGAACCACGGAACCCCGGTACCAGTGCCGTTGAAGCTCACCGCCGGCCAGGTGATCGTGTAGTTGGTGTTCGTCATGTCGAAGGTGTTGCCGGTGATCGTGCGGCCGCTGACCGGTCCGCTGTAGCCGGCGCCGCTCGTCAGATCGATGCTGGTGGCGTTCAGGAAGCGGTTGCCGGTGACCGTGTAGGCCTGGATGTGCGAGGTGTCGGTTCCGCTGTCGAAGCGGGCGTCGTTGAAGTACAAGCTGCCGGCGTCGTCGCTGATGGTGTTGTCGACGAAGCTGAAACCGTTGCCGAGCACCTCGAGGGTCTTGTTGCCCCCGCCCGTGTTCTGGCCGATGTCGAGGCCCTGGATGGTGACGTTGTCACCCTGAACGAACACCCCGTCCGGACCGAAGTTGGCCGTGGAGTTGGTGGTGACGTGGGCCTGCAAGGCGGCCGCGTTGGTGATCGGCAGATCAGAGGAATCGACGCCGATGACGCTGACGCCGGCCTTGTCGTCGCCGAAGAACAGGCCGAAGTCGTAGGTGCCGCCGAAGACCGGGGAACGGTTGGTCGCGGTCTCGCTGTAGTTGCCCGGAAGGACGCGCACGGTGCCACCTCCTTGCACCGCATCGATGCCGGCCTGGATCGTCTTCTTGGCCGACGTGGCGGTGTCGCCGCCGTAGCTGTCGCTACCGGTGGCGGCGTCGACGTAGCACGTGGTGGTGCAGGCAGTCTCTGGCTCGAAGTCCCAGGTGGTCGTGTTCACGGTGAGCGAACCGACGTTGTCCGTGGTCTGGGACCAGGGGCCGCCGGAGCGCAGGTGGACGAATCCGTTCACGAAGGCGGACGGGAAGGCGCTGAGCACCTGGCCCCACGTGCACGGTGTCGACTGCGGGCACACCGTGGCGAAGGGGGCGCGAGAACCCCACCACGTGCCGGCGAGCGCGTCCCAGCTCTGCCAGGCGCCAAGCGTCGACGGGCTGGACTGCACCGACGGCTCGAACACGAGGCGGCCCTGGTAGGGGCTGAGGCCGGAGACGCCGTCGTTGATCTCGAGCTGCAGCGTCGTGGCGTTGACCGGCGGCGAGCCGGCCGAGGCCTGGGTGTAGGTCGTGTAGGCGAGCGAGCTGATCGACCCGAGGCCGATCGTGACGGCGTGCGAAAGGATCGGCCGGGAGATGCTTGCGGGCGGGATCGAGAGCTGGACGCTGCCACCCGCATCAGGCGCGGACGGGGCGGAGGGGCCGGTGACGAACTGCACGTCGGGCGCCGCCGGGTAGAGGCCTTCGTCGTTGACCAGCCACCCGGTCGATACGACGGTGCTCGGCTTGACCACGATCGTGGTGACAGCTGTGGCTGCAGCCGGAGGCGCCCCGACGATGACCACGAGGCTCGTGGCGGGCAGAGCCAGCGCCACTGCGGCAGCAAGCCGCCTCGACCAGGACGGACACGATGCCTTCATGGGTTTTCCTCCACCCTGACGGGCCCGCTCTGGTCCGTCGGGGTGGGAGTGTGGCAGGGAGGGATCGACATCGTCAACTATGCGAGGCACGCTGTCTCATGGTCCGAAACAACGTGCCCCCGGGCCTGGATCTGTTCCAGACCTGAGCCGGACAACTCCGTCACACCCTCCTGGCACACTTGCCCCCATGTGGCGGCAGGCAGCGGTGGCGGTGGGCGTGGTCCTTGTGTTGTCCGCGTGCGGCGCCGGCGCACCGGGCACCAGCGCCCCGACGAGCAGCGGCGGCAAGGCCCTCACCGCGGACGGCAACGCCACGGTGGTGCGGGTGGTCGACGGCGACACGATCGTGGCCGAGGTCGGGGGCCGGCAGGAGCGGGTGCGGCTCATCGGCATCGACACCCCCGAGAGCGTGGCGCCCAACCGTCCGGTCGGCTGCTACGGCAAGGAGGCCTCGACCTTCACCATGTCGCTGCTCCCCGCCGGCACGCGACTACGGCTCGAGCGCGACACCGAGGCGCGCGACACCTACGACCGGCTGCTCGCCTACACCTACCGGGCCAGCGACGGGCTCTTCGTCAACCTCGTGCTCGCGCAGCGGGGCTACGCCAACACCCTCACCATCCGGCCCAACACCGCCCATGAGCGTGAGTTCACGACGGCGGTAGCAGCAGCCAAGGCCGCACGGCTCGGGCTGTGGGGAGCGTGTCCGAGCTTCGGAGCGCCGGCCTCCGGGTAGCTTGCCCGCCATGACCGCGCTGGCCGAACGTCTCGGTTTCGCATCGACTGATCGGGTCGTGATCGTGTCGTGCGACGACCTCGGGTGCAGCCACGCCGCCAACGTCGGCATCTTCGAGGCCCTTCGCGACGGCGTGGCCACGAGCGCGTCGCTGATGGTGCCGGCGCCGTGGGCCCGTGAGGCCGCCGCTCGCTATCGCGGCGAGGACATCGGGGTGCACCTCACCCTCAACGCCGAGCACGAGCTGTACCGCTGGGGGCCGATCACCATGGCCCCCAGCCTGCTCGACGGCGAGGGTGGCTTTCCTCGCACGGTCGAAGACCTGTGGGACCACGCCGACCTCGACGAGGTGCGTCGCGAGTGCCGGGCCCAGATCGAGCGCGCCATCGTCTGGGGCTTCGACGTGAGCCACATCACCACGCACCTGTCCGCACTCACGCTGCGCCCGGAGTTCTTCGACGTCTACCTCGATCTCGCCGTCGAGTTCCGTCTGCCCATCCGCCTGCCCAGTGGCGCGGCAGAGCGCGAAGCGGGCTTCCCGTTCCGCCAGCTGGCCGGCGACGAGGGCGTTGTGTTCCCCGATCACTTCGTCCCGGCCCGACAAGCAGGGAGCCGGGCTCGCATCACCCAGGCCATCGCCGACCTGGAACCAGGCGTCACCGAGCTGCACGTGCAGCCGGCCGCCGACACCCCCGAGGTGCGGGCCTTGTCGCCGCGCTGGGAGGCCTGGGTCGACGACCTCCTTCTCGTCACCGCTCCCGACGGGCTGCGGGCCGAGCTCGCCCGTGCCGGGGTGGCACTGATCGGCTTCCGCGACCTCCGCGAGCTGGCCCAGTCAGGCGACTGAGCCGCTCGCGAGACACCGGCGAAGCCACTGGGCAAGGCCCGACCGGGCCCGTGTTGATTCTCGGTGCGCTCCGACCCATCGGTGCGACAGACCGTGCCGAGATTCGAGTGAAGTCTCGAGGACGAGGCAGTTCCGCTCGGCTAGGCGCGGGCGGCCAGCGCGGTGAGCGCGACCGCCGCCTCGCCCGACTTCAGCACATCGAACAGCACGCCAGTGTCGCCCGCGGGCTTCAGGCGGCCCTGCATGTACGCCACCGTTGGGTCGATGCCGGCGTCGGCGAGGGCGACGCTGATGACGAGCGCGGCGTCATCGGGGCCATCGACCAGGTCGGGCACCTTCTTGCCGAGCACCACCCGGTACTGCACCGCGGGACTGCTCACCCGTGCAACGCCTCGTTGACCCCGACGAACAGGTCGTCTTCGAAGGTTCCCTCACGCGGCCACCCGACCAGCGACTCGGCCAGCACCCAGTCCTCGGAGGGGTAGGTCTCAGCGAGCTGGCTGTCGGTGAGGCCGAACCAGAACTTCTCGTTGGGGTCGACCTGGGTGGCGTGGGCGATCAGCGCCTCGCGGCGGGCCCACAGGAAGTCGCGCACGTCGATGCGCGTGGTGATGCGATGGTCCTGGCCTTCGCGATCGAGCCACTTCTCGTCGAAGGGCGACTCGCCCATGACCTCGAGCAGCTTGTGGTGGACCGCCACCATGCGGGCCTTGGCCCAGACCGTGAAGTAGAGCTTGAGCGGCTGCCACGGCTCGCCCGCCTGGGGGTACCAGGCGGGGTCACCGGCGCGGTGGAAGGCGGGAACGGTGATGTCGTGGACCTTGAGGTGGTCAGGGTGGGGGTAGCCCTGCTGGTCGTCGGAGTAGGTGACGATCACCTGAGGGCGGGTGCGCCGGATGATGGCCACGAGACGCCCGACGGCCTCGTCGAGCGGGGCCTGGTGGAAGCTGTCGGGGTGCTCGTTGGGCTCGGTCTCGGCCATGCCCGAGTCGCGGTAGCCGAGCATCACGAGCTCGTCGAAGCCGATCACCTCGACGGAGCGGGCCAGCTCGGCGGCCCGCACCGCGGCGAGATCGGCCCTCACCTCGGGCCGGTCCATCGCCGGGTTCTGGATGTCACCCTCCTCGCCGCCGGTGCAGCACACGAGCACGGTGTGCACCCCGCGGGCGTGGAGCTGGGCGAACGTGGGCGCCCCCTTCGACGCTTCGTCGTCGGGGTGGGCGTGCACGGTGAGGGCGCAAAGCGGCGCAGACATTGGCGGTGAGGCTACCGGCGACGGCACTGACCGGGAGCCGGGGTTCTCCGCTCGTAACCTCACCACCCGATGCGCCCCACCCGTCGTACCCCACTCGTCGCTGCGCTGCTCGGTGCCTCGGTGATGCTGGCGGCCTGCTCGAGCGACGGGCGCTTCATGCGGCCGCCGTCGCCCAACCAGACCGCAACCATCCGCACCACGACCACCCTCGCGCCGGCCTCGACCACCACCACCGCCGGCGCCGAGATCGGGCCCGCTCCCGCGGACGCGATGGTGCTGGCGGCGCCGTTCGAGACCGGGCAGGTCATCGACGCCCGGTTCACCTGCAAAGGGGCCAACGTGTCGCCCGGGCTCACCTGGTCGGCGGTTCCCGACGACGCCAAGGAGGTGGTCATCGCTCTGACCGACCTCGACGCCCCGAACTACGTGCACTGGGTCATGGCCGGCCTCAACCCCAAGCGCGGCGGGCTCACCGAGGCCGAGGTACCCGACGCTGCGGTGCTGGCCAAGAACGGGGCGGGCACGCTCGGCTACACCGGGCCGTGCCCACCTGCGGGAGCCACCCACACCTACCAGCTCACGCTGTACGCCTTCACCGGCCCGTCCGGGGTGACCGAGGGGATGGACGGGCTCGCCGCCCTGGGCGTGGTCGCCGCCGGCAACGTGGCCAGCGCCACCGTCACCGGCACCGTCTCGGGCTGATGGCACCGGGGACCGAGCCAGCCGAGCCAGCGGAGGCAGCCGAGCAGGCCGAGCAGGCCGCCCACCGCGACCCGGTGCTGCACACCGCGACCTTCGACGAGCTCGATGCCCGGACGCTGTACGCCCTGCTCCGGCTGCGCGTTGACGTGTTCGTGGTCGAGCAGGCCTGCGCCTACGCCGAGCTCGACGGCCGCGACCTCGAGCCCAGCACGACCCACGTCTGGCTCAGCGACCCGTCCGACGACGCCCCGATCGCCTACCTGCGGGTCAAGACCGATGGCCCCGAGCGGCGCATCGGCCGCGTGGTCACGCATCCCGCCCACCGCGGCGACGGTCTCGCCGCTCGCCTGCTCGACCACGTGCTCGCTGACGGACCAGGTTCGTTCGTGCTCGATGCCCAGGCCCACCTCATCGCCTGGTACGAGCGGTTCGGGTTCACCGTGGACGGACCGCTCTTCGTCGAGGACGGCATCGCCCACCTGCCGATGCGGCGCGAAGCGCAGGCTCAGCGCTCGATGTAAGGCGCAAGCACCTGGTCGACGCGCAGGTGCTCGGGGATGCGCTCGATGCCGATCGTGCGGTCGATCTGCTCGTGGAGGTTCCAGATGCGCCGCTCCTGGTAGTTGACCACGATGCCTCGCATGGCGGGCGACTCGAGCGATCGCTGCATGGGCTCCATGTTGCGCCGGTCCTCCTCCATGATCTCGTCGAAGCCGTCCATCCGCTTCTGCCAGTGGTCAGGCATCTCGTCGCCGTCCCAGTCCTTGGGCGCATAGTGCACCCAGTTGAGGCGGGTCGTGCGCTTGTCGATCGGCCAGAACATGAGGAACGGGAACCCGTACCCGGCCAGCGGGGTGATCAGGTTGGGGAACAGGCTGTAGGCCGTGCTCGTCGAGCGGATCATGTCGTTGACGCTCGGGATGTCGACGAACCCGTCGGGCACGAAGTGGCGCCAGTCGGCCCAGTCGTTCATGCCGCTGGCTGCACATGCGGGCTTCGAGAACGGGGTCACCATCCGGCTGGCGCCGTTGGGCAACAGGCCCATGGCGGCACCGCGGTTGTCGAGCGCACTGATGCCGTTGCGATCGTGGATCTGGCGGAAGTGGTACACCTCCAAGAAGGCCTCGGCGGTGACCTTCCAGTTGCAATGGATCGTCTGGGAGCGGGGGGCGACGGCCCGCAGGGACTCGCCACACAGCTCCTCCATCTGGGCCAGCGCCGGTCCGAACCAGTCGTGCAACGAGGCGGCCGCAGGATCTTGGTTCACGAAGATCCAGCCGTCCCACACCTCGCACCGCAGCTGCACGAGGCCCTTGTCGCCCTGGCACAACCCGATGAAGTCGCGCTCGTCGGGCACGCTCACGAGCGAGCCGGCGGTGATGTCGTACGTCCAGCCGTGGTACTGGCAGCGCAGGTTGCGGGCCGAGCCCTGGGCATCGCGCACCACGGGCGCCCCCCGGTGCTGGCAGGTGTTGTAGAAGGCCCGGACCTGCAGGTCGTTGCCCCGCACCAGCACGATGGGCTGGGCCAGATCGTCGAAGGTCTGGTAGCTCCCGGCGTCGGGCACGTCCTCGGCGCGACCGGCCATCACCCAGACCTTCGGCCACAGGTGCTGCTGCTCGAGCTCCCAGAACTCGTCGGTGGTGTAGCGACCGATCGGTACGTCGTGGAACGCTGGGAAGCCATCGGGTTGGCTGGGACGGGCGAACTCCTCGGCCATCTTGGCCTTGATCGACTCGAGCAGCGCGGCGTCCATCGTCTCCCCCGGTTTTCTCACGATCGTTGTGCAACCATTCCATGAGCGTTACGGTCGGGTCAATGCCGCGCATCGTGGACCACGCGCAACGGCGGTCCGAGCTCGTCGAGGTCACCGCGAGAGAGATCGCCCGAGTGGGGTTGGACGGCGTGCGCTTGCGCGAGGTCGGCGAGCGCGCTGGTTGGACCACGGGTGCCGTGAGCCACTACTTCACCGACAAGCGAGCGTTGCTGCTGGCCACGTTCCGGTCCCGACGCCTGGTGGCGTCACGCTCGATCGAGGCCGCCCTCGCCGCGGGCGCCACTGAGCTCGAAGCCATCGTCGAAGCCGTGCTGCCCGTCGATGACGAGCGGACGCTCAACTGGAAGGTGTGGCTGGCGTTCTGGGGTGCGGCAGTAGGCGACGACGAGCTCGCCGCCGAGCAACGCCGCCGCTACGACGAGTTCTGCACGAGCCTGCGCTCCGCCGTGCGCGCCGAACAGCGCGCGGGACGGCTGCCCGCCCACCTCCGACCGGCCGACGAAGCCCGCCGCCTCGCCGCCCTACTGGACGGGATCGCGGTGCAGGCCGTCTTCGCCCCCACCTTGTGGCCGCCGGCGACGCAGCGCCGCTTCGTCGCCGATCACCTCACCGCGCTGGGAAGCACCGAACGACGATCGCCCTGACGCACGTACGAGTCGTCGCGCACCCACGACCGTTCGCCCGGTCCGCTGGAGCCCGTCGAGGCCATGGCGAGCGCCACGAAGGCGTCACCTGCTTCAACGCTGCGTTGGTCGGCCACCCCATGAGCATGACAGGGGAGGCTCGGGACCGGTCAGGAGTTGACGGCGAGCTCGTCGAGGTAGTCGGCGAACTTCTCTTCGGCGGCGCGGCGCCGGGTGGGCACGTGCTCGATCGACGGATCCGATGCCTTGTAGCGCTTGAGCACCTGGCGGGCCACGGTGACCTTGTGGACCTCGTCGGGGCCGTCGTAGATGCGGGCCGCCCGGGCCGCCCGGTACATCGACTCGAGCGGCAGGTCGGTCGTGTAACCGAGGCTGCCGTGCACCTGGATGGCGCGGTCGATCACGTTGTAGAGCACCTTGGCACCCCAGAACTTGATGACGCCGATCTCGACGCGGGCGTCGGAGTGGTGGCGGCCCTGGGCGTGCAACTGGTCCATCTTCCACGCCGCGTTCAGCGTGAGGAGGCGGGCGGCCTGCATCTCGGCGTAGCTCTCGGCGATCCAGTCCTGCACCATCTGCTTCTCGGCCAGGAGCGAGCCGTGAGCGAAGCGAGTGAGGGCCCGCTCGCAGAGCAGATCGAACGCCCGCTGGCTCTGGCCCAGCCACCGCATGGCGTGGTGGATGCGGCCCGGCCCGAGGCGCTTCTGGGCCAGCGCGAACCCCTCGCCGATGCCGGCCTCGCCGCCGACGACGTTCTCGAACGGCACGCGGACGTTCTCGTAGAGGATCTCGGCGTGGCCGCCAGGCTCGCCGGTGCGATGGTCGGGCTCGCCCATGGTGGGCACGTCACGCAGGATGTTGACCCCGGGCGTGTCGGTCGGCACGAGGATCATCGAGTAGCTGCGATACGGGCTGGCCTCGGGATCGAGGTTGGTGCGGCACATCACGACCAGGAGCTGGCTGATGGAGGCGTTGGACGAGAACCACTTGTGGCCGTTGATCACCCACTCGTCACCGTCACGCATGGCCGACGTGGTCAACAGGGTCGGATCGGCGCCGGCGCCCGGCTCGGTCATCGAGAAGCACGAGCGGATGTCGCCGGCCAAGAGGGGCTGCACCCACCGCTCTCGTTGCTCGTCGGTGCCGCCGACCGCGATGAGCTCGGCGTTGCCGCTGTCGGGGGCGTTGTTGCCAAAGATGCTCGGGGCGTAGACGCAGGCGCCGAGGATCTCGTGCATCAGGCCGAGCTTGACCTGGCCGAAGCCACCGCCGCCCATCTCGGGCGGGAGGTGAGCGGCCCACAAGCCCTGCTCCTTGACCTGCTCCTTGAGCGGCGCCGCGATCTTGGCGAACGTGGCCCGACCCGCGGGCGTGCGCCAGTGCTCGGCCAAGGTCTCGAGCGGCATGATCTCTTCGCGGACGAAGCCGCGCATCCAGTCGAGCTTGGTTTGGAACTCAGGCTCGGTCGAGAAGTCCCAGGCCATGTCGTGATCTCCCCATGATCGGCGGCGCAACGCAGAGGCCGAACCTAGTGGCCGCCTCTCGGGACCGGCGAATGGTGGCCACGGCAAACCTGGGTGATCGGGTGCCCCCTACGGCGATGACGGTGCCTCTACGCTGGGGCGTCGTGATGTTCCACCCGGTGGTGGTCCCCGACCACCGTTGGCCGAGCGCACGAGATCGCCCATGCTGACCGACGACCGCCCTCGCGCCCCCCTTCGGACCCCGGCCGATCCGCCGCGCATGCCGTACCTGTCGTCCCTCGACGGCGTCCGGGCCATCTCGGTGCTGGCGGTGCTCGCCTACCACGCCGACCCCAGCTGGCTCACCGGCGGGTTCCTCGGCGTCGAGGTCTTCTTCGTCATCTCGGGGTACCTGATCACCGCGCTGCTCCTTGGCGAGCACCGGCGCAGCGGCCGCCTCGACCTGCGCCGCTTCTGGGTGGCGCGGGCCCGACGCCTGCTCCCCGCGCTCTACCTCACCCTCGCCGTGACCGCGGCCTGGTGGGTGCTGTTCGTGCCCGATGCGGTCGGCGCGTTGAAGGGGCAGTTCGTCGCCGCGCTGGCCTACGTGTCGAACTGGTACCTGATCGTCCAGCAGCTGTCGTACTTCGATCGGCTCGGCCGCCCATCCCCGCTGGTGCACCTGTGGTCGCTGGCCGTCGAGGAGCAGTTCTACCTCGTGTGGCCGCTCATCTTGCTGGGGCTGCTCACCGCGTTCCGGGGCCGGTTGAAGCCGGTCCTGTACGTCGTGCTCGGCGCCGCGCTGGCCTCGGCGCTGTGGATGGCCTGGCTGTACGAGCCCGCCGACCCGTCACGGGCCTACTACGGCACCGACACCCGGGCCAGCGGCCTGCTCATCGGCGCCGCGCTCGCCATCATCTGGCGCCCGTGGCAGTCCGGCCGCACACCGCACCCTCGCCGCGGGAACCTCGCCGACGGCGCCGGCTTCGCCGCCCTCGGCGTGCTGCTGGTGTTCTTCTGGCTGTCGTCGGAGAAGGGCGTGTTCTTGTACCGGGGTGGCTTCGTGCTCGTGTCGCTCGCCACCGCGCTGCTCATCGCCGCCTGCGCCACCAACTCGAACCGGCTGCTGCGAGCGGGGCTCGGCTGGACGCCGCTCGTGTGGATCGGCGTGCGGTCCTACGGCATCTACCTGTGGCACTGGCCGATCTTCGTGCTGCTGTCCGACGGCGTGCTCGGCGGCTCGTTCGACGGGATGCCGCTGCAGGTGGCCCGCTTCGCCATCACGTTCGTGGTGGCCTGGGCGTCGTTCCGATTCGTCGAGTCACCGGTGCGTCACGGCGCCCTCGGTCGCTGGTGGACCGCATGGCGGGCGGGTGACGAGAACGGCCAGCGGGCGCCGCTGTCGCCGCGGGGCGCGCTCATCGGCACCGTCGCCCTGCTCGCCGTCGCCGGCCTCGTGGTGTCGGTGGCCACCCACGACGTCGTCAAGACCGAGCTGCAGACCGCGCTCGAGGCCGCCGCCAACGACCCCGCCAACGCGGCCGCGGCCGCGGCCACCGCAACGACCGCGCCGGTCGGCTCGGTCACCACCGTGCTCGCCACTGCGTCAACCATCTCCGGGGTGATCGACCCGGCGTCGGTGACGACCGCGCCGAGCAAGGGGACCGGGGCCGCCTCTGGCCTCGTCACGACCGGGTCGGGCGCCACGACCGGTGTCGTTGCCACCGGTCCGGCGAGCGCTCCGTTTGCCGTCGGCGACTCAGTGATGCTCGGTGCGGCCAAGGCGCTCCACGCGGCCATGCCCGGGCTGCGCATCGACGCCCGGGGCAGCCGTCAGTGGAGCCAGGGCAAGGATCTGCTCGTCGGTGTGATCGCCGCGGGGCAGCTCGGTGACACCGTCGTCATCCACCTCGGCACCAACGACGGGATCAACCAGGCGGGCTACGACACGATGATGAAGGCGCTGGCCGGGGTGGCCAAGGTGTATGTCGTGACGATCCGGGTCAAGGCCACCTTCCAGGGCTCGGCCAACCAGATCCTCACCAGCAACCAGGGCCGGTACCCGAACGTGCACCTCATCGACTGGTTCACCTACAGCAGCACCCACCCCGAGTGGTTCTACGACGACCAGACCCACCTCCGCCCGGCCGGGGCGGCGGCCTACGCCGATCTCGTCAAGCGCACCATCGGGGCTTGATCAGCGCGAGGCGGCGGCGAGGCGCTCGGCTCGCAACCGGTCGACGGTGGGATCGCTGAGGGGTTCGAGCGGGCCGAGGCGCAGCGCCAGGAGATGATCGGCCAGGGCCGGGTTGCGGGCCAGCACCGGACCGTGCAGGTAGGTGGCCACGATGCGGCCTTGCACGGCTCCCTCGGTACCCGAGCCGTCGCCGTTGCCGACGCCGCTGACAACTCGCGCCAGCGTCGTCGCCTTCGGCCCCAGCGTCGTGACCCCACCGTGGTTCTCGAAGCCGGTGAGCAGCGGCAACCCCGGGATGCCAACTGGATCGGCGACCAGCTCGCCGACGGCACGCACCTCGCGCCGGCCGGTGGTCACGTCGAGCAGACCGAGGCCCTGAACCTCACTGCCCGACGCGGAGAACGTCTCACCCAGGACCTGCAGGCCGGCACAGACCGCAAGCAGCGCGGCACCTTCGCCGAGGGCGCGGGCCAGACCACCGTCTGATCGCAGCCCGTCGGTGGCGGCGATCTGGGCCACGTCCTCTCCCCCGCCGAGGACGTAGACGTCGCCGTCGACCGGGATGACCTCGCCGTGGGCCACCACCAGCACCTCGGCGCGAAAACCCCGTCGACGGGCCCGATGGGCCAGCACCAAGGCGTTGCCGCGATCGCCGTAGAGCCCCAGGATCGTCGGGTACAGGTGCACGATGCGCACGGACCGCTCACCAGGCGACATGGAGGGCCTCCAGGAGGTCGTGGAACGCGGTGTAGGTGGCCGCCACCTCGACCGGACCGGCCGGAAGGGCAGCGATGGCGGCCACGACGTCGTCGACCACGATGTGGGCCACGCCGGCGACCTCGAGGCGCACGGCCAGGTCGAGGCGGCGGTCGCCCCCCGCGATCACCGTGCGGCCGGCGAGGCGCTCGAAGGGCACGTCCCACAACCAGCTCGGATCCGTGCCGTCGGCCGAACGGGCGTTGATGCACACCACGAGGCTCCCGCGTGACTCGAGCAGCAGCTCGAGGGTCTCGCTCCACCCCGCCGGGTTCTTGGCCAGCAGCAGACGAGTGGCATGGCCGGCGACGTTGACGGTCGCGTAGCGGCCGGCTACGTCGTGCACCGCTTCAACCCCGGCGGCGGCACCGTGCGGGTCGACGCCGCGGACCGCCGCGGCCGCCACAGCCATGGCCGCGTTGCCCAGGTTGAACGAGCCCGGCAGGCGCGGCTGCAGCCGGCGCACGAAGCCATCGGGGCCGTGCAGCACGTGGTCGTCGAGCCACCAGGCCACGTCGGGCCTGTTGAACCCGCAGGCGCAGTGCCACGGCCGACCGGGCTCGATCGAGCGCACGCGGCCACACGATGGGCACAGCGCCGCGTCCTCACTCCAGCGCCCGCCGGCACTGACCCACACCACGCCCGGGAGCGTGGCCACCGACCATGCAACGAGCGGGTCGTCGGCGTTGGCCACGACCGTGAGCGGCCACGTGATGTCGGTCATGAGGGTGCGCCACAGCTCGGCGACACGGCGGATCTCGGTGATGCGGTCGAGCTGGTCGCGCGTGAGGTTGAGCAGCAGCAGGACCGTCGGCTTCGTGGCCGCGGCGACCCCGGGCAGGTAGATCTCGTCGACCTCGAGCACCAGCTCGTCGGCTTCGGCCGCCAGCGCGCCGACCATTCCCTGGGGCATGTTGGCGCCCCGCGTCGAGGCCACGACGCGCTCGGTGCGCAGCGCCTCGGCCACCAGGCGGGTCGTGGTGGTCTTGCCGTTCGTGCCGCTCACGATCGTGACGGGGCGACCGGCCGTGAGGTGCTCGATGACGGCGGGATCGATGAGCATGGCGATGCGCCCACCGATGACCGAACCGTGGCCCCGACCGAGCCAGCGCGATGCGGTGCCGGCCCCCTGGCCGACGGCCACCGCCACCTTGGTGCGCCAGGGTCGGCCGCTGCTGCTCACCTCGGTGAGCCTAGGGGTCGGTCCCCCGCTGCTCTCACGCCTCGGACGGGATGGGCAGCAGCACCGCCAACTGGCGGGAGTGGGCCAGCAGCGTGCCGCCGCGACTCCACACCTCGCCGTCTTCCTCGACGAACCCATCGGCCGCGAGCTGCGAGCGGAACACGACGAGGAACCAGCCATCAGGGTCGACCTGGGCGGCCGGCAGCGGCGCTCGGAAGTGGACGGTCAGGTCGATGGTGGGCACGGCCAGCCGCTGCTGCGTGCGCGAGAAGATCGGGGGCATCCAGGCGTCGGTCAGCGCGGCCAGGAGCGGGTGGTCAGCGGGGTGCGGGTCGGCCAACCGGATCCAGCCCCCGGCCAGCGCCTCCGGGGCCCCGGAGAACGGTGGCGCTCCGACGCACCAGCGCATCTCGTAGCGCTCCCGCATGGGGATGACCGGACCGCCCGAGGCCATGGCTGCCGGTGTGCGGGGCACGTCCTCGGGCGGGGGGACGGCGGGCATGGCGATGTCGACGAACTCGGGTCCGGCCATCGGGATGGCGAACGCACCCTGCGCGGTGGCCAAGAGCCGGTCGCCTTGGGTCAGGCGAGCCGACACGAAGCTGAGCAAGCGCCCGGCCCGCTCGACGGTGGTGTCGATGCGCACCTCACCCTCGGCCGGTGGCGCCTGGTAGTGCACGGTGAGCGAACGGGGCGTGCGGTTCGGGTCGCCGACGGCTTCGCCGAGGGCGCGCAGGACCACTGCGGCGACGTAGCCGCCGTTGGGACCCCGCTCGATCCACCAGCCCCGGTCCATGCGGGCCGCGAAGGCCCCGCCACCGAGCGCGGTGACCGAGGTGTCGGCGGCGAAACGACTCGGCATCGCCGGGCAAGGTAGCGGGCCGCGCGCCCCCGAGCAGGCGTCCCCACCGGCACCCGCGGGCGGGTGGCCCCACCGGCGCCGGTATCGTCGCCGACATCGCTGTCGAGACCTCCTGCTATCGCCACCCAGACCGCGTCGCCGGACGCAGCTGCACCCGCTGTGGCCGTCCCGCGTGCACTGACTGCCTGGTGCAGGCCGCCGTCGGCTCGCAGTGCGTCGATTGCGTGCGCGCCGCCCGGCCCCCGGCCGTCGAGCGAGCCCGCCGCTGGAACGCGTCGCAGCCGCTCCTCGTCACCTACGTCATCATCGCCATCAACGTGGCGGTGCTGGTGCTGGCTGCCCTCCAGGGCGCCAAGCTCCTCGACGGCGAGGGAACCGTGGCGAACAACCTCGGCCTGTTCGGCCCCTTCGTCGCCGACGGCGAGTGGTACCGGGTCGTCACCGCGGGCTTCGTCCACGCCGGGATCATCCACCTGGCGATGAACATGTGGGTGCTGTGGACGCTCGGGCGCCTGCTCGAGCCCACGCTCGGGCACCTCCGCTTCGCCGCGCTCTACGGGGCCGGGATGCTCGCCGGCGCGGCGGGCGCGCTGGTGGTCGACCCCAACGCGCTCACCGTCGGCGCCTCGGGTGCCATCTTCGGCCTCCTCGCGGCGGCCGCGGTCGGCCTCCGCCATCGCGGGGTCGACATCTGGCGCTCCGGCATCGGCCAGGTGCTCGTGATCAACCTGGTCTTCACGTTCGCGGTGCCAGGCATCTCGATCGGCGGCCACATCGGCGGCCTGATCGGCGGCGGCTTGGCCGGGTGGGTGCTGCTGCACCCGTTGGCCCCGCGCCGGGCGCCGATGGACCTCCTCGGTCCGCTGGCGGTGGCCTTGGTCTCACTGATGGTGTGCGCCGTCGCCGTGAGCTGATCAGCCCCGCGTGCCGTTGGCCGAGCGCGGCTTGGGCGCTCCGTGGCGAATGACGCGAGAGCGGTGCCGACGCTCGGGTACGCGGTCGGACGACCACCGCGCCGGAGGCGCCATCACGAACGCGGCCAGGGCCACGAGGACGGCGTCGTAGTTGACCCGCCACCCGGCGTAGTCCCGCCAGGCCCGGTCGCGATCGCCCTTCAGCAGGACCCCCGCCGCTTCGATCTCCGCGCACAGCTCGTCGAACTCGGAACGAGTGATCGAGATGGGATCGCCGGACTTGGGATCGGGATCGTGGGGGATCTCGAAGTAGTCGGCGACGCGCCGGAAGCAGAAGAAGCCGGTGCGGAGGCACAGTGGGGCGCGGGTCATGCGGGGGCCGTCGACCACCGACGCCATGAGCGCGGCCATGTCGAGCACGCACCCCCCGGCGGTGACCCAGTTCCGGTGCGGCTGCGGGCTCCGGAAGAACACGAGCGCGGGCAGCGACGTGTGGCTCTCCTCGACGTCCATGAACCACTGCTCCCAGAGCGGGAACAGCTCGTCGTCGATGTGCTCGAGCATCCCGATGTTGTTGTAGCGAATGAGCGCCTCGGCCGGCGACGGAGGAACCCCGGCTCGGATCTCGAGCATCCCGACGAGGTTCTCCCGCCGGTTGAAGGCGCTGTAGATGGAGGGCAAGTACGAGATGAGCAGCGCGATGAGCGCCAGGCCGAGCGTGGCCTCGACGAACGACAACGTGACCCCGGGGTAGCCCGGTTCGCGCTGGAAGCCGAGCGTGAGCAGCGACGAGCCGCTCACGACGTAGGCGTCGCCCCACGATCCGCCGGCGACGGCCCAGAACATCGCCGTGAACCCGGTCATGACGATCACGACCCACACCGCGGGCAACAGGATCAGGCAGATGGGTGCGTAGAACGCCATCACCCGGTCGCGCGCTGCGTAGCTGCGGCGGGGATGGGCCAGGAGGCCAAAGACCCGTCGCATGTTGACGAACACCAGTCGCGTGATCGCCGAGCTCTCGGCGCGCGGCACGACGAAGGTCTGCAGTGCCGAGAACAGCGTGGCCGCCACGAGCGCGGCGCCGCCGAGGAACGCCAGGACTCTCAGCAGCACCATCGGGCCATGTTGGCAGGAAACCCCGTCACGTCCCGGGGCCCGACCGATCTGCGCCGTCCTGTTCTCATACGTGGGAAGGAGACGCCACAGATCGGCGGGCAACGGGGCGGCCAAACCCTGTAACAGGCCCTCGGTAGGGTGCTCGTACTTCCCCTCCGCTGTCGTTGCCGACCCGGAGGTCGCACTGTGCCCACCACCCGTTCTCGTTGCCGCACCCACAACGCTCGTGCCGAGCGCCCCGAGCGCCCCGAAGTGCGAGACCCGCTCGCCGCGCTCGACGTGCTCACGCTGGCCGTCGACCAGCCGCTGCGCCCCCAGGTCGTGCTGATGCTGCTCGACGCCGAGCACACCGGCGGCAGCATCGTCGTGTTCGACACCGACGTTGACGACCTCGACAGCTCGTTCGACGACGACGACGCCGTCGTTCGCGTCGCCTCCCTCGTCGCCGATGCCGGCATCGGCCCCGACCCCGATGCCGCACAGTGGCCGGCGGTCGTGCTCGCGTCGGTGCGGCCGGGGCGGTCGCCCCTGGTTGACCACCATGACGCCCAGCGGTTCGACGAGGCCGATCGCATCCTGGCCGACGGGGCCATCACGTTGCTCGACTGGTTCCTGATCGGCGACGATCAGTGCACCTCCTTGGCCGAGATCACCGGTGCCCCGTGGCGCTGGAAGGGCGACGAACCGCAGTGGGCCGATCCACTGCCCTGATCGGCCCGCTCGTTCTCGGTCCTGTCCGTCGCATTGCTGCGTCTGAGCGCACCGAGCATCGATCCGCCCCGAGTGGGCCTAGCGGCAGCCGCAGCCCCCGCCGCAGCAGCCGCCCCCGCCGCCACCTGATGACATCGGGGCCGGGGCCGACGACGCTCCCGAGGCGGCGCCGACGCTGGCGAAGACCGAGAGCAGGCGAACCGCTCCGGGATGCCCCTCGGGGCACGCGACCGGATCGTTTGACTCGCTCATGGCGCGGCGCAGCTCGAAGGTCGTGTCGCAGGTCCGGCAGCGGTACTCGTACATCGCCATCGACGCATCGTAGAGGAGCCGGTTCACCGGAAGTCGCGGCTGGGCACGGCCGCGCCAACGGGGAGCGGCTCGATGCGCTCCGCAATGATGTTCACCACCCCTTCGCTGCGCTCGAGGCGCCCCCGCACGAGCAGCGCCGGCGCGCCTCGGGCCACCCGGCGGTAGCGGGCCCAGCACCCCTTCGAGCAGATCACGTTGATGAGGCCGGTCTCGTCTTCGAGGTTGATGAAGGTGGTGCCCTGAGCGGTGGCCGGGCGCTGGCGATGGGTCACCACCCCGCCGACCCAGACCCGACCACCGGGCTCGGCATCGAGCAGGCGGTTAGCCGGAATGGCTCCCAGCCGGTCGAGGTGGGCCCGCACGAAGCGGGTCGGATGACCATCGGGCGACACTCCGGTGGCCCACAGGTCGGCCAGGGCCTCCTCCTCGGGGCTCATGCCAGGCAGGGTCGGGGCCTCGGCACCCACCACGACGCCGGCCAACCGGTCGGGCCGGCTCTGGTGCACGGCGCCGGCCGCCCACAGCGCACTGCGGCGATCCAGGGGACGGCCCTGGACATCGCTCAGCGCGTCGAAGGCGCCGGCGGTGGCGAGCGCCTCGAGCTGGGGCAGGCCTACGCCGGGCACGCGGCGGACCAGGTCCTCCATCGACCCATAGGGCCGGCTGGCCTCGATGAGCTCGCCCAGGTCGTCGCCGACACCCCGGACCGACGCCAGCCCGAGGCGCACGGCCAACCCCCCCTCGCTCACCGGGCACGGCTCCAACGTGGCCGCCGCCAACGAGCAGTTGAGATCCGGGGTCAGCACCACGACCCCGTGACGGCGGGCGTCTTGCACCAGCGAGTGCGGCGAGTAGAAGCCCATCGGCTGCGCGTTGAGCAACGACGCGCAGAAGGCCGCCGGCTCGTGCAGCTTGATCCAGGCCGACGAGTACACGAGGTAGGCGAAGCTCACCGAGTGGCTCTCGGGGAAGCCGAAGTTGGCGAAGGCGGCCATCTTGTCGAAGATCTGCTCGGCCACCCCGGCCGTGACCCCCCGCTCGGCCATGCCCTCGAACAGCCGGTCCCGCAGGCGCTCCATCTTCTGGCGGCTGCGCTTCGACCCCATGGCCTGGCGGAGCTGGTCGGCCTCGCTGGCGGTGAAGCCGGCCACGTCGATGGCCATCTGCATGAGCTGCTCTTGGAACAGCGGGATGCCAAGGGTCTTGGACAGGCTCTTTTCCAGCAGCGGGTGGAGGTAGGTGACCGGCTCCTGACCATTGCGCCGACGGATGTAGGGGTGCACCGAGCCGCCTTGGATGGGGCCGGGGCGGATGAGGGCCACCTCGACCACGAGGTCGTAGAAGCGCCGGGGCTTCAGCCTTGGCAGCGTGGCCATCTGGGCCCGGCTCTCGACTTGGAACACGCCCACCGAGTCGGCCCGGCAGAGCATGTCGTAGACCTCGTCCTCCTGCTCGATGGCGGCCAGGTCGAGCTCGACGCCGCGGTGCTCGCGGATCAGGTCGACGGCGTGGTGCAGCGCGGTGAGCATCCCCAGCCCGAGCAGGTCGAACTTCACGAGGCCCACCGCGGCGCAGTCGTCCTTGTCCCACTGGAGCACCGTGCGGCCTTCCATCCGGCCCCACTCGACGGGGCACACCTCGACCACCGGCCGGTCGCAGATGACCATGCCACCGGAGTGGATGCCGAGGTGGCGGGGGAAGTCCTCGACCTGCTCGGCCAGGGCCAGCACGGCCGCGGGGATGTCGTGGTCCGGGGCGCCCTTGGCGTCGACCTGCTCAGACGTGCTGGCCACCCGGCCCCAGACGTCGACCTGCTTGCTCCACGCGTCCTGCTGACCGACGGTGAAGCCGAGGGCCTTGGCCATGTCGCGCACACTGGAGCGAGCCCGGTAGGTGATGACGTTGGCCACCTGGGCGGCGTTGCGGCGCCCGTAGCGCTCGTACACGTACTGGATGGCCTCCTCGCGCCGGCCGCTTTCGATGTCGAGGTCGATGTCGGGAGGGCCGTCACGCTCGGGCGACAGGAACCGCTCGAACAGCAGGCCCAGGCTCACCGCGTCGGCCTTGGTGATGCCGAGCGCGTAGCAGACCGCGCTGTTGGCGGCGCTGCCCCGGCCCTGGCAGAAGATGTCGGAGCGCCGGCAGAACTCGACGATGTCCCACACCACCAGGAAGTAGCCGGGAAAGCCGAGGCCATCGATCACGGCGAGCTCGTGGTCGATGGTCTGCCATGCCCTGGCCCGCAGGCTGTGGGTGTCGCCGGCCAAGGGGCGCTCGCCGTAGCGGTGCCGACCCCCGTCCTCGGTGAGCCGGCGCAGGTAGGCCATCTCGTCGAGTCCCGGCGGGCAGGGGAAGGGAGGCAGCCGCGGGGCCACCAGCGCGAGGTCGAACGCACAGGCCCGGCCGATGGCGGCGGCCGCCTCGACCACGCCGGGGTAGCGAGCGAAGCGACGGGCCTGCTCGGCCCCCGAGCGAAGGTGACGGCTGGAGGCGGGCAACCAGCCGTCGAGCTCGTCGAGGCTGCGGCGGGCCCGCACCGCGGCCAGCGCCGAGCGCAACCGGGCCCGAGGCGGGGTGTGCTCGTGCACGTTGCCGGTGGCCACGCAGGCCACGTCGAAACGGGCGGCCAGCTCGGCCAGGGCGTCGTTGCGGGCCGAGTCGAGCGGCTCGTCGTGGTGCCACAGCTCGACCGCCACCCGGTCGCGCCCGAACAGCTCGACCAGCATGGCCAGCTCGCGAGCGGCAGCGGCCGGCCCGTGCTGCACCAGCGCGGCGGGCACGGCCCCCTTGCGGCAACCGGTCAGCACCCACCAGTGGTGGTGCCCGGGGCCGCCACCGGCCGCGGCCAGCTCGGCCACGCTCAACCGGGGGGCGCCCTTCTCCCCCGCCAGTTGGCCCTGGCTGATGGCGTCGGCCAGCGAGGCGTAGCCGTCGGGCCCATCGGCCAGCACCACGAGGTGCTGGCCGGCGGGATCGGCCACCCCGTGCTGGGGCTCGCGGGCGCCAAGGGTCAGCTCGGCCCCGAACACCGTGGGCAGGTCCACCGCCTTGGCCGCCTCAGCGAAGCGAACGATGCCGTAGAAGCCGTCGTGGTCGGTCAAGGCGAGGGCTTCGAGGCCGAGACGGGCGGCTTCCTCGGCCAGTTCCTCGGGGTGCGAGGCCCCGTCGAGGAAGCTGAAGTTCGAGTGGCAGTGCAGCTCGGCGTACGGCACTGCTCCGGAGCGGCGGGCCACGAGCGCCTCGTAGGGCTGGCGCTTGCGGCTCCACGCCGGGCTGTCGCCTCCGCCGTTCCAGCTCGGCGACCCCGGCGGCCGACCGTTGGACAGCCGCTGCTCCAGCTCCGCCCAGGTGATCGGCGGGTTGCGGAAGCCCATCACCGGACTCTACGAACACCTGTTCGTCCCGTCAACGGCCGAACCCTCCCACCCGATTCCCGATGGAGCGGCCGGGGCCGGTCGCTACGGTGCCGAGCCGTGGTCGGGCTCGTGGTGAGGCGGGGCGAGCTCGACCGGCGGATCGTGGCACTGGCGATTCCCGCCCTCGGCACGCTGGCCATCGAGCCGCTCTACGTGCTCACCGACACCGCCATCGTCGGCCGCCTCGGCACCGAGCCCCTGGCTGGTCTGGCCCTGGCCGCCACCGTGCTGCTGGTCACCGTGGCGGGCTGCAACTTCCTGTCGTTCGCCACCACCTCGCGCATCGCCCACCATCGCGGGGCGGGCGAGCGGTCAGCGGCCGCCGATGCCGCGGTGCAGGCGCTGTGGCTGGCGGCGGTGATCGGCCTGCCCCTCGGTGCGGTGCTGGCCCTCGTCGCCCCGTGGGCGGCATCGGTGCTTGGCGGCCAGGGCGCGGTGCTGACGGCGGCGACCACCTACCTGCGCATCAGCGCGTTCGGGCTTCCGGCGATCCTGATCGCACTCGCCTCGCTCGGCGTGCTGCGGGGCGCCCTCGATCTGCGCACCCCGCTGGTCATCATCGCCGTGGCCAGCGTCACCAACGTGATTCTCGAGATCATCGCGGTCTTCGTGCTCGACCTCGGCATCGCCGGCTCGGCGTGGAGCACGGTCATCGTTCAGTGGGGCGCGGCGGTGGCTTACCTCGTGGTGCTGCGGCCACACCTCGCCGCCCGTCACACGCTCCGGCCGCGCCTTCACGAGCTGGCGCCGCTGCTTCGCGCCGGTGGGCACCTCGGCGTGCGGGTCATCGCGATGCTGGCGGTGATCGTCACGGTCACTGCGCTGGCCGCGCGGGTCGATGACCAGACGTTGGCCGCCCACCAGATCGTGTTCCAGCTGATGAGCCTGCTGGCCCTCGCCCTCGATGCCCTCGCCATCCCCGCTCAGACATTCGTTGCCGAGGCCCTCGGTGGCAGCCGGTCCGACGAGGCGGTGGTCGTGGGCCACGCGGCGACGCGGCTGTCCCTCATCGCCGCCAGTGCCATCGCCCTCGCGCTGGTGGTGACCGCGCCCCTGCTCCCGCACCTGTTCACCACCGACGCGGCGGTCGCCTCGCGGGCGACGGCCGGCATCGTGGTGCTGGCCGTCCTTCAGCTCCCAGCGGCGATCGCGTTCGCACTCGACGGCGTCCTGATCGGTGCCGGCGACTACCGCTTCCTGGCACGGGGAGCGGTGCTCATGGCCGTTGCCACGGCACCGGTGGCCGTGGTGGTGGCGCTCTGGCCACATGCCGGGATCGTGGCCGTGTGGTGCACGTTGCTGTTCTGGATGACGGTGCGGGCCGCCCTGAACCGGTGGCGCTTCACCAGCAACCGCTGGACGAGGCCGGCGGTCGCACGCCACTGACCCTCGTAGGTGGCCTCGGCCGGCACGGCGCCTCCTGGCCACGGCGCCGAGCAGACACGGTGCTCGTTTCGCCTCCCGTCGAATCGGGTCCGCCACACACCACCGCCCCGGCCGCCGCACCCAACCGTCGGGATGATCGGCCACCCGCATCAGCCCATCGACGCAACGCCGACTGGAGCGTCCTCCGTGCCACCACGAACGAGCCTCGGGCTCGTTGATCAGCTCGGGTTTCGACGAGAGGCGAAAGGGCGGACCATCGTGACCAACGCCTCGGCTACCACCGAACTGACCGTCCCCTGGGCTCAGGACTCGATGGCGAGCAGGGCGTCAAGCGCGGCCAGCGCTTCCCACGGGTCGGCACCGACGACGATGCCCCGCATGCCGACCGCCTCGGCCCCGACGACGTTCCCCGGGTGGTCGTCGAGGAAGGCGGTGCGGTCGGGCTCGACCCCGAGGGCCTCACACGTCATCAGGTAGATCGCCGGATCTGGCTTGCGCACGCCGACCTCGCACGAGTCGATCACCACGTCCCAGAGCTCCATCGGGATCTGCCGGGTCCAGGTGTCCCGGTACGCCGCGATGTTGTTCGTGCAGATGGCCAGGCGGTACCCCTCGTCACGAAGCCGGCGGGCCCGCTGCACGACCATCCACTGCACCCCCATCTGACCGAAGCCCCCGGACATCACCGAGCGGACGTCGGCATCGGGCCCGAACACGGCCTTGACGCGGGCACTGGCCCAGGCGCCGTACTCCTCGATGGTCACCTGGCCCACCTCGAGCAGGTGGAAGAAGTTGGTGACCGGCTCGCCCGGCGCCGTCTCGGGCACGTGCAGCCCGAAGCCGAGCGCGTCAGCGATGGTGCCTGGTTCGAGCCCGATCTGAGCCTCGCGACGCGCGATCGCCGCGAAGGGCGACGCCGAGAGCACACCGCCGTAGTCGAACACCACTGCTTCGATCAGACGCGCCACCTCGCCACGTTAGGAGGTGGCGAGGTAGCGCCCGGTCAGTCGTAGGTGGCCTCGCACCACCAGCGGCCGCCTTCGACCGACAGCAGGTGGGCGGCACCACCGGCGGTGACCACCTGGAACCGGGCGCGGCGACGGTGCTCCGCGGCATCCCACCACCGCTCGTCGCACACCCACGGCCCCGCCCAGGCCACGACCACCTCGGGCCGCGCCCTGGCCCGACCGAGCTCGTCGTCCACCGTGCATCGCGCCGGTGGAGCACTGAGCGCGCCGCGCCCCGACACCGTCACCGGCTGCCCAGCGGCATCGAGCACCACTGCCGGTCGGGGCGAGGCCGGCACCACCGCCGGCCAGGGAGGGGGCATCGACCCCGGCCACGGTGGCGCCGCCGGACCCGGCACCACCCGAGCGGCGCGCCGGCCAGGGTCGCCGAGGTCGGTCGTCTCGGCGGGCACGAGCGCGACGGCCTCGGCCGGGCCTCGCCCTCCCCGCCACTCGGCCACCGTCACGGCGTCGGGGCCGAGCAGGCCGCTCACCCGGGCCGAGGCTCGCACAGCACGCTCGTCGGCCTGGGTCTGCCCTCCCCAGAAGCCGAGCTGGCGACCACCCGCGGGCACCACCTCGTCAGGCACCAGGCGCACGAGCACCACCCCGCCGGTCGGCGCCCGCGTCCCCTGGATCCAGCCGTCGAGCTGCCAGCGCACCCGTTCGACGATGGCCGCGGCAGTCAACGAACCGTCATGGCGCCAGCACCGCTCGTGGCGCTCGCCCTGCTCGGTCTCGGCCGCCACCACGAGCCGTGTGCAGCCGAGCCCCATGGCCTCCAGGCGCTCGTGGAGCTCATCGGCCAGCCGACGCACTGCGAAGGCAACCTGCTCGACGTGCTCGGCCGGCGGATCGAGCACCAGTTCGACCGTCAGCTCGGGCGGCGGCTCGCGGGCATCGAGCGGGCGGTCGTCGCCTCCGGCGGCCAAGCGGTGGGCGAGCTGACCGGCACGGCCGAAGCGACCGAGCACATCGACCACCGGGAGGGCCGCCAACGCGCCGAGCGTGGTGATCCCCAAGCGGGGCAGGAGCACCACCAGCTCAGCGAGCTCGGTCAGCTCGGCCCGGTCGCCGTGGGCCCCACCAGCGGCGAGGAGCTGCACCGGCAGCGGGGCCAGGAAGGCAGGACTGCCTCCGGCGGGCACCACGTACCGACCGTGGCCCACGGTTCGCTCGGCGGCCAGCACGGCGGCAAAGGATCCATCGGCCACCCCCACCGTGGGAGGGCCGGCGATCGCCATGGCCTCGACCCCGAGCGCGGCCCCCACGAGCATCACCACCCGTTCGGCCAGCCGATCGTCACCGCCGTAGTAGCGCGAAGTCCCCCTCGTGGCGAACGCGCACGAGCCCGGCCGCGAGGTCTCGACGCGCGGCGTCACCTCGTCGAGGCACTGGAGGACCACCTCGAACGCCCGGGCATCACGAGCGGGGTCGTGGGCGAGCACGACCATCCCGGGGCAGCGGGCCTGCGCGTCACGGCGCCGCTGCCCGGGCATCACGCCGTCGTGACGCGCCGCTGGTGAGGCGGCCACGACCCGATTGGCGTGGAGCACCGCGGTGGGAGCACCCGGAGCTGCTCCGGCCGCCACCAGTGGCCACTCGGGCCAGCGAACCACGGCCACCCGGGGCACGCGCCCACCCATCAGCAGGCCCCGGCCATCAGCCCGCCACGGCCACGGCGGCCGGAACGGTGCCGCGACGGCTCTCGACTTCGACGGAGCGCACCTGGCCGTTGGCATCGGGCAGCCAGAGCTCGACCGTTCGCGGCCGGGCCGCAGCACGACGCCCCGTGGCTTCGACCGCGACCCGACGGGCGTGGAGATGGCCCGATCCCGCCTCGAGCCCCGACCACGCCACGGTGCTGACCGTGAGGCGCACCTCGGCCTCGAACACCCCGGGACCGCCGAGGACCACCAGCACTGCCCCTCGCTCACGGGCTCGGGCCTGCAGGCGGCGGGCATCACCGGCCCGGGTCCGCTCGGGAGCCGACACGACCACCACGTCGAGGGCATCGAGCAACGTGGCCACCACGGTGGCCCACTCGGCAGCCGGAGGTGAGGCGACCATGAGGAGCCGCTCGATCGCCACCCCGAGCTGGGCGGCCGCGAGCAGGCCGAGGGACGCCACCCCGACCACACCGACCCACGAACCGGCGGCCGACGCCGCGGCCGACAGCGTCAGGGCCAACGAGGTGGCCCCACCACCGGTGGCGCCGCCGACGGCAACGATCGCACCGCGCCGCAGCACACCATCGGGAAGCAAGGGGGCCAGCGCGGGTAGGACGGGCAGGACCCGTTCGACCGCCAAGGCCACTGGGGCGGCCGCTCGCGTGACCGCGGCCAGCACCGCGGGATCGATGACACGCGCTGCCCGTTCCACCCGGCCCATGCAGCGACGGTACCCGAACACATGTTCGTAGGGCAACCCGGTCGGGCGGGGCAGCGGGTCAGCCGGGCCGGCCTCGGACCAGCCGATCGAGCAGCTCGACCACGGCGGTGCCGTCACTCGCGTACCAGTCAGCCCCGAGAGCAGCGGCGTGATCAGCGTCCTGGATGGCGCCACCACCGACGAGCACCGGGATGTCCGGGCCGAGCTCAGCCTTGAGCACGGCGACGGTCTCGGCCGTGGCCACGAGCGCCTCGGGGGCGGTGACGCTCACGCCGACCGCGACCAGTCGCGGGGTCTGGCGGGCCGCGACAGCGAACCCCTCGGGCGGCAGGTCGCACCCCAGATCAGACACCTCGAACCCACCGGCGCGGATCAGGTCCGAGAGCATCGCCACCGGCAGCGAGTGCCGTTCACCAGGTGGCGTGCCGAGCACCACGGTGCCCCGCGAACGTCCGCGGCGAGCAAAGCGCGGTCCGAGACGACCGATGATCCGCATGGCGATCCCGCTCGCCCGGTGCTCGGCCGCGATGTCGATCTCGCCGTTGGCCCACCGATCACCGATCGATCGCAGCGCCGGTGCCATCACGTCGAGATACACCTCGTCCAGTTCGGTCCCCGAGGCAAGTGCCGCCTCGACCACACCCCAGGCTCCCCGGCTGTCACCATCGATCAGCCGCGCTTCGAAGCGCTCGGCCCAGGGCGCCTGGCGACGGCGCCCGGCGCCGGACCGAGGCGCCGACTCGGCCGAGGGGCGTTCGAGGCTGGCCAGATCAGTGGGCTTGATCCGCCAGCCTGTTCCGTCCTTGTGGGCCGGCAGGATGCCCAGACGGACGTACCGGTACACCGTCATGTAGTGCACGCCCAGCTGCTCCGCCGCCTGGTGCAACGTGATGTCGACGTCCGTCATCGCTACCCCGTTCGGCCCCGAAGGGCCATTGAAGCAGTCGACGGCTCGGCCACCCTCACCGGGCCCGAACGTTGTGCGAACGTCGGTCGATCAGCCGCCGGCGGCCTTGGCCCGGGCCTTCTCCTTGGCCGCCTGGCTCCGCGCCAGCAGGTGCGGCGGGATCTTCTTGGCCGCCTCGGACAGGGCCGCCTCGGGCTCGGCGCTGCTCGGCGTGGCCACCGAGGCCGCCTCAGGTTCGGCCACGAGGTCTTCGAACGACGGAACCTCGACACCAGGGCGGTAGTACGTGTAGAGGTCGGTGACGATGTCGCCGAGACCATCAGCGTCGCGGCCCTTGAGCAGATCGACGGTGATCATGTTGCCGTAGACGTGCACCGAGGCGACCTTGCCGGTCTCGAGCAACCGGCGGGCCACGGTGGCCGCGGGACGCGTCCCGACCGCCTGCGCCGCCGAAGTGAAGCGCTCGTGCCCCTGGCCGGTGAGGTTGCGGTTCGCCTCGAACCGGATCACACCTGGAGTGCGGCTCTGGTGCTCGATGACGGCGACGGGTTGGCCCATGGGTGACGAAGGTAGCCCGTCAGGGACGGCCGGCTGTGGTGACCGGCTCGACGTCGTCGATGCCCGCCGATCCGGGACCGGCCCTGCGGGCGCGGACCCGCTTGACGATGACCAGGCAGGCGATGGCAAAAGCGACCGACACCACGGCCAGCACGGTGTGGACGACCTTGAACCCCACCGTCTGGGCGTCGTCACGCCAGATGTTCCACATGCGGGTCACCCACACGTACAGCGTCCAGATGGCAAAGGCGCGCAAGACGATGGCTTGGGTGCGGTTCATGACGATCACCGTAGCGAGCGGGACCACACCCGCCGGAGGCGGGCTCGCTGAAGTGACCGAGGCCAGGGGTGGCCCGGTTGTCCGGGGGACCGCTACGGTCCACCCGACAGCCGGGTCACGTCGCGTTCGGGGGTTAGCCGCAGATGGCCGACATCACGTTGGAGCAGTTCCAGTCCGAGGCGCATGCCTTTCTCGAGGCGAACGCGCCTCGCAAGGAGGATGACGAGCACTTCGAGTGGGGCAAGGGCTCCGACAAGGTGGCGCTGTTCGATGAAAAGGCCCGCGAGCGCGAAGTCGAGGACCTGAAGAGAGCGCAGACCTGGCGGGCCACGAAGTTCGATGCCGGCTTCGGGTGGATCGGCGGGCCGGTGGCCTTCGGTGGGCGCCAGCTCCCCCACGCCTACGAGCGGGCATGGGGAGCGCTCGAGGGCCAGTACCAGGTGCCCAACCAGGGCTTCTTCGGCATCGGCCTGGGCATGGTGGCGCCGACGATCCTGGCTCACGGAACCGACACCGCGAAGAACGCGTACCTGCGGGCCATGCACCGCGGCGACATCGTCGCCTGCCAGCTCTTCAGCGAGCCCGGCGCCGGATCCGACCTGGCCTCGCTGCAGAGCAAGGCCGAGCGCGACGGCGACGAGTGGATCATCACCGGCCAGAAGGTGTGGACGTCCGGCGCGCAGTACTCAGACATCGGCGAGATCATCTGCCGCACCGATCCCAACCTGCCCAAGCACAAGGGCCTGACGGGGTTCGTCGTGGACATGAATGCCCCCGGGGTCGAGGTGCGACCGTTGCGCCAGATGACCGGCGGTGCCTCGTTCAACGAGGTCTTCTTCAACGAGGTGCGCGTCCCCGACGACCATCGCCTGGGCGACCTCAACCAGGGGTGGTCGGTGGCGCTCACGACGCTCATGAACGAGCGGGCTGCCATCGGGGCCGGCGGGGCGGGCGGCAACAACGCCGGCATGCTCCCGAGGATCATCGAGATGGCCCGGCACATCGGCAACCTCGACGATCCCATCCTGCGCGACGAGCTGGCCCAGCTCGTCATCGGCTTCCGTGTGGCGAGCTACACGAACCAGCGGGCCATGGACAAGCTCAAGGCCGGTCAGCTCCCTGGGCCGGAGATGTCGATCGCCAAGCTGGCGCTCACCGCCAACATGCGCCGCATGTCCGAGCTCGTCTGCAACATCCTCGGGGCTCGGATCACCGCCGACTCCGGTGAGTGGGGCACCTACGCGTGGAGCCAGTTCGTGCTGGGCCTGCCGGGCATGCGCATCGCGGGCGGCACCGACGAGGTCCTGAAGAACATCGTGTCCGAGCGGGTGCTGGGGATGCCGAAGGACACCGGCATCGACTCGACCTCCCCCTTCAAGGACCTGAAGGTCGGCACCCAGAAAGAGCCCACCTTCGCCTGAATCCAGCACGCTGACCCGGTCCCCGTCCCGGTCCCGGTCCCGGTCCCCGTCCCCGTCCCCGTCAATTCCACGTTTTGACCGTCAGATTCCCCGCCTGGCGGTCACATCTGCGTTTTGACCGTCAGATTCCCCACGAATCCTGTCCAACCAGGCCATCGGACGGCGCCGTCAGGCTGAACGACGAGCGGCACGGTCCGCCGAGCGGCGGCGATGCGTCTCGGCGATCTCATTGGCGACGGCGTGGACATCACGGTCGATGTCGTCGTCGCCTGCACGGACGATCTGCCAGCCCTCGGCTGACAACCACCGATCACGCTGCTTGTCGCGCGCAACGGCCTCACGTCCGGCGTGCCAGGCGAAGTGATCGATCTCGACACCGAGCTGCAGATCGGGCCATGCCAGATCGAGGTGGAACGTGATCCCTCGGCCAACCGGCACGGCGCATTGGCGCACCGGTTGAGGGATGCCGAGCGCCATCACGGCCCGCTCGATTCGCAGCTCGAGCTCGCTCCCGACTGGCGCCAACTGCAGCCTCGGTTCGATGACCTCCCGGTATGCCGTCGAACCGGGGCGCCCCGAACGGCACCAGCGGTGAGCCATCGTCTGCAGGGTGCCGATCGTGACCAGGCGACGATTGATCGCGTCCTCGATGGCGCTCTCGAGCTGGGGAGGCGTGAGCTCCCAAGCGAGGTGGAACAGGGTGAGCGGCGGGCTCGTCACCCGCAGTCCGTCGCTGCAGGTGACGACGTCGGTTGGATGCATGGCGGACATGGTTCGCCACCGCACCTCACCCACACCCACCGATCGACCATCTGGGCGGAGGACATCGACCGTTGGCAGATGCACCCCCCGAACGCGCCAATGGTCTGCAGCGACGCCCCACCCAGCGACGCACACCGGGTCGGCGAGACAGCAGGCCAGGGCGAGCTCGCGCCGTTCGAGCGGGCGGCACCCAAGGAGCAGCACGGGCCCTATGACCCGAGTGAGCAGCCGTTGATCGACGCGACGCAGGATCTGCCGGTCGGTGAGGCCCGCCTCGTGCAACTCCTGCACCAGGAGCAAGCCGCGCCTCGGCGCAGCCACGTTGATGATCGTTCGTTCAATGTCCGCCATGGCATTGCACCCTACGGATGGCCTGTGACGGAGTTGCCGGCGGCCGCGCTGGAGACCAGGGCCCGGCGGGGAATCCGACGGTCAAAACGTGAAGATCACCGCCCGGCGGGGAATCCGACGGTCAAAACGTGAAGATCACCGCCCGGCGGGGAATCCGACGGTCAAAACGTGAAGATCACCGCCATGCGGGGAATCCGACGGTCAAAACGTGAAAGTGACCGCAGCGGGGCGGGCTGGCGGCTGGACGTGGGTCGGGACGGGGAACGACCGTTAGCGTGCTGACCCATGGATGACGTGGTGCCGGAGCTGCCCGCCGAGCCTGAGATCGCGGCATCCGTGCTCGATCTCATCGGCAACACCCCACTGGTCACGCTCTCCCACCTGGGCCGAGACCTGCGCTGCACCCTGGTCGCCAAGCTCGAGACCACGAACCCAGGGGGCTCCTCGAAGGACCGGCCGGCGGTGGCGATGATCGACGCGGCCGAACGCGACGGCCTGCTGAAACCGGGCGGCACCATCGTCGAGCCGACCTCGGGCAACACCGGGGTCGGGCTGGCCATCGTGGCCGCCCAGCGCGGGTACCGCTGCGTGTTCGTGATGACCGACAAGGTGGCCCCCGAGAAGGTCGCACTGCTGCGGGCCTACGGGGCCGAGGTCACGGTCTGCCCCGTCGCGGTGCCCCCCGACGATCCGAGCAGCTACTACTCGACCGCCGAGCGGCTCGTGCGCGAGATCCCGGGTGCCTACCGCCCCAACCAGTACGCCAACCCCAACAACCCCCTGGCGCACGAGCGCACCACCGGCCCGGAGATCTGGCGCCAGAGCGCCGGTCGCGTCACGCACTTCGTGGCCGGCTGTGGCACCGGCGGCACCATCACCGGCGTCGGCCGCTACCTGAAGCGACGCAACCCCGCGATCCAGATCATCGGGGGCGATCCCGAAGGCTCGGTGTACTCCGGCGGGTCGGGGCGCCCGTACCTGGTGGAGGGCATCGGCGAGGACTTCTGGCCGGCCAACTACGACCCGTCGACGATCGACGAGGTCATCGCCATCAGCGACGAGGACAGCTTCCTCATGGCGCGACGCGTCGCCCGCGAGGAGGGGTTGCTCATCGGTGGATCGGGCGGCACCGCGGTCGCCGCCGCGATGCGCATCGGTGCCAGGCTCGGGTCCGACGACTTGGTGGTGGTCCTGATCCCCGACTCGGGTCGCGGCTACCTCAGCCGGGTGTTCAACGACGACTGGCTGGCGGGCTACGGGTTCTTGAAGGAGTGCGACCTCTGCGTCGCCGCCGTGCTGGACGCAAGGGGCCGCGAGGTCCCGCCGCTCGTCCACGTCAACCCGTCCCACACCGTGCGCGAGGCGATCGCCACCATGCGCGCCCACGGAGTGTCACAGCTCCCCGTCTGCAAGAACGAGCCTCCGTTCGCCGCGGCCGAGGTGGCCGGCGCTGTCGACGAGCTCGAGCTCATGGACGCCGTCTTCCACGACAGCTCGGTGATGGAGCTTCCGGTCGAGGCGATCATGGGCCCGAAGCTGCCCACCATCGGCATCGGCCAGCCCGTCGAGCTGGCCGTCGAGATGCTCGACCGGGCACCGGCGCTGCTCGTGCTGTCCGGAGGGCGACCGCTGTCGATCCTCACGCGCACCGACGTCCTGTCGTTCCTCACCGATCGAGGAAGCGATGGGTGACGAGCAGCGCACCGGCCACGGCTTCGAGACCCGCGCCATCCACGCCGGCCAGGCGCCCGATGCCGCCAGCGGCGCCGTCGTCACGCCCATCACGTTGTCCACGACGTTCGCCCAGAGCCAGGTCGGCGTGCACCAAGGCTACGAGTACTCACGGTCCGGCAACCCGACCCGATCCGCTCTGGAGACCTGCGTCGCCTCGCTCGAAGGTGCCGCACACGGTTTGGCCTTTGCCTCGGGCCTCGCCGCCGAGGACGACGTCCTGCGGCTGCTCGGGCCTGGCGAGGGCGTGGTGCTCGGCAACGACGCCTACGGCGGGACGTTTCGCCTCATCTCGAAGGTGCACGCCCCGAACGGCCACCCGTGGCATGCCGTCGACCTGACCGATCTCGACGCCCTCGAGCGTGACTGGCCGGCGGACACCGCCATGGTGTGGCTCGAGACGCCGACCAACCCGCTCCTCACGTGCATCGACATCGAAGCTGTCGCCGCTCTCGCCCATCGCCATGGCGCGCTGTGCGTGGTCGACAACACGTTCGCCACGCCCTACCTCCAGCAGCCGCTGTCGCTCGGCGCCGACATCGTCGTGCACTCGGCGACCAAGTACCTCGGCGGCCACTCTGACGTGCTGGGTGGGTTCATCGCGGTCGACGACGACGAACTGGCACAACGCTTGCGCTTCGTCCAGAACGCAGCCGGCGCGGTGCCGGCGCCGTTTGACTGCTACCTCGTGCTGCGAGGCGTCAAGACGCTGGCCGTGCGCATGGATCGCCACTGTGCGAACGCCCGCGCCGTGGTCGACCTCCTGGTCGGGCACCCGAACGTCGAGCGCGTCCTGTACCCACAGCTCCCCGACCACCCCGGCCACCGGGCGGCCGCCCGCCAGATGCGCGACTTCGGCGGCATGGTGAGCTTCACCGTGCGAGGAGGCGAGGCTGCCGCCCTCGAGGTCGTCCGTCGCACCGAGCTGTTCACGCTCGCCGAGTCGCTCGGCGCCGTCGAGTCGCTCATCGAGCATCCGGGCCGCATGACGCACGCGTCGGCGGCCGGCTCGCCGCTCCAGGTCCCCGACAACCTCGTGCGCCTGTCAGTCGGCCTCGAGTCGGCCGACGACCTCGTCGCCGACCTGACCCAAGCCCTCGGGTAGCCGTCGTCGGTCCTCATCACACCGTGACCAGCTCACCAGGTCGGCCACTTGGCCTTGTCGGGCAGTCCTGATCGCGCCGTGATCGACTCGCCCGCTGCTTGCACGTCACGCCACAGCGCGTCCTCGTCCAGCGTGGTGCACCGGCTGTCCTCGACCACGACACGACCGTCGACCACCACCGTGTGCACACCTCGACCATCGGCCGACCACACGAGCTGGTTGGCCACGTTGAGCAATGGCCGCCACTCGGGGCGATCGGTGTCGTGCAGCACCAGGTCGGCCCGCTTGCCGACTTCGATCGAGCCGATGTGATCGGCGAGCCCCATGGCCCGGGCGCCGCCGAGGGTGGCCATCTCGTAGGCGAGCTCGGCTGGGAACAGCTCAGGGTCGCAGCGAGCGTCCTTGAACAGGCCGGCCACCAAGTAGGTGGCCCTCATGAGGTCGGAGTAGTTCGACGCGTTGTTGCCGTCGGTGCCGATGGCGACGTTCACGCCGCGGGCCACCATCTCGGGGAAGCGACCGACCTGGGTCACCCCGTACGCGACCTTGAGCGCGGTAGTCGGGCAGTGCGCTACGTGCGCCCCTGACTCGACCAGGAGGTCGAGCTCGTGCTCGTCGATGCGCACGACGTGCGTCATGACCGGCCGGGCCGCCAGCACACCGATCTCGGCGAGGTGGACGAGCGGCCGCTGCCCGAACTCGGCGATGAACCCATCCGGGTCGAGCTGCGCCGGCGACATGTGGAACGACAGGCCGACGTCGTGCTCGGCCGCCAGATCGACCGCGGCCCGCCACAGCGGCTCGGACGCCGTCGTGTGCCCCACCAGGATCGACCACGCGCTGATCAGCTCGCCGCCCGGCGCGGGCCCCGCCGGGAAGTCGGCGAGTTGGCGGGCCAGATGGCCGATGGCCTCGTCGGTGGTCTGGCGGTAGGCGGTGGGCTCGGGCGGCAGGTCCCAGATCCAGCGCCCCACCCGACCGCGGATGCCCACGCCCCTGAGCGCATCGACGACGTCGTCGAGGTAGTGGATGGTGCCGGCTTCGAGAAACGTCGTGGTGCCGGTGCGCAGCATCTCGACCGCCGCCAGCTGGGCCGACAACCGCTCCTCGGCGGCGTCGTAGGTCGCGTACAGCGGACACAGCCAGTGGAAGACGTTCTCGACGAACGGCGTGTCGTCGGGGACGTAACCGCGGGTGGCCGGTTCGCCCGTGATGTGGATGTGGGAGTTCACCATGCCGGGCGTGACGACGAAGCGGGGCCCGCCGATGGTGCGGGCCGGAGCAAAGCGCTGCCGCAGGTCCGCCTCCTTGCCGACGGCCACCACCGCCCCGTTGCGCACGGCCACCGCTCCGTCACGGATCACGTCGCGCTCGGGGCCCATGGTGACGACGTACCAGCCCCGCACCAAGAGGTCGATGGGCTCAGGGGGGCCGTCCTGCGTGGTGGTCGGCGGTTCGGTCATCGTTGCTCCTCGAGAGGCGGGGTGAGCGTGGCGACGTAGGCCTGCTGGCCTCCGATGGGTTCGTGCAGCCTGATGGCCTCGAAGCCGGCCGAGCGCAGCGCGGCAACGAGCTCAGGTCCGGTCGGCGTGTCGCCCGCGGTGGTCGAGGCGACGAGCGTGGCGCCCATGCGGGCCGCGAACGGGTTCGTGGTGCGGGTCGTGCCGCGGGCGTACTCGGCCACGATGATCCGCCCGCCCGGCACCAGTGCGGCGGCGGCCCGCCGCAGCAGGCGCCGGGTCCCCTCGGGGCCTTCGGCCCGGCAGACGTGGGCGGCGATCACGAGGTCGTAGGACCTTGGTTCGATCTCGATCTGGTGGTAGTCGCCGGGCCGCAGCGTGACCCGATCGGCCAGGCCCATGGCGGTGGCCCGCTCGCCCGCCATCTCGACCACGCCGGCCAGGTCGTTGACGACAGCGGTGCTGGCCGGGCAGGACACGAGCACGCCGAGCGACCAGGCGCCGGCGCCCGCGCCGAGGTCGAGCACGCGCAGCCCCGGCGTTCGGCCGACGCCGATACGAGCGCCGAGGCGCAGCGCGGCGCGGTGCTGCGTCGGGAACGTGGCCTCGACGAGCGGCCGGTAGAACTCCACAGGGTCGTCCTCGACCGGTGCCGGCGGCCGCCCGGTGCGCACGGTGTTGGCCAGCGCCGGCCAGTTGTCCATCGGCCCGTTGGCCACCGCCACGAGGTCGACCATCGACGCCGGGCCGCCGCGCACGAGGTAGCGGCCCGTGACCTCGGCCAGCACGTAGCCCGCCGGCACGGTCTCGAGGAAGGCGAGGGCCACCAGCGCGTCGACCAGTGCGCCAAGCGGACGAAGCTCCCCGCCCACGGCTTCGGCGATGGCCTCCAGGTCGGCCGGACCCTCCCCCGCCTGCTCGCGCCGGGCCAACGCGTCGAACACCCCGAGATCGAGCGCGGCGACCAGCACCCAGTAGTCGGCGAACCCCTGGATGACCGCCCACACCGGTGCGGCCGGTGGCGGCTTCACGTCACGCCAGGGCCGGCCCGAGCGGGCCATCGTGTGGGTGCGCTTCAGTTCAGGGTAGGGCGAGTCGGCCATTCGAGGGAGGGCTACGGCCGCAGGACGAGCTTGCCGAAGAACGAGCCGGACTCGATGCGGTGATGGGCCTCGGCGGCGTCGGTGAGCCCGAGCTCGGCTGCCACCACCGGTGCCGGCGCCAGCTCGCCATAGACGCTCCACGCCTCGGCGAACTCACGCGGCCGGTACGGATCCGAACCCAGGATGGCGATGCCCATGTGGAACACGTACCCGAGCGACGGTATGACGGCTTCGTCGCCGGCGGTGTTGCCACAGGTGACGAAGCGGCCGCGGGGGCGCAGCGAGAACAGCGACGGACCGATCAGCGGCGTGCCGACGTGGTCGAGCACGAGGTCGACGCCCCGCCCCGCCGTCCGGCCGCGGGCGAAGGCCACGACGTCGTCGACCGTGCTGTCGCAGACGGCGGTCACGCCAAGCTGGAGCGCCTGCGCGCACTTCGTCTCGCCGCGGGCGGTGGCCAGCACGGTGGCGCCGCGCCAGTGCGCGATCTGGATGGCGGCCACGCTCACGCCGGCGTTGGCCGCATGGATCAGCACCGTCTCGCCCCGTTCCAGACCGCCGACCTCGATGAGCGCATGCCACGCCGTGAGCCACGCGGTGGGGAACACCGAGGCCGCCAGCACGCTCATGCCCGCCGGCAGGCGGTGCACGTGGCTGGCCGGCGCCAGGCACTGCTCGGCATAGCCGCCCGGCTCGGTCGCCCCGATGATGCCGAGCACCCCGTACAGGTCGCCTCGCCCCGCGAGCTTGGACCCCTCGGCCACCTCACACATCGATGGGTCGATGACCACACGGTCGCCGACCACGGCCTGGCTCGGCATCACGTCGCGACCTATGGCCACGACCGTGCCGGCCACGTCCATGCCCGGGACGTGCGGCAGCGCGAAGCCAGGCATGGTGAACCAGCCCGCGCGCTGGACGATGTCGAGGTGGTTGACCGCACACGCCTCGACGGCCACGACGACGTCAGCGGGCCCTGGCTCCGGCTCGGGCAGCTCGACCAGCGCGAGCGCCTCCTCGGGCGAGCCGAAGCCCTGCTGCTGCACCGCCCTCACGAGCGGACCCCTGCTCTCCGATCGACCATCGACGCAACGTAGCCCAAGGCCTTGGTCTGATGGTCTGACCAGCGCGGCACGGCGGACCTGCTTCACACAGCGTTCATGCCTCGACACCGAAGGCGGGGCACGGGTGGCCGCGACCGGCGAAGGCAGCCACGCTCAGAACAGCGTGGGCTGCTCGGGCCGCACGACCCGCTGACTCGGCCAGCACAGGTGGTCCATGAAGATCCAGCTCCGGCGGTGAACGGTGCTCGGTCCCCAGGCCTGCAGCCCGGCCCGATGCACAGGACACGGGTAGCCCTTGTTGGTGTCGAAGCTGAACCACGGGAAGTGCTCGGCCACGGCCCGCATCTCGCGATCGCGACTGACCTTGGCCAGGATCGAGGCCGCCGAGATCGTGAGGCAGGTGGCATCGCCCTTCACGAGCTTGACGGTGCGCAGGTCGGCCTTCACGAAGTCCCAGTTGCCGTCGAGCACCACCGCGTCGGGTTCGACCCCCGCCGCTCGGATCCTCGCCAACGCCCGGGCCGCCGCCACCTGCTGCGCCGCCGCCATCCCGAGCTCGTCGCACTCCGCCTGGGTCGCCGCGCCGACCGCCCACGCCGCGCACCAGCCCGCCACGCGGTCAAAGAGGCGCTCGCGCTCGGCCTCGCTCAACATCTTGGAGTCGCGCACCCCGTTGACCCGGCGCTCGGGCGGCAGCACGGCCGCGCCGACCACGAGGGGACCGGCCCACGCGCCGCGACCGACCTCGTCGAAGCCGACGATCACCTCGTGACCCTCGGCCTGCAGCAACCGCTCGATGGTGCGAGTGGGGGCGACCTTCTTCGACGGTGCCTTGGCCCGCCGCCCGGGGGCCGCCGATCGGGTGCCCGTCGTCATCGGCCCGACCGTACCCGCGCACCCCCGGCGTAGGGTCGACCAGGTGACGATCCCGGGACCCCCCCAGCTCGGCCGCAGCGTGCTCGTGCGCGCCGGTGCTGTCGCACCGGCCGCATGGGCGGGCGCCCCACGGGTCGTCATCGATGCCACCGCCCTCGCCAGCCCGGTCGCTGTCGTCACCCGGCTGCACACGGCATGGGCTGATCGAGAGGCTGTCATCATCGAGCTGGCCGTCGACCCCGGCGAGTTCCGGGCCCCCCGTGACCATCCGGGCGATGCCTGGCGGCTCGGCGTGGCCTTCGAACCGTCGTGGGATCGTCTGCACCACCTCGTGTGGGCCAACAGCTACGACGCCCGCGACGGCGAGCCCGTCTGGTGGTGGGGACGCAAGGCCGTCCGGCTCGGGGCCAGCGAGGGCGGTCCCGCCGACGTCGTGCTGGCCGACGGCACTGCGGCCTGGGTCGACGGCGGCCCGCGTCAGCCCTGGTCGCCCGCGCTCGGCGCGGTCGTGAACAGCGAGACCATCGATGCCGGCCGGCTCGACGTGCAGCCCGAGCCCCGGCCCCCGACGGCGACGTTGGCCGACGACCAGCTGGCCGCCGTCGCCCACCTCGCTGGTCCCGCTCGCATCATCGCCCCGGCGGGCAGCGGCAAGACGAGGGTCCTCACCGAGCGCCTCCGCCACCTCGTAGCCGATCGTCGGTACGGCACCGACGGACTCGTCGCCGTCGCCTACAACCGCATGGCGCAAGAGGAGATGGCGGCGCGAACCGCTGGGCTGGGCACGCGCATCCAGACGCTGAACGCGTGGGCGTACTCGCTCGTCGCCCAGCACCTCGGGCGACGGCCGCCGGTGCTCACCGAGCGCGACGTTCGCTCGATCGTCGAACGGCTCGTGCCCGCCCAGCGGCGCCGGGCCAACACCGACCCGATGGGCGCCTACCTCGAGGGCCTGTCGCTCATCCGCCTCGGGTTGCGCAACCCAGCCGAGGTCGAGGAGTCGCTCGACGACGTGCCCGGCCTCGCCCAGGCCTTCGACCCCTACCGGGCCGAGCTGCGGCGCCAGGGCGCCGTCGACTTCGACGAGCAGGTGTATGGCGCGGTCGAGGCGCTGCTCCACGACGGGGCCTTCCGCCGTGACGTGCAGGCCCGTCACCGCCACCTCCTCGTCGACGAGCTGCAAGACCTGACGCCGGCCCACGTCCTGCTCGTGCGGCTGGTCTCGTGCCCCGCCTACGACGTGTTCGGGGTCGGCGACGACGACCAGACCATCTACGGCCACGCCGGCGCCGACCCCCGCTTCCTCGTCGCCTACGACCGGTGGTTCCCTGGCGGCGGCTCCCATGCGCTGCGGGTCAACTACCGCTGCCCGGCGGCAGTCACCGTCGCCGCGGCCACGTTGCTGACCCACAACCAGGTCCGCGTCGCCAAGGAGATCGTCCCAGGGCCAGACGTCGAGGCGTCGCCTGGTGCCCTCGACGTCCGCCTCCACCCCACCGATCAGGGTGCGGTCGCGCTCGTGCAGGTCGTTCAGGGCTGGCTCGCCGAGGGCACCGACCCCGGGGGGGTCGCCGTGCTCTCCCGAGTGCAGTCGCTGCTGCTCGCCCCTCATGTAGCCCTCACCCAAGCCGGCGTCGCCCTCAGCTCCATCGTCGATGCCCGCCTGCTCGACCGGCTCGGCCTTCGCGCCGCCTTGGCCTACCTGCGCATCGCCGTCGCCCCCGACTCGCTGGCCGGCGCCGACGTCAGCGAGGTGCAGCGGCGGCCCAGCCGTGGGCTTCCGACCTGGGTCGACAAGTGGCTCGGCCGGTGCCGATCGATCGACGATGTGCGCCGCGCCGGCCTGCGCATCGACGACGCCAAGGTGGCGCGCAAGCTCGACGATCTCGCCGCCGACCTCGACCTCTTGGCCGGCCTGGCCGCCGGTGGGGCCACCACGCGGCGCCTCCTGCTGGCCATCCGTGACGACGTCGGCCTCGGTGATGCGATGGGCCTGCTCGACGCCGACGGCGGAGCCGCCGGCTCTCACCTCGACGACCTCGAAGGGCTGCTCCAAGTCGCCGACCTCCACCCCGAGCCGGCCACGTTCGAGCCCTGGCTGCGAGGCACACTTGGCAAGGGCGGCGCCCGTGACGCCGAGGTCGACGGGACCGGCGCGGTCCGACTCTCCACCATCCACCGGGTCAAGGGCCGCGAGTGGCAGCGGGTCGCTGTTGTCGGCGTGTCCGATGGCGTGATGCCCCATCGCCTCGCCGACGACGACGAAGAGGAGCGGCGGGTCCTCCACGTCGGGATGACCCGCGGCATCGAGCGGGTCGTGCTGCTCGGCGATGCCACCCGCCCGTCGCCGTTCATCGCCGAGCTGCTGGGCCAGGTTGCCGTTGGTGCCCGCCGAGGCGCGCGGGCGACGGGCGCCGCAGCAGCTCCGGCGCCGCGCCGATCAGTGCGATCGGCCCCGACCGAGGCCCGAGGGCCGGCCGATCCCGCGGTGCTCGCGGCCCTCCAGGCGTGGCGCGCCACCCGCGCCCAGCAGCTCGCAGTGCCCGCCTACGTGGTGTTCTCCAACGACCACCTCGAAGGCATCGCCGCCAAGCTCCCCCGCTCGATGACCGAGCTGCGGAGCTGCCCGGGTGTCGGGCCCAAGAAGCTCGACGCTTACGGCGACGACGTGCTGGCCATCATCGCCGAGCACGCGCCCATCGACTGACGGTGCGGTCGGCGCCCGGCGGCCCCGCGCTTCGGCTCGGACCCGACCGTTGGTGCGGCCTCGTGCAGCTCGACAGCGGTAGCGGCCTCAGTGCAGCTCGACAGCGGTAGCGGCCTCAGTGCAGCTCGACAGCGGCGGCGCCGGCCTCGACCCGGCCGATGGCCGTGAAGCCACGGCCGACGAGGGTGGCCACCACGGCGGGAGCGACCGAGGCCAAGAGCCCGCCCGAGGACTGCGGGTCAAAGCACAGCGCGTCGAGGGCGGCGGGCGCCGACGAGGTGACGCGGCCGACGAGGTGCTCGCGGTTGCGGCGATCGCCCCCGGTGCGCACGCCCCGCTCGGCCGCGGCCACCGCTCCCGGGTAGTACGGCAAGGCCGCGGTGTTGATGACCAGGCGGGCGCCGGAGCGCTCGGCCACTTCCCAGGAGTGCCCGCACACGCCGAACCCCGTGACGTCGGTGGCGGCGTGCACGGCGTCGCCGAGGGCAACGAGCGCTTCGGCCGCGAGCCGATTGAGCTGCCGCATGCCGGTGATGGCCACGGCCTTGTCGTCGTCGCTGCCCCCGGCGAGCACGATGCCGGTGCCGACGGGCTTGGACAGCACGAGGACGTCGCCGGGCCGGGCCCCGGCCTTGGTGAGCACGCGGTCGGGGTGGACGAGCCCCTGTACGGCGAGTCCGAAGATCGGCTCGTCGCTGCGGATCGTGTGCCCGCCGGCGACCACGCCACCGGCCTCGCGCACCACCTCGGCGGCAGCCGCCAGGATGGCGCCGATGGCCTCGATCGGCATGCGCTCGGGGAACGCCGAGATGTTGAGTGCCATCACGACCCGCCCACCCATGGCGAACACGTCGCTGCACGCGTTGGCGGCTGCGATGGCCCCGAAGTCCGCCGGATCGTCGACGAGCGGTGGGAAGAAGTCGGTCGTGCTGACGATGGCCAGGTCGTCGCTGAGCCGGTAGACGGCCGCATCGTCGAACGGCGCCAGGCCCACGAGCAGGGCAGGGTCAGCGGTCGAGGCCAGCTCGCGGACCAGGGCGCCGAGCTGACCCGCTCCCCACTTGGCCGCGCAGCCTCCGCACGAGGTCCACTCGGTGAGGCGCAGCGGGCCTGCTTCAGCCAGATCAGTCATGGGGGTCAGGCTAAGGGGCCGAGTGGCGTCCTCCCGAGTCCCCGCTCGATTCTCGGCGTGACGAGCCGCATCGGTGCGTCTGAGGGCACCGAGCACCAACCTCGTCGTGCGTCGCTGGACCAGGGGCGCGCCGAACGACGAAGCCGCTGTTCAGTACGGGGGTCGAGTGACCCGATCACCCCCGACCAACCGCTAGGTCGTGGTGAACTTGGCCACGACGTAGAAGCCCGATGACATGCCGCTCAGCCACACGTTGTGGACCCCGAGCCCGGCCGGGGGACACCTCGTCAGTCGGCAGCCGCAGATGCTGCAGTCAGCACCTGGATCGCCTGATCGTTGCAAGTGCAACCATCGAGGGCAGCCTGGAGCGCCACCAGCCGCTCCTCTGGCGCGGGGGCGGCCGCGGACGGAGCGGCGAAGTGCTCCCACGGGGGGAACCCGTCGGTCGATTCGACGAGAAGCGGAACGTAGACCGAGCGGCATGGTGAGCCAAGCGAGAACCACCCCCGGGGCGGCTGGCCCACAGGCAGCTCAGCCACCATCGCGGCGGTCGTGACCTCGACCCCCTCGACGTGCATGCACACCGTCCAGCCACCGTCGCCGCCGACGTGGGCGCGCTGGTGGCCCCGCAGCGCGTCGAGGCTCACCGGGCCTGCGGCGAGCATTGCCTCGGAGGCCCGCAGGCGGGGATCGACCAGGGTGCCCACCGGCTGGCGGGGGTGGCGGTGCTCGGCGTCGAACGCGGGGATCGTCGTGCGGTTCGAGATGGCCCGCACGGGTGCCCGCCCCTCGGTACCGACCTCCTCGACCGCCCACGACCGGCCGCTCGTCTCGATCACGAACGCCCGCTGTGGATCGGCGACCAGGAACGACGACCAGTACGGCCGCTCGACGCCGTCGTGTCCGGAGCCGCCCTGCCCGTAGCGCTCGAGCAGCCCGATCATCGCCTCGACCGCAGCCGGCGCCGAGCTCGCCCGTTCGAGCCCCAGTCGCACGAGGTCCATGCCGATCAGTGCCGGCGGCACCGATCGGGGATCGAGCGTCGTGTAGATCGCCTCGTTGCCGATGGCCACGCCGGCCTCGTTCAACCCGTGCTCGGCCCCCCAGCACCAGCGCGGCCGCGACAGCAGGCAGGCCAGGGTGTCACCGACCGCCGGCTCGACCTCGATGTGGGTGACGCGCCGCGGTCCCCGGTCACGGCGAGGGGCCTCGTAACCGACGTCCTGAGGCTCGTGCGGCGGACGGTCCGAGCTCTTGGCGAACAGCGTGACGCCGCCTGCCGTCGCCGGCGCCAGGGCCACCAGGCAGTCGCACACCGGCCCGAGCGTACGCTCGACTCCATGGCCAGACGGGTGTCGATCGTGCCTCACACGCACTGGGATCGCGAGTGGTACGCCGGGTTCCAGAGCTTCCGGCTGCGGCTCGTGCACGTGCTCGACGACCTCCTGGCCAGCATGAGCGCCGACCCCTCGTACGCCCACTTCATGCTCGACGGCCAGATGGCGGTGATCGACGACTACCTCGCGATGCGCCCAGAGGCGACCGCCGCGCTCACCGCCCTCGCCGTCGAGGGCCGGCTGTCGGTCGGACCCTGGTACGTGCTGATGGACGAGTTCCTCGTCAGCGGCGAGACCATCATCCGCGACCTGCAGCTCGGCCTGGCCAAGGCCGAGCCCTTCGGTGGGGCGATGGAGATCGGGTACCTGCCCGACATGTTCGGCCACATCGCCCAGATGCCTCAGCTCCTGCGCCTGTTCGGCTTCCAGCACGCCGTCGTGTGGCGCGGTGTGCCCGCCGCCATCGATCGCACAGCGTTCTGGTGGCGGGCCCCCGACGGCTCGACAGTTCGCGCCGAGTACCTGCCCACCGGCTACGGCAACGGCGCGGCGATGCCCGACGACGCCGCCCACCTCGTCGGGCGCCTCGAAGCCTGGGAGGCGGCGCATGCCGCACGTCTCGGACCCGATGCCGCCATCTTGTGGATGAACGGCAGCGACCACCACGCCCCCCAGACCCATCTCGGCCGAGTGGTCGCCGCCGCCCGGCCGCTCGCGGCGGGACACTTCGACCTGGCCGTGACCACGCTGACCGCCCACCTGGCGGCCGCGCCCACCGACGGGCTCCCGTCGTGGTCGGGGGAGCTGCGCAGTGGAGCGCACGCGAACCTCCTGATGGGCGTCACGTCCAACCGCACCGACGTGCGCCAGGCCGCCGCTCGCGCCGAGCGCGCCCTCGAGCGCATCGCCGAGCCCCTCGCCGCGCTGCTCCTGCCCGCCGACCAGTGGCCCCAGGCGCTGCTCGACGAGGCCTGGCTGCAGGTGATCCGCAACGCCGCTCACGACTCGGTGGGCGCGTGCAGCATCGACTCCGTCGTCGACGCCGTGCTGCACCGCTACGCCGAGGCCGAGCAGATCGCCGAAGGGCTCACCCTCGACGCGCTCGCCGCACTCGGCCCCCGGCTCGCCCTTGCCGGCCCGGTCGCCGTGAACTCGACCGGGCGGACCCGCTCCGGACTCGTGACGGTGAAGGTCGTGCACGGTCGGCTCACCACCGGGGGTCAGGTCGTCGGCGGCACCGATGAGCTCGAGCCGATGTTCGTGATGCCGGCGGCGAACGCCGTCGCGGTTCTCGGCGAGATCCTCGACTGGACACCCGGCATCCGCTGGGTGACGGTCGATGACACCGAAGCCGAAGTGCGCGTCGAGATCGACGTGCGGCCCGGTGGTTCGCCGGAGGCCGGTCGTTCGCCGGAGGCCGGTCGTTCACCGGAAGCCGGTCGTTCACCGGAAGCCGGTCGTTCACCGGAGGCCGGTGATGGCCGACCACGGGCGAAGGCGATGCTCGCAGTCATCGCCGACGCCGACCCCGCCCGCCCGGTGCGCGCCATCCGCCGCCAGCTGGCGGTCGACGAGGTGCTCGTGCGCGCCGCCGACGTCCCTGCCTTCGGCTGGGCGGCCGCCGATCCCGCCGCTGCGCTCCCTGTCGACGCCGTGAGAGTCATCGAGCACGAAACCAGCGCCACCGCCAGCAACGGGCTCGTCACGGTGGAGGTAGGTCCCCGGGCCACGTTCGCCATCAACGGCGTCGAGGGCTTCGGACAGCTCGTGGACGACGGTGATGCCGGCGACACCTACAACTGGTGCCCTCCCGACCACGACGAGGTCGTCACCGGACCGGAGGCCATCCACTGGCGGGTCGTCGAACGCGGTCCGCTGCGGGCGCGGGTCGAGATCGAGGCGAGCTACGTCTGGCCGGAGCGCCACGACGATGCCAGCGGGCGCCGAGTAGGCCAGCGCGCCACCTGCGTCGTCACCACGATCGAGATCCAGGCCGGTGATCCGCTCGTCCGAGTCACGATCGAGTTCGACAACCAGAGCGACGACCACCGTGTCCGCGTCTGGCTGCCCCTCCCCCGCTCGGCCATGACCTCCCGGGCCGAGTGTGCGTTCACGGTCGTCGAGCGAGGCCTCGATGCCGAGGGCGGGCCGACCGAGGTCGCTCTGGCCACCTTCCCCTCCCGCCGGTTCGTTCAGGCCGGCGGTCTGACCGTCGT
>JBBRTJ010000007.1:0-53369 GCA_038244535.1 Acidimicrobiales bacterium | reverse complement strand
TCGGCCAGATCCACGCGGGACACCCTGATCAGCGTCGCCGCATCGATCCCGGTCACTTGCTCGGCAAGCCAAAACTACTCGGCAAGCTTCAAGTAGCGGATCACGTGGCGAGTCGGTCGAGGAGCTCCTTGTCGCGCTCGAGCAGCTTCCTGGCCCGGTTCGTAAAGTCCCGATCGCCGCGCACTCGCTCCACCTCGGACGCCAAGGACTCGACGATCAGCGCGTTGAGGCTCGTGCCTTGAACGCGCGCCACGACTTCGGCCTGCTCAGCCAGCTCCTCCGGCAACCGCACTGTCGTCTGCTTCGTCACGACATCACGATACCAAGATGTCGTGACGCCGTGAGCTGCTGCCATCACACCCGTGTGCGATGGCAGGCTCCCCCCATCCTTACGCCCCTTCAAGCACGAATCCCCAGCTAGGAGCAGCTAGGTAGTGGTGGGCCAGGCAGGGATCGAACCTGCGACCAAAGGATTATGAGTCCCCCGCTCTGACCACTGAGCTACTGGCCCCTTTGACCGCATGGCGGGGAGGCCCAACTGGCCTCCCCGCAGCTCCGGGGGAGGGACTCGAACCCTCAACCTGCGGATTAACAGTCCGACGCGCTGCCATTGCGCCACCCCGGAAGGCGTGGGAAACCTTAGCAGCGGGCTCGATCACGACTGCCGCGGAGAACGAGGCCCGCTTGGCCACCCGGCGCAATGCCGCCAGCACGGGCGCACCGCAGGCCAGCACCAGCACGACGCTGGTGACGGCCCGCCCGAGGTCGAACGCCATCGCCGTCGACAGGTGGAAGGCCCAGAACCGTCGCAGGTTGTCGATGATCGGGTCACCAGGCACGAAGGCGAGGCTCGTGCCGTCGGTGCCGAACGGCCAGAACCACAGGTCGAGCAACAGTCCGAACACCAGCGACGCCACCGCGGCGTAGGCAGCCAGCAGCGCCACCTCGGCCCGGCGGCTGCGCCAGCGCGGCCCCCGGGGCAGGCATCCGGCGCCGAAGCCGAGCCACGCCGCGGCCAGCATCTGGAACGGCAGCCACGGCCCGATGCCACCGGTGAGGAGCGCCGAGGCAAACAAGGTGACGGCGCCGAGGACGAAGCCGAAGCCCCGCCCGAGGACTCGCCCCGCGGGGAAGAGCAGGAAGAAGACGGGTTCGAACCCGGCGGTCCCCCCGCTCGGCAGCCGCAGCGCCGCCCCGCACGCGGCGAGGACCCCGAGGACCGCGACGCCTTTGGCATCGAGGCTGCCGTCGGCCACCTCGGCCAGGATCAGGGCCAGCAGCAGTGGCACGAGCAGCGCCATCAGCCACGGCGCGTCGCTGGCGTGCGCGGCATCGACGGCCCCCGCCGGTTGCGCCAAGAGCGGCCAGACGAACGCCACGAGGCCCAGCATCGACGTGACCGCCAGGAGCACGGCCGCCTTCGGTCCCAACCGCAGCGCATCGGTGCTCACGGCACCACTTCTCACCGCACCACTGCCCGCCGCACCACTGCCCACCGCACCACTGCCCACGGCACCACTACTCACATGGCGGCCGCTCACCGCACCACTGCTCACAGCACGACTGCTCACGGCACCAGCTCGAGCGCCCGGGCGACCTCGGCCACGGTGAGGAACGGCTCGGGATCCATGATGCGAGCCACCTGCGGCGCAAAGACCCGCGAGTGGCGAACCACCTCGCTCGTCGGGCCGTCAGCGATCACCTCGCCGTCGGCCAGCACCACCACCCGGTCGGCCAGCTCGGCCACCAGCTCGACGTCGTGGGTGGCCAGCACCACCGCGTGGCCGTCACGGGCCAGCTGGCGCAGCGCGGTGACGAGGTGGCGCTTGCCGTCGTAGTCGAGGCCCCGCGTCGGCTCGTCGAGCAGCACCACCGGCGGCGCGGGGGTGAGCACCACGGCCAGCGCCAGCGCCAGCCGCTGCCCTTCCGACAAGTCGTTGGGGTGGTGCTCGTCGCCGATGCCGGCCACGAGCCCGTCAAGCACCCCGCGGGCCGTGCCCGCAGCGGTGCCCGCCTCGCGGTCGACGGCGGCCAGTTCGTCGGCCACGCTGGACGCGGCCAGCAGCACGGCCGCGTCCTGGGGGACAAACCCGACGTGGCGAACGAGCGTCGCCGCGGTGGCTGCCACCGGGTCGATGCCGTCGACACGGACCGTGCCCTTGCGAGGCGACTGGAGCCCGGCGAGCAGCCGCAGGAACGTGGACTTGCCGGCCCCGTTGCGACCCATGATCGCCACCACCTCGTGGGGCTCGACGCTCAACGACACCCCGTGCAGCACCTCGGTCGGGCCATAGCCGGCCCGCACCCCCAGGGCCTGGATCCGCGGCGCAGCCGAGCGGCCAGGCAACACGTTCGGCGCGGGCGCGTACGAGGCCAAGCGCTCCCGGAGCTGGGAGGCCGCCCGTCGGGCGTCGCGCACCGACAGCGGCAGTGGTGACCAACCGGCAAGGCGGCCGAGCGCCACCACGGGCGGCACGGTCGGCACCCGGTGGAGCACTTCGGCCGGCTCGCCGTGGACGAGCCGCCCGTCGCCGGGCAGCCACACGACCCGATCGGCGAGGTGGACGACCCGCTCGAGGCGATGCTCGGCCACCAGGACCGTCATGCCGATGTCGTGCACCAGACGGGCGATCGCCGACAGGACCTCTTCGGCCGCGGCCGGGTCGAGCGACGACGTCGGCTCGTCGAGCACCAGCACGCGAGGCGCGGCAGCCAACACGGCCCCGATTGCTACCCGCTGGCGCTGACCCCCGGACAGGGTCGCTATCGGGCGATGACGCAGCGGGGCGAGGTCGAGCAGGTCGAGCACCTCTTCCACCCGCCGACGCATGGCGACCGGCGGCACCGCCAGGTTCTCGAGGACGTAGGCGAGCTCGTCTTCAACGACATCGGTGACGAAGGTGGCGTCGGGGTCTTGACCGACGAAGCCGACGACGTCGGCCAGCTCGCGCGGCGGGAACTCAGCCGTCGAGCGGCCCCCAACAGACACGACTCCCTCAAGGCGCCCCCCGGAGAAGTGGGGCACGAGACCGTTGATGGCCCGCAACAGCGTCGATTTGCCCGACCCCGTCGTGCCCACCACGAGGCACAGCTCGCCCTCCGGCACGCGCAGGTTCACACCGCTGAGGGCAGGGCGGACCGCGTCCGGGTAGGTGATCGTGACCTGGCGGAGCTCGATCATCGCTCCACCGTCGCCACCCGGGCCAGCGGCGTCGCGACGCTCGCCGGGGCCGCCACCACGGACGGGACGAGCGCGATGGCCAGGCCCACTAGAGCCGACAGCGGCACGGTCGGCCAGCTCAGCGGATGCGACGTCGGGTGCATCGCCGAAGGATCGACCCGCCCGGCGATGACGAAGCCGACCAGAGCCGCCGCTCCCGCCAGCGAGACCACCCACTCGACCGAGCGCCACGGATCGGGCCGGTAGCGGGTGCGAGCGGAGCGACTGCCGAGCACCATGCCGGCGGTGACGAGACCGGCACCGACGCCCGCGGCGGGCAGGCCGAGCGCGCTCGGTGCCCCGGTGTCGAGCACGCCGTACACACCGATCGCCAGCGCGGTCAGCCCGACGAGGGTGCAGGCCACCGACACCCGCCGCCGCACCACGGGCAGATCGCCATGACGGCCGTAGCCCCTCGCATCCATCGACGCGGCGAGCGCCACCGACCGGTCGAGCGCACCTTCGAGCACCGGCACGGCGATGCCCCGCATCCCGGCCACCCCGCTCGTGGCGCGCCCGCGGAGGCGGCGGGCTTCACGCACCTCACTCACGCTGGTCGACAGCCGTGGCGCGAACGTCAGTGCCACCCCAACAGCGACGCCGGTCTCGTACAGCGCCGAGGGCACGCACCGCAGGAGGCGCCACGGGTTGGCCAGGCTGTTGGCGGCCCCGACGCAGGCGAGGATGGCGGCAAGGCGCAACCCTTGGCCGAACGCCATCACGAGGTCCTCGACGGTCACCGGGCCGCCCATGGTCACGCCCGCCATCCACGACGGCAGCTCGACCGATGGCAACGTGAACAGCACGTGCCCCGGCAGCCGCTGCCCGAACAGCATCTGCACGACCACCCGGATCACGATCACGACCAGCCCCATGCGCAGGAAGCCACCAAAGGCCCGCGACCACGGGGCATCGGTCCGGCAGCTCACCACGACCCACGCCGCCACCGCGATGATGACCCCGAGCAGCGCGATGTTGCTCGTGCGAACGGCCGCAGCCGCGAGCAGGCCGCCCCACAGCCACCACGCCAGCGGATGCAAGGGCCGAGTCATGCCACCGCCCTCGAACCCGCCGCCCGCCGGGCCCGCCACGCCGCCGCCCCACCGAGCCCGACCACCGCGAGCCCCGCCGCGAGCGCGCCGACCGAGAACCCCCCCGAGCCCGAGCCCGAGCTCGAGCCCGTGACGCCGATGGCGGCAACGACACTGCTGCTGCTCGTGCTGCCGTCGAGGGACGACGACGATGAGGATGCTGAGGACGCTGAGGACGCTGACGGAGGGGTCGTGACGATCGAGGCGACACCGTTGGGCTCGATGGACGTCTCGGTGGTCACCGCCGCCACGATGCTCGACGTGGGTGCTGCTGCGATCGTGGTCGCGCCGCCGGCCGAGCGAGCAGAGGGCGTCGTCACCGCTCCCCCGCCCCCGGGACCAGCGGTGGAACTGGACGAGCGCGGCACGGTCGTGGTCGCCACCGTCGTCGTCGCCGCAGCGATCGTCGTGGTCGTGGTGGCGGCGGTCGTGGTCGTGGTCGTGACCGGCGGGCACTGCGACAGCGCCGAAGCCCGAGGGGGAGGATCGGAGGCGGTGCCCGTTCCGGCGGGCTGGAACCGCCAGCCCTCGACGCTGCCCGCAGCCATCCGCCGGGTGGCGGGACCCATCGTGGAATAGGCCCACGACGACCCACCCTGCCAGTACGACCAGTACGCAAAGCTCGCCCCCGTGCGGGTGCCGCACCCGGACACCGGCGTGCCGTCGATGGTGCACAGCAGACCCGTGTCCGCATACGTCGGCGCCGGCCGGCCGAGCAACGCGGCACGAGCCACGAGCGCCTGAGCTCCCGTGGAGCCACTCGCTACCGAGACGCAAGTGGCCGACGCCGACGACCCGTTGTCGATCACCACGGTCACGCTGACCTGCCCCGACGCGGCCGACGCGCACGACCCTGACGCGGCACCAGCGAGGCCCAGCGCCGCCGCCCCGAGGGGGACGGCCAGCACGAGGGCCGAGCCGGTGCCGACGAGTCGACCGAGCCGCGTGCGCAGCGTCACCCGAGGCAGGTGTAGGTGGGAACGACGCCCGAGAGCGCCTGGGCCGGCACGGGGAACGCCAGCTTGGCGGCGGCCGGGATGGCCTGGACGGTGGCGTACAGGTCAGGGAAGAGCGACCCGCCGAAGGGCTGGAACCCGAACGAGCCCCGATCGGCCGGGTCGGCGGTGCAGTCGAGCTGGAACGACAGCAGCGCCGACATCGGTGTGGCGCCCGCCGCCGTCCTGAAGCGGGCGGCGTTCAGCGAACCGATGCTCACCAACGCCTGCACCACCAGCGCGGTGGAGTTGGCGTCGCTGGCTTGTCCCGGGCCGCCGATGAACGCCCAGCCACCGTCGGCCGACTGCGCCGCGTCGAAGTAGGGAGCCACCGGGTGCTTGACCGCTCCACCCTGGGCTTTCAAGGCCTGGACGGCGAGCGCGGACGAGTTGGTGTCGGGACCCGTGTAGGTCACCGGATCAGGAGCCGGGCACGGTGTTGCCAGCGAGGCCCGATAGCCCGTCCAGCCTCCGCTGGCGCACTGCTGGTTGCGCAGCCACGTCACGCCGAGGGCGTTGGTCACCCCCGCGGCCGACAGCGCGAGCAGGGCGAGCGACTCGCGGTAGGTGCCGTCGAAGGTGGGGTCATCGGTGCCGAACAGACCGGCATCGGCCCCGGAGCCTTGCTGCGTGGCCACGATGCGGGCTACCAGATCGGACCCGTAGAACGACCGCGGGTCCTGGCCCATCGCCGTCGCCGCCATGACGGCCAGCGCCAGCCGGCCCGGGTTGTCGGCGCCGCCGGGGGCCACCCACAGCGGCACCTGGGTCTGCAACCAGGCGATGGCCTTGGTGGCCTTGCCCCGGGCGACCCCGGCGGCATCGAACCCGATCACCGCACTGATGGTGAGGGCGACATCGGGCAGGCCGGAGGCCGGGTTGGCGATGGCGCCGGCCGCACTCACCTGGCCGGCGAGCCAACCCGCGCCGAGGCGAGCAGCCTGCGAGGGCAGCACCACCCCAGGCAGGGGGGCGGCCGGGGCCTCGGCTGAAGCGGTCGGCGCGGCGAACGCGACGGCCATGACGGAGAGCACCGTGACGGTGCTCAGGAGGCGAACCTTCATGTGTGGTGTCCCTTCTCGGGCCAGGGGCCCAAGAGGACGCAGCGCGCCACATGGGCTCCTGCCCCCGTGGTCCTCGACGGTTGCGGTGGAGCGCCACCTGGGCAGGTATCCCGGCTCGTGAGGACAAGTCCCCACCTACGGTTGCGGGCCAGCGCCGGAATCTCACCGGACTTCCCCTGCAAAGGCTCGACGGCCGAGGCCGTCGTGACCGGCAACCTAGCTCACCTGAACCGGGCTCACTCGGCCTCGAGGAACTCCTTGAGCTTCTTGCTCCGTTGCGGGTGGCGCAGCTTGGCCAGGGTCTTGGCCTCGATCTGGCGGATGCGCTCACGGGTGACGCCGAACTCGCGGCCGACCTCTTCGAGGGTGCGGGCTTGCCCGTCGATCAGGCCGAAGCGCATGCGCACCACGTCCTGCTCGCGCTCGGACAGCTCGCTGAGCGCCTCTTTCACCGCGGCGGTGAGCATGTGCTTGGTGGCGACGTCGGCTGGCGCATCAGCACCGACGTCCTCGATGAAGTCGGTCAGGTTCGAGTCGTCCTCCTCGCCGACCGGCGAGTCAAGTGAGAGCGGATCGAGGGCGATGAGCTGGATCTCGCGCAGCCGCTCGAGCGTCAGGCCGGTCTTGTCGGCCAGCTCGATCGGCGTCGGCTCGCGCTCGAGGTCTTGGGCGAGCTGACGCTGGATGCGCAGCACCCGGTTCATCGCCTCGACCATGTGGACCGGGATGCGAATCGTGCGGGCCTGATCGGCGATGGCGCGGGTGATGGCCTGCCTGATCCACCAGGTGGCGTAGGTGGAGAACTTGAAGCCCTTGCTGTGATCGAACTTCTCGACCGCCCGCATCAGCCCGAGGTTCCCCTCTTGGATGAGGTCGAGGAACAACATGCCGCGTCCGACGTAGCGCTTGGCTATCGACACCACGAGGCGGAGGTTGGCCTGGATGAGCTGCGCCTTGGCACCGTCACCGTCGGCCACGGCGCGCAGCAGCACCCGCCGCTCGTCGTCGGGGATCGGATCGAGATCGACGAGGGTGACCGAGGCGGCCTGCCCGGCCTCGTAGCGCATCGCCAGCGAGCGCTCCTCCTCGCCGCTCAGCAGGCGCACCCGCCCGATCTCCTTGAGGTACATGCGCACCGCGTCGGCGGTGCCGCTGTCGCCCCGGTCGGTCGAGGGAGCGCTCGGCGCTCGGCGGCGGCGATCGGGGCGGGGCCGCGGCTCGACCACCTCGGGGGCCTCGACGACGAGCTCGTCAGCGACGGCCTCGTCGAGCTCCAACCCACTGGCGGTGACGACGGCACGGATGACGCCGATCGTCTCTTCGGTCAGCTCGACGTCGGACCGCAGCACCGGCAGCACGTCCTCGACGTGGACCACGCCGACCTCGCGAGCTTGGGCAAGGAGCCCCACCAGTTCCGGCAGCTTCTCGCCGGCGATGGCCGCTACGAGATCGTCGTTGAGCTCTGCGGTCACCTCACCACCTCGATGCGCCCCTCAAGCCAACCTAGCAACCGTGCCGCAGCGTCCCGCGCGGTGTGCTCGCTGCCCAGCTCGTCGAGCAGGAGCTGGCCCTCGCGGGCCACCGGGGTCAGGCTCACGTCGCGCTTGGCGTGCAGGTGGGCGACCTCTCGACGGGTGGCAGCGGCCAGGAGGTTGACGGCCTCGCCGAACGGGTCGGCGTCGTCGTTCTCCTCGACGGCGAGGCGCAGCAGCAGCTCGGCCCCCTCGGGCCCGGCGAGGTCGACCGCAGCGCGCACGTCACCGCCGGCCTCGCCCAGCGAGCGGACGGCATCGAGGGCGACCGGGTCGGTGAACAGCGCCTCGGTGAACCACGGCGCCGCTTCGGTCCACCGGTGCACCAGCAACCAGACCGCCTTGATCTCGGCGTTGTCCTTGCTCCGGGGCCGCTCGACCACCGGCCGCAGCTCGGGAGGCCGCCCGCCCCGCTCGACGAGGCCGACGAGCTCGTCGACCGGCCGCCCCAGGCGGGCGGCGATCTGCCCGGCGTAATCACGGCGCACCAAGACGTTGGGGTGCTCGTTGACCAGCTCGACGGCCCGGGTGGCCGCCCGGGCCCTGCCCTCGGCGGTGGCGACATCGGCCGCGGCCAGGAGCCGCTCGATGCGAAAGGCCAAGAACGGCAGCGCGCCGGCCACGGCGGCCACAAGTGCGGCGGGATCGGACGATGCGAGGTCGCCGGGGTCCTTGCCCTTCGGGAGCGCGGCCACCCTGACCGACACGTCGTAGGCCTTCTCCCATGCGTAGAAGCGGTCAGCGGCACCCTGTCCCGCCTCGTCGGCGTCGAAGGCCAGCACGATCGTGCTGGCGAACCGCTTCATCATCCGTACGTGCTCCTCGGTCAGCGCCGTGCCGCAAGTGGCCACGGCCCGGGGGACGCCGGCGCGGTGGAAGCCGATGACGTCGGTGTAGCCCTCGCACACGATCACCTGCTCGGAGCGCACGATGTCGGCCTTGGCCCAGTTGAGCCCGTAGAGCGTCCGGCTCTTGGAGTACACAGGCGTCTCTGGCGAGTTCTTGTACTTCGGGCCATCGGCGCCCGGCAGGACCCGTCCGCCAAGAGCAACCGGGTCGCCCCGCTCGTCGAAGATCGGGAACAGCACCCGGGCCCGGAAGGCATCGACCTGGCGTCCCGTGCGGCCGAGGTAGCCCAACCCGCTGTCACGCAGCACGTCGTCGGGAACCCGGAGGTGGCGGGCGAGGTCGTCCCAGGCCTCAGGCGCCCATCCGAGCTGGAACTGGCGAGCGACCTCGCCGGTGATGCCCCGGCTGCGGAGGTAGTCCCGGGCCGGCCGCCCGTCAGGCGCCACGAGCAGGCGCTGGTGGTAGAAGGCAATGGCCCGCCCCAGCACGTCGACCAGGCTGGCCTTGCGCTGGCGCTCACGCCCCTGGCGCTCGGTCGAGGCAGTCAGCGTGATGCCGGCCTTGGCCGCCAGCAGCTCGACGGCGCCGACGAAGTCGAGGTGCTCCATCTCGCGCACGAACGTGATGACGTCGCCGCCGACGCCGCACCCGAAGCACTTGAAGAACCCCAGCTCCTCGTTGACGGAGAACGACGGCGTCTTCTCGCCGTGGAAGGGGCACAACCCGCTCCACCGCCGACCCACGCGGCGAAGTTGGACGTACTGCTGCACCACATCGACGATGGGCACCTCGTGGCGGATCCGCTCGATGTCGGTGTCGGCGATCCCCATCAGGTGAGGCTACCGGCGCCCTTCCGGGGCCGGGTCCCGACGCTCGACGACGAGCGACGCTCCGATGGCCACCAGCAGCACAGAGGCGATGACGGCGAGCGAGACCCACGTCGGTAGGGCGCGCCAGTTCGACAGGATCATCTTCGTGCCGACGAACGCAAGGATCACAGCCAGGCCCTGCTGGAGGTAACAGAAGCGGCCCTGCATGTCAGCCAGCAGGAAGTAGAGCGCCCGCAGACCGAGGATGGCGAAGGCGTTGGACGAGAACACGATGAACTGCTCGCGGCTGATGGCAAGCACGGCGGGGATCGAGTCGACGGCGAAGATCACGTCCGTGGTCTCGACCAGGACGAGCACCGCGAGCAGTGGCGTGGCCAAGCGGCGTCCGCTGGCCTTGGAGAACAGCCTCTGGCCGTCGTAGTCGTCCTGTGACGGGATCAGCTTGCGCACCAGCCGCATGACCGGGTTGCGATCGACCTCGATCGGTTTGTCGTCGCTCACCACCATCCGGATCGCCGTGAACAGCAGGAACCCACCGAACACGAACAGCAGCCAGTGGAAGCGGTCGAGCAGGGCCACCCCGGCGAAGATGAAGGCTGCCCTGAGCACGAGGGCCCCGAAGATCCCCCAGAACAGCACCCGGTGCTGGAAGGCCCTCGGCACGGCGAACAACGTGAAGATGAGGGCCCAGACGAACACGTTGTCGATGCTGAGGCTCTTCTCGATCAGGTAGGCCGAGAGGTACTCGCCAGCCGCCGTGCTCCCCTGCCATCGGAGCACCACCAACGTGAACGACAGCCCGATGCCGATCCACACCGCCGTCTCGATGGCATCGCGCCGAACCGAGGACTCGTGGACCGTGCGATGTACGACCAGGATGTCGACGAGCAACAACGTGACGATGAACGTGAGCAGCAGCACCCAGGCCAGGGGTGCAACCGCGTAGGTGGAGGTGTCGACCTCGCCGAGCACCCCCACCACGAAGCCGGTCAGCGACTGGCGAGAACGGCCTGCGCCGCCGCGAGCCGGGCGATCGGCACCCGGAACGGCGAGCACGACACGTAGTCGAGGCCGGCCTCGTAGAAGAACATGATCGACTCGGGGTCGCCCCCGTGCTCGCCACACACGCCCAGCTTGAGATCGGGCTTCGTGCGCCGCCCGCGCTGCACGCCGAGCTTGACCAGCTCACCGACGCCGGACTGATCGATGGTCTCGAACGGGTTGCGCTTCAAGAGTCCCTGCTCGAGGTAGGCGGGCATCATGCGACTCTCGATGTCGTCACGGCTGAAGCCGAACGTCATCTGGGTGAGGTCGTTGGTGCCGAAACTGAAGAAGTCGGCTTCCTCGGCGATCTCGTCCGCGCGCAGTGCTGCCCGCGGCGTCTCGATCATGGTGCCGATCGTGACCTTCGCCTTCCGCTTCAAGCCCTTCTGCGCCTCGTCGATGGCCTCCTTGCACCACGACCGGGCCAGCGCCATCTCCTCGCGAGTGACCGTGAGGGGGATCATCACCTCGACGACGGGCTTGCCCCCCTTGGCCAGGCGGGCGGCCACCGCATCCATCAGGGCCCGCACCTGCATGGCGTAGAGGCCGGGCTTCACGACACCGAGGCGCACGCCACGGGTGCCGAGCATCGGGTTGAACTCGTGCCACGAGTGCGCGGCCTTGAGCAGCTGGCCCTCGTCGGCGGTGAGCGTGCCCAAGCCGTGCTTCAGCTCGAGCTCGGTCAGGTTGGGGAGGAACTCGTGCAAGGGCGGGTCGAGGAGGCGCACGGTGACGGGCAGGCCGTCCATCGCCTCGAGGATCTCCTCGAAGTCGGCGGCCTGCACCGTGCGCAGCTCGGCCAGCGCGGCGTCCTCGGCCGCAGGCGTGTCGGCGAGGATCATCCGGCGCACGACAGGCAGGCGGTCCTCGGCCAGGAACATGTGCTCGGTGCGGCACAGGCCGATGCCCTCGGCCCCGAACCCGCGTGCGTTGGCGGCATCGGGACCGTTGTCGGCGTTGGCCCGCACGGCCAGGTGGCCCTTGCGGATCTGGTCGCACCAGGCCAGGACCACGGCGAACTCGGGCGGCGGCTCGGCCGCCGAGAGCGCGACCGCGCCGAGGATGACCTCGCCGGTCGTGCCATCGAGGGAGATGAGGTCGCCCTCGTTGACCGTCACGTCGCCGACCGTGAAGCTCGTGCCGGTGATCTTCACCGACTCGGCGCCGACAACGGCCGGGATGCCCCAGCCGCGGGCCACGACGGCAGCGTGGCTGACTAGGCCACCGCGGGCAGTGAGGATGCCCTTGGACACCTGCATGCCGTGCACGTCTTCGGGGCTGGTCTCGGAACGAACGAGGATGACGTCCTCGCCACGATCGAAGGCGTCGACCGCGTCGTCGGCGGTGAAGTACGCCTTGCCGACCGCCGCACCCGGTGATGCTGCCAGGCCCTTGGCGATGACTTTCAGGTGCTTGCCGGCGAACTGCGGGTGCAGCACCTGGTCGAGGTGCTCGGCCGCGACGCGGTTCACGGCCTCGTCCTTGCTGATCTTCCAGGTGCCGTGAGGGCCTTTCGTGCCCTTGGTCATCTCGACCGCCATCCGCAGCGCGGCCGCCCCGGTGCGCTTCCCCACTCGGGTCTGCAGCATGTAGAGCTTGCCCTGGTCGATCGTGAACTCGGTGTCGCACATGTCGCGGTAGTGCGCTTCGAGCCGCTTGAAGATGTCGAGCAGCTCGGTCTGGATCGCCGGGAAGTGGGTGCCCAGCGCGTCGAGGTCCTCGGTGTTGCGGATGCCGGCCACAACGTCCTCGCCTTGGGCGTTCACGAGGAAGTCGCCGTAGGGGACGTTCTCACCGGTGGCCGCGTTGCGGGTGAAGCCCACCCCGGTGCCGGAGTTGTCGTCGCGGTTGCCGAACACCATGGCCTGCACGTTCACGGCCGTGCCGAGGTCGTGACTGATGCGCTCTCGCACCCGGTAGGCGACGGCTCGGGCGCCGTTCCAGCTCCGGAACACCGCCTCGATGGCCCCCTTGAGCTGCACGCGCGGCTGCTGAGGGAAGGGAGCGCCGCTCTGGGCGGCCACCACGGCCTTGAAGGTCTCTGACAGCTCGAGCAGGGCAGTGGCCGGGAGCTCGGCGTCGGAGGTGACACCCGCCTTGACCTTGGCGGCCTCGAACGGTGCCTCGAAGTGGTGGCCGTCGATGCCGAGCACGATGCGGCCGTACATGGCGATGAACCGGCGGTAGGAGTCGTAGGCGAAGCGCTCGTCGTTGGTGACGTTGGCCAGGCCCTTGACGCTTTGATCGTTCAGGCCCAGGTTCAAGACGGTGTCCATCATCCCGGGCATCGAGAACTTGGCCCCCGAGCGCACGCTGACCAGCAGCGGGTCGAAGGGGTCGCCGAGCTTGCGCCCCATCTTCTTCTCGAGGCGAAAGACGTGCTTGGCTATCTCCTCGTCAAGGCCGCCCGGCCAGCCCGAGTGCATGTGGGCACGGCAGGCATCGGTGGTGATGGTGAACCCGGGCGGCACGGGCAGTCCCAGCACACTGGTCATCTCGGCGAGGTTGGCACCCTTGCCACCGAGCAGATCTTTGAGCTGCATGGGGGCGCGGCGATGCTTGTGGTCAAAGGCGAAAACATACGGCACAGTCGACGATCCTAGATCGCCGCTGCTACCAACCCAGGCGGCCGCTCAGCTCCGCGTCGAGACCGTCGATCGGCACCCGCACCTGCTCGGTGGTGTCCCGGTCGCGCACGGTCACCGCGCCGTCGTCGAGCGAGTCGAAGTCGACCGTCACGCACAACGGGGTGCCGATCTCGTCCTGGCGGCGGTAGCGCCGGCCGATGGCCTGCGTCTCGTCGTAGTCGGTCATGTATCGCTCGGCCACCATGCGGTGCACCTGCTTGGCCAGCGGCGTGAGCGTGTCCTTCTTCGACAGCGGGAGCACCGCCACCTTGTATGGCGCGAGGCGCGGGTGCAGCCGCAGCACCGTGCGGGTCTCGTCGTTCACGACGTCCTCGTCGTAAGCGGCCAGCAGGAAGGCGGCCATGGCGCGATTCACGCCGGCGGCGGGCTCGATCACAAACGGCCGGTAGCGCTCGCCGGTGGCCTGGTCGAAGTAGTCGAGCTTCTCACCCGAGTGGTTGGCGTGCTGCGTGAGGTCGAAGTCGGTGCGATTGGCGATGCCCTCGAGCTCGTCGAAGCCCCATGGGAACAGGAACTCGACGTCGCTGGTGCCCGCCGAGTAGTGAGAGAGCTCGTCGGCGTCGTGGGCGCGGAGACGCAGCATGTCGGCGGGGATGCCGAGCTCGAGGTACCAGGACATGCGCTGGTTGCACCAGTACTCGTACCACTGCGGCGCGTCGGCCGGGGGCACGAAGAACTCGAGCTCCATCTGCTCGAACTCACGGGTGCGAAAGATCCAGTTCTGCGGAGTGATCTCGTTGCGGAAGCTCTTGCCGGTCTGAGCGATGCCGAAGGGCGGCTTCTTGCGCGTGGCCTGCAGCACGTTGGCGAAGTTGACGAACATCCCCTGTGCCGTCTCGGGGCGCAGGTAGGCGACGGCGCCGGCATCCTCGACCGGGCCGGCCTGGGTCTTGAACATCAGGTTGAACTGGCGGGCCTCGGTGAAGCTCTCCTTTGAGTGGCAGCTCGGGCAGGTGGTCGGGTCGTCGAGCTTGTCGAGGCGGTACCGGTTGTGGCAGACCTTGCAGTCGACCAACGGGTCGCTGAAGTTGGCGAGGTGGCCGCTGGCCTCGAAGATCTGAGGCGGCCCGAGGATCGCCGCGTCGATCAGCACGACGTCGTCGCGCAGCTGCACCATCGAGCGGATCCACGCCTCCTTGACGTTGCGCAGCATCATCGAGCCGAGGGGTCCGTAGTCGTAGCTCGACCGGAAGCCGCCGTAGATCTCGGCCGAGGGAAACACGAAGCCGCGGCGCTTGCACAGGTTGACGACTTGTTCGAGCTCGGTGGCAGGCATGGCGGGCGAGGCTACGAGGTCGGACCGAGAGAGTCGCGTGCGTTCACGAGAAGGCTCGCCGCCGAACTGGTGCGCCTGAGGCGCCGCCGGTGCGCTCGGGCCGCACCAGTTGGCCCCGGCCACGCCAGCGGTGGCGGCAGGACCCGGTCGCTAGGGATTTCGCGCCATCGCCACGCCAGTGGCTGCGGGCAGGCTGATCCCGAGCAGGTCGGCGGCCGTCGCGCCCCAGTCAGCGGCGTTGGGACGGCGCACGGCCAGGCTTCGCCCGATCGACGCGACCGCCGGATGGCCGCCGGCCACGACCGCCACCTGGGTCCGGGTGGTGAAGCCGCCGTGCATGCCGGGCATGAACGAGTGGCTGCTGGCACCGAACCACCGGCCTTCGTCAGCCCAGACAAGACGGACGCCCCGCTCGAGCTCGGCCGAGCCCGAGACCCCGGCGACGTCGTCGAGCCAGCGGTCATGACACGCCCCCTGCCCCACGACCAGCGCCGCAGTGCCCTCGTGGATGACTGTGGCGGGCACCTCGTGCACCACCGCCTCGAAGGCGAGATCGATCGGCGGCTCCGGTCGCATGGTGTCCATGTCGTGATCGCTGACGACCATGAGCACCGTCTCGTCCCACACCTTGGCGAGCGCATCAGCCACGAGCCTCACCCGCTCGTCGCACCGCCGGTACGACTCGACGGCCGCGGGCGTGTCAGGTCCGTAGCGGTGGCCTTCGGTGTCGGGCTCGTTCAACTGCGCGAACAGCAGATCGGGCCCCCGGTCGATTGCTTCGAGGATGCGGTCGATGGTGACGTCGTCGGACGTGTACCCGAACGCATCGAGGGCGACGCCGGCTGGCCGGGTGCCGCCGGTGGGCCAGTGGCGGGACGCCCCCCCAGCGCCGACCACCCCGACGAGGTGGTGATCACCGAGGACGGCTTCGCTCGACAGGCCACTGCTCTGGCAGCCGTCGAACAGCGTCGGGACCGCCGGCCCCGCCTCCTCGGCCGGCCGGATGCGACCGTTGAGCAGCACGTGGTTGGCCCGTATGCCGTGGCGGGCAGGCTCGGCGCCGGTGGCAAACGTGGCGTGGTTCGGGTACGTGGCGCTGGTCATCGAGGCCCAACCACCCTCGGGCGCCCAGCCTCCCGACGAGGCGAGGCGGAACAACGTCGGCGCCACCCGTGCATCGAGCCAGCGGTTGGGGAAGGCGTCGAGGACCAGCAGGACCACTCTCACGTCCACTCCTCCTTCCGTGCCTCGGTCGACGGTACCGCCATGCCACCCGATCCACGTGGACGTGCGGTGTCAGCGATGCGTCATCGAAACGAACGTCGCTTGGCAGTCTCAGTGCAGGCCAAGAGCACCGACGGTGCGCATCCTTCGCTCGATGTGCTGCTCGAACGAGCGGGTGGCCAGCAGCGAGACCTCCTGGGTCGTAGGCGAGTCCGGCGCAGCCAGCGCCGCCGACAGTCCGCCACCGAGCACCATGCGGAGCACCTCGAGCGCCTCGGGGCTGATCGGCACGCCCCGCCGGCAGGTGCGGCACAGCGCTCCCCCCTCGACGAGATCGAAGGCGACCAGCGGTCCGTCACTCCCGCAGCTCACGCAGGCGTCGATCTGCGGGCCGACGCCTTGCGCCGCGAGCAGCTTGAAGAAGAACGCCGGCACGAGCAGCGGGGCATCGCGCTCGGCCAGGCTGCGCAAACCGCCCAGCAGCATGCGGTAGAGGCCGGGGTCGGCTTCCCGTTCCTGAGCAACCTGGTCGACCGCCTCGAGCAGCTCCATGGCCTTGCCCAAGCGGTCGAGATCGTCACGGATGGCTCGGAAGTGGTCGACGGTCTCGGCCTGGCTCACGACGTCGAGATCGGTGCGCCCCTGGTACAGCAGCAGCGCCACGTGACTCATGGGCTCGAGTCGGGCACCGAAGCGGCTGGTGGTCTTGCGCACACCCTTGGCCACGGCGCGCACCTTGCCGTGCTCGCTGGTCATCAGCACCACGATCCGGTCGGCCTCGCGCAGCTTGTAGGTGCGCAGCACGATGCCGTGGTCACGGACGAGCGTCATGCATCGACCCCGCCGAAGCGCCGCTGACGCCGCTGGTACTCGCGCACCGCGTCGGCCAGGTGCTCACGTCGGAAGTCGGGCCAGAGCACCTCGCTGAACACGAGCTCGGAGTACGCGATCTCCCAGAGCAAGAAGTTCGAGATGCGGTACTCACCAGAGGTGCGGATCACGAGATCGGGATCGGGCATGTCGGGTTCGTAGAGGTGGCGGCGGATGGCCTTCTCGTCGATGTCGTCGGGCCCCGCACCCTCGGCCACCAAGGCCTTGACGGCGTCGATGATCTCGGCCCGGCCGCCGTAGTTGAAGGCGAAGGTCAAGGTGAGCGTGCGGTTGCGCTTGGTGAGCTCGATCGAGCTGTCCTGGTGGCGGATGAGGCGCTTGGGCACCCGCCAGTCGCGCCGACCGGCGAAGCGAACGCGCACGCCGAGGTCGTGAAGCTCGTCGCGGCGTCGAGTGAGGATGTCTTCGTTGAAGTGCATGAGGAAGCGCACCTCGTCGGCCGGGCGGCGCCAGTTCTCGGTCGAGAACGCGTAGACGGTGAGCCACCGCACGCCGAGCTCGAGCGCACCGTGCACGGCGTCGAACAGGGCCTCTTCACCGGCCGCATGGCCCTCGGTCCGCTTGAGGCCGCGGGCCTGCGCCCACCGGCCGTTGCCATCCATGACGCAACCGATGTGGGTGGGGATCCGCTTGGGATCGAGGCCGTCGAGCAGGCTCACTCCCGGAAACCTACCGCCGGGCCTCCGCAGCACCCGGGTGCCCGGTCAGCGCGCCACCTCGCTGCGGGCCAGACGGCCGGCCACCCCTTCGAGCAGGGCCGACGGAGGCAGCGCGGCGGTGGCGATGGCATCGAGGAACTCCGGACCCGAGATGCGCCACACCTCAGCTCGGCCATCGGCGGTGACCGTGGCGGTGCGAGGACGCTCGTGCAGCAGGCCGATCTCACCGAACCACTCACCGGGGCCAACCTGGTTGATCACTCGACCGTCGACGACGACGGCGAAGGAGCCTGAGCGCACCAGGTACAGGTGCTCGGGTTGGTCGCCCTGGCGGACGGCATCGGTGCCGGGGTCGAGCTGTTCGACGGCCAGCGACGACGCGAGCAGCTCGAGCGACGGGAGCGACACGCCCTCGAACAGGGCCAAGGACCGCAGCACCTCGACCCGCGGTGAGAGCTGGCGCCGCCGCACCAGCGCCTCTCGGCCGATCCGCTGGAGGCCCGGCACGGCCAGCGCGGCCGTGATCCCCACGAGCAGCGCCGCGACGGTGAGCGCTCCTTCCAGAGCGACGGTCGCGACGAGGAGCGGGGCGAGGAGGGAACCGACGAGCTTGCCGCCGTTGATGGCGGCGTTCTGGATGCCAAAGACGCGGCCCAGCAGCTCGAGCCGGGACAGGCGTTGCAGCAAGGTGATGGACAGCACCTCGAAGATCACGATGCCGAGCCCCGCCACGGCCAGCACGAACAGCGCCGGCCACGGCGTCGTCACGACGGCGAGCACGATGGAGGCTGCCGCGGTCGCACCCAGTGACGCCGAGAAGGCAAGCGCCGGTCGCTCGAGCTCGGCGATGCGGGGCACGAAGGGGAAGCAGGCCATGGCGCCCACGCCGATGGCCGCGCTGAGCAGACCCACCCCCTCGGCCCCCTGGCCGAGGCGATCACGTGCGGCCAGAACCAGCAGCACCATCTCGAACCCACGGGCCGTGCTCATCACGAACACCAGGACCGTCAGCAGCGGCAACCCGGCCTGGGCGCGGACTGAGTCCAGGCCGTGGGCGAAGGCCACCCACCATCCCGCCCGCACGGCCTCGGCAACGTGCTGGGCGCCAGGGGGAGGTCCGCCGAGCTCGGTCACCGGGCTGATGAGCGCGGCCGACAACAGGAAGGTCGTCGCGTTCAGGGCAAAGGCCCACGACGGCTCGCCGATGGCGAGCAGGAGGGCTCCGGCGAGCGGACCGAGGAACGTGGCGATCTGGCGGATCGTGCCGTCAAGGGCGTTGGCCGCAGCGGCACGAGCCTCACCGACGACGAGGGGGATGCCGGCCGCCTTGGCCGGCCGGTAGGGCGCCGCCAGGGTGTAAGAGACCAGGACGAGGAGCAGCATCAGCACCGGCGACCCGCCCGCCTGCACCAGCCCGACGAGCACCACCATGATCGAAGCCCGAGCCAGGTCGAGCCCGACCAGCATCCGCCGCCGGTCGTAGCGATCGGCCAGCACCCCGGCCGGGGCACCCAGCACGACTCTCGGCGCGAGACGGCAGAAGGCGGCCGCCGCCACCCAACCCGCGCCCCCTGCTCGATCGAGGAGCACGACCAGCAACCCCACCCAGAAGGCGGCGTCGCCGACGCTCGACAGGGCCTCGGCGGTGAGGAGCAACCTGAGTGACGATCGGCCGTCCCGCCGGTGCTCAGCCATCGATCCAGCACCCTGGCACGCAGCGGCACGAACGTTCGCCCATCCCGGCAAACGGAGCATGGACGACAAGGAAACGCACAGTGAAGGACCCGGCGGCACCGCGCCGAGCACCTACGCTCCGGCCCCGTGGACCTCATGCGCTACGTGAACGGGCGAGATCCCGTCAGCTTCCCGGCCGGATCGGTGATCTTCAGCAAGGACGAGCCCGGCACGGCGATGTACATCATCGCCTCGGGCGACGTCGAGCTCGCCTACGACGGGGACCGCTCGGTGCGCATCGGACCGGGCGAGTCGTTCGGCGAGATGGCGCTGATCGATCGCCGGCCCCGCAGCACGAGCGCCGTGGCGGCCACGGACGTCGAGCTCCTCGCCATCAGCCAGGGGCTGTTCCTCGTGCTCGTCCAAGACACGCCCTACTTCGCGCTCGAGGTCATGCAGTCCCTCACCGAACGGCTGCGCGGCCTGTACGAGCGGGGCTGATCAGCGCGGACGTCTCCGCGGCCCTTGCTGACGTCGTTGCTGCACTGCCCGGTGGCGGCGAACCGCGGGTGGGCCAGCAGACCATGGCCGAGGCCGTCGCCACCGCCATCGACGTCGGCCGCCACCTCGTGGTGCAGGCGGGAACCGGGACCGGCAAGAGCCTCGGCTACCTCGTGCCCTCGCTCCTGTCGGGACGTCGCGTGGTGGTTGCCACTGCAACCAAAGCACTGCAGGACCAGTTGGCGACCAAGGACCTCCCCTTCCTCGCCGAACACCTCGGCCGCCGCTTCGAGTGGGCGGTGCTGAAGGGGCGATCGAGCTACCTGTGCCTGCAGCGGGTGCGCGAGACCAGCGCCGCGGCCGACGGCACCCTGGCCCTCGAGGACGTGGCCCCGACCGTGCGGGCCGACATGGCCAAGCTGGCGCGGTGGTCGGGAGAGGCCGTGACCGGCGACGAGGCCGAGCTCACCTGGGCGCCGCACCCCAAGGCCTGGGAACAGCTCAGCGTCACGAGCATGGAGTGCCCGGGAGCGACCCGCTGCCCGCTCGGTGACCCGTGCTTTGCCGAAACAGCCCGCCGCCGCGCCGCGGCGGCCGACGTCGTGGTGGTGAACACCCACCTGTACGGGCTCCACCTCGCCACCGGCGGGATGCTGCTGCCCGAGCACGACGTGGTGGTGCTCGACGAAGCCCACCAGCTCGAAGACGTGATCTCGCAGACCGCAGGCATGGAGGTGACCGCGGGGCGTCTCACCTCCCTGGCCCGCGTCGTGGGAGGCGTGCTGGCCGAGGGTGAAGCCGTGGCCGGGCTGGCCGCCGCCGGCAACGCGATCAACGCCGCGCTCGCACCGTTTCGCGATCGTCGCGTCGACACTGCGCTGCCCGACCCGATCGCCGAGGCGATCGCGGGGGCTCGTCGCCGGATCGACGCCGTGCTGCAAGCGCTGCGCGCCATCGACACGACCGTCACCGAGGCCGACCAGCGCAAGGTGCGGGCCATGCAGGCCGCCACGGCCCTCATCGGCGACCTCGACGCCGCCACCGACGTGCCCGCCGGCTACGTCGCCTGGGTCGAGGGCCCGCCGCACGCCCCCTCGCTCCAGGTGCGCCCCATCGACGTCGCTCCGGTGCTCAAGGAGGCCCTGTGGGACAAGCGCACCGCCGTCCTCACCAGCGCCACCATCCCCGCCGGCCTGGCCGCCCGGGTCGGGCTCCCCGCCGAGAGGACCGATGAGCTCGACGTGGGCAGCCCCTTCGACTACGAGCACCACGCCCTCCTGTACTGCGCCACGCACCTCCCCAACCCCCGACAACGGACCGATGACCGGGCCTTGCACGACGAGCTCCGGATCCTCATCGAGGCGGCCGGCGGTCGCACCCTGGCGCTGTTCACGAGCTGGAAGGCGATGCAGGCGGCTGCTGATGCACTGCGCCCCGTGCTGGCCTTCCCGATCCTGATCCAGTCCGACCTACCCAAGCCGGCGCTTGTCGCGGCCTTCGCCGAGCACCCCGAGACGTGCCTGTTCGCCACGGCGGGTCTCTTCCAAGGCGTCGACATCCCGGGCGCCACGTTGAGCCTGGTCACGATCGACCGCATCCCGTTCCCCCGCCCTGACGACCCGCTGCTCGACGCCCGCCGAGACCGCGCCGGCGCCGACGCCTTCCGCGTCGTCGACCTCCCGCGCGCCGCCACGATGCTGGCCCAAGCGGCCGGCCGCCTCATCCGCTCGTCCACCGATCGAGGCGTGGTCGCCGTCCTCGATCCCCGGTTGGCATCGGCCAACTACCGCTGGGACCTCGTGCGAGCTCTCCCCCCGATGAAGCGCACGAAGGACCGCACCGAGGTCGAGGCGTTCCTGCGTTCGATCACCGAGACCCTGTGACCCGACCGACGTTGCCCACCGACGGGTGCGTCTCGCCCGCCGGTCCTCGGGCAAAGGCGATCAGCACGTTGGCCGTGACGCGGCGCACCACCGCGCTCGTGTAGGGGCTTGGCCCACACGTGGTGTCGAGGTTGCAGATCCAGTGGATCGTGCCCGTCGCGAACACGCCCGCCCCGCCCGGCGCGGTGTAGTAGCTGCTGTTGGCGTGCGAGTGATCGCCACCACACACGACTGGCGAGTGCGACAGCAGCTCGAGGTTCTTGGGCGTGGAGGGGAGGCGTTGCACGTTGTCGAACTCGTTGGCCACGAGGCCCTTCAGCACCTGGCCATCGCGGGCTCCAGACCCCTCGTACACCCAGTTCGCGGTGTTCACCAGGCGCATGTCGCCGGTCATGCCGGCGCAGTCGTAGCCGATGCCGATGAGGGCCGACTCCGGCTGGCCGCCGCTGCGCCACTCGGCCGTGTCACCGGCACGATGGTTGACCTCCCTGCGCAGGGGCCGGGCGTTGCGACCCGATTCGAGGGTGATGCGGCGGTAGATGGCGTTGGCCCCGAAGAAGGCAAGGTTCACCCCGGCGTCACGGGCCGATTGGAGGGCCTCCCGCATCGCAGTCGAGTAGTACTCGTCGTGGCCGAGCGAGAGCACGGCCCGGTGGCGATGCGTCAGCGACGGCTCACGTTGCAGGTCGAGGTCGGTGGCGTAGGTGATGTCGAAGCCGAGCTGCTCGGCGAGGCTGATGAGCGGGAGCTCGTGATCGAGGAAGTCGGCTGAGCCCTTGCCGTACGGGTGGAAGTACGGCCGATCGAAGCTGACGACCTCGCCCCGCCGATGCTTGGCGAACAGGCACCGGTACAGGCTGCACGAGCCCCAGTCGTTGTAGGCCTGCCACGTGGTGACGGCGTTGATCGCCAGTAGCGCAGCAGTCGATGCGTCGTCACGGATCGTCAGTGGGATGTAGTGCGCGCCGCCCTTCGGGGCCGTGAGCTTGACCAGGTACGTGCCCGGGACCCAGGTCGCGGTGATCGGGATCGACAGGCTCGTGGACCACGGCGCCTCGGCCATGCCCGAGCGGGCGTCGACCACCGCCTTGGGCTGGTACTGCAGCGGCTGAGGTCCCGAGCTCCACACCAGCCGACCCTGGGCGCCGCCGTACCACCCCATCCGGTAGGCCCGGGCCTGCCAGCCGTCCTCACCGGTGGCCACCATGAGGTTGACCTCGTCGCCGAGCGCGGCGCTCGAGGTGTCGGCGAACCCCTCGATCACCGACTTGGGGTTGTCGGTCGTGATCCTCCAATCGGTGGTGCCGGGGCGGGCGTTCTCGTCGGTGACCCGGTGGGACGAGTCGCCTGGCGCAAGGGCGGGGAGCGCCACCGCCAGGACCGGACCCTCACCGGCACCGGGACCCGCAGCGCCGCCGGAGCCAGGCACTGCCGTGCTCGACGCGACCTCGGCCTGCTCGTCGGCCTGCTCGGGGCGCAAGCCGGCACACGCGGCGATCACGAGGCCGGCCAACGCAACGGCGCCCCACTGCCGGACCTTCATCAGTACCCCAGGCGCTCCACACGATCGGGACGGTGCTGCCAGTTCTTGTCGATCTTGACGAACAACTCGATGAACGCCCCCTTGGGGAGCTGCGCCCGCACTGCCGAGCCCACCTCTTTCAAGATCGCCCCCTTGCGCCCGATGACCATGCCCTTCTGACTCTCGCGCTCGACGAGGATCTCGCAGCGGATCCTCGGCCACTCCCACTCGGTCACCCGGGTGGCGATCGAGTACGGCAGCTCCTGGTCGAACTGCGCGAGGAGCTGCTCGCGGACCAGCTCGGCCACCCACCACGCCTCGGGCACGTCGGTCACGGTGTCAAGCGGGTAGTACGCCGGGCCCTCGGGCAGGCGCGACACCAGGTGCTCGACGAGGGCCTCGACGCCTTGGCCGGTCACGGCCGACACCGGGAAGTAGCTCTCGGCATTGAGCTCGCTGGCCGCCGCGAGCTGGCGCAGGATCGTCATCGGGGCGGCGAGGTCGACCTTGTTGACCACCACCACGGCGTCGGTCGGCATGCGCTCGGCGACGAAGCGATCACCGTTGCCGAACGGCGCCGTGGCATCGAGCACGAGGCAGGCCACGTCGACGTCGCTCACCGATTCGACGGCGGTGGCGTTCAGCCGCTGGCCGAGCGCCGACACCGGCTTGTGGATGCCCGGGGTGTCGACGAACACCACCTGCACGCCAGGCCGGTTGAGCACGCCACGCACTTGGGTGCGCGTGGTCTGCGCCTTGTCGCTCACGATGCTGACCTTGGCGCCCATGATGTTGTTGAGCAGCGTGGACTTGCCCACGTTCGGGCGGCCCGCGAACGTCACGAACCCCGATCGGAACGACGGCTCGCTCATTGGTCGATCGCCTGGACGAGCACTCGAGCAATGCGACGTCCATCCAAGCGCTCAACGGTGAAGCGGTGGCCTTCGGCCTCGACGACCTCACCCTCGGCCGGCACGTGGCCGAGCATGCCGAGCAGGTAGCCCCCCACGGTGTCCCAGTCGTCATCGGGCAGCTCGGTGCCGAGGAGCTCGTTCAGCTCTTCGACGTCGAGGCCGCCCTCGACTCGGAGCACGCCGTCGGGCAGTCGCTCGAACTCGGCCTCTTCGGCGTCGTACTCGTCGACGATGTCGCCCACGAGCTCCTCGAGGCAGTCCTCCAAGGTGACGAGGCCGGCGATGCCGCCGTACTCGTCGACGAGCATCGCCATGTGCTGCTTGGCCGCTTGCATCTCACGCATGAGGCGGGCCACCGACTTGGTCTCGGGCACGAAGCGGGCGGGCCGTACGCACGCAGCAACGGGCTCGGCCCCGCGGCCCTCACGCTCGGCCCGCACGAGGTCCTTGGTGAAGGCCAGGCCCAACACGTCATCGACCGACTCGCCCATGACCGGCACTCGAGAGAACCCGTGCTCGATGGCGATGTCGAGGGCCTCGGTGACGGTCGCGGAAGCGGCCACGGTGATCATGTCGGGGCGGGGCACCATGATCTCCCGGGCCACGGTGTCGCCGAACTCGAACACGCTCTCGATGAGCTTGCGCTCCTCGTGCTCGATGACGTCTTCCTCGACGGCGACGTCGGCCATGGCGAGCAGCTCCTGCTCGCTGACGGTCACGAACGGACCCCGAGCGAGGCCCTTGCCCTTGATGATGACGTTGGTCAACCCGATCAGCCCGCGGGAGCTGACCCGCAGCGGCCAGAACCTGACGAGGGCCGAGATCGGACGAGCCGATGCGAGGGCGGCGCGCTCGGGGTTGAGCACGGCCCAGGTCTTGGGTACCGCCTCGGCGAGGACGAAGAAGACCACGACGTTGAGGGATACGCCGATGACGACGCCCCACACGCCGAACAGGTTGGCGGCCACGATGCCGGTGAACGTGGCCTGCACGGTCTGACAGATGTTGACGGTGAGCAGGATCGGGTTGACGAAGCGCTCGGGGCGGCCGACGAGAGCGACCAGCGCAGCGCCACGGCGGCCCTCAGACTCGGCCAGCGAGTTGGCCCGCACCTTGCTGGTGCGGGTGAGGCCCATCTCGGCCACGGCCAAGGCCATGAGGACGAGCAGCAGGACGACGATCCCCACGATCATCCAGACATCGGTGGTGCTCATCAGTCCTGTTCCTGACGGAACCCTTCAGGCATCGGGCCCTTCCAGTGCAGCGATTCGAGGAGCTCGCGCTCGCGGGCCCGCATGATGGTGGTCTCTTCGGGGTCGTGGTGGTCGTGGCCCATGATGTGGAGGATCCCGTGCACCACCAAAAGGGCCAGCTCGTCGTCGAGGTTGCCAGCGTGGGTGGGGGCGTTGGCCAGCGCCACCGCCGGGCAGACCACCACGTCGCCGAGCAGCAGCGGCATGTCCTCGGGGTCGTCGGGCGCTCGGTCGGGGCCTCGACGGGCGCCACCGGGCGTCGAGGTGATCTCGACCTCGACGGCATCGATCGGGAAGGCGAGCACGTCGGTCGGCCCCGACTTGGCGAGGAACTGCTCGTTCAGCTCGGCCATCTCGAGCTCGCCGATGAACAGCAGGCTCATCTCGATGCCGCCCCGCACGCCCTCGGCGGCCAGCACGCCCTGGGCCAGGCGCTGCCAGCGGGCTACGTCGACGGGCACGACCGACTGCTCGTCGGCCACGAACACCTCGGCGTCACCATCGCCGCCGACCTTGTGACGGCCGGCCAGGTGCGGTCGCCCTCCCCGATCGTCAGCCACGACGCACGCCGTTGCGCTCGTCGGCCCGCTCGTAGGCGTCGACGATGTCGGCCACGATCCGATGGCGCACGACGTCGCCCTTGCCGAGGTGCACGAAGCTGAGCCCCTCGATGCCGGCCAGGATCGGCTCGAGGCCGACCAGGCCGCTTCGCCCGCCCTGCACGTCGATCTGGGTCATGTCGCCGTTCACGATGACCTTGGAGCCGAACCCGATCCGGGTGAGGAACATCTTCATCTGCTCCGGGGTGGTGTTCTGGGCCTCGTCGAGGATGATGAAGCTCCCGTTGAGCGTGCGGCCCCGCATGAAGGCGAGCGGCGCCACCTCGACCAGCCCCTTCTCGAGCCACTTCTGGCCGCCTTCAAGATCGACCATGTCGTACAGCGCGTCGTACAGCGGACGCAGGTAGGGGTCGACCTTGGCCATCAGGTCGCCGGGGAGGAAGCCGAGACGCTCACCCGCTTCGACCGCGGGGCGGGTGAGGATGATGCGCTGCACCTGCTTGGCCTGAAGCGCCTGCACCGCCATGGCCACCGCCAACCAGCTCTTGCCGGTTCCGGCCGGGCCGAGGGCGAACGTGATGGTGTTGGTGCGGACGGCATCGACGTAGCGCTTCTGTCCGCTGGTCTTGGGGCGCACGGTACGACCCTTGGCCGCCCGGAGCACCTCGTCGGTGAGCACGACGCTGGGCCGCTCGTCGCCGACGATCATGTCGATGGCACGGGCGACGTTGGACTCGTCGAGGCCCTGCCCACCTTGGAGCAGCAGCACCAGCTCCTCGAACAGGCGGCCCACCCGCGCCGCGTCGGCACCGTCGACTCGGATCTCGTTGCCCCGCACGTGGATGGACGTGGCCGGGAACGCCGCCTCGATCTGGCGCAACAGGTGGTCGCGTTGGCCGAGCAGGCCGACCATGAGGTGGTTGCCGGGAACGACGACATCGACGTGGGTCATGAGGTTCGTCACGCTATCGGCGGGCACGGCCGGCCTACCGTGGCAACCCGTGAACGACACCTGGGCCGACGGCGCCGATCGCTGGCTGGCCGAGCAGCGCGCCGACGAGGCCGCAGCCGCCCGAAATCGCCGCTTCTGGGCCGGCCGCCGAGCCGAGGAGGAAGCCACCTTCTCTGCGCTGCTGCTGGATCTGGCTGAGTCGGGTCGCCCCGCCGCGGTGCGCACCACCAGCGGGCGCCTGCACCGCGGGGTCGTCGTGACCGCGACCGTGCCGCTGTGCCGGCTGCGCACCGACGCCGCCACCGTGCTGCTGGTGACCGGCACCATCGCAAGTGTGCGCGAGCAAGCGACGGCGCCGGTGCGCCGCGGCAGCCGAGCACTGCCCGACGGTGCCGGCCTGATGGCGGCCCTGGCCGACCTGGTGGAGGACCAGCCCGATGTGGCCCTGGTGGTGGTCGGCGAGCCCGAGCTGCTGCGGGGACGTCTGCTGGCGGCCGGCCAGGACGTGGTGACGGTGCGCGTGGGCGGGCCGGCCGGCACCCTCGTGCACGTCGCCGCTCACGCGATCTCAGAGGTGGAGCTGACCGGCTCTGGGTAGAGGTGCTCGAGGGTCCCCGGCTCGATCCGGCTGCGCCGGATGAAGTCGTCGACCTCGCTCCGCTGCAGGCGGATGACCCGCCCGAACCGGTAGGCGGGGAGCTGCCCCTCGTCGATGAAGCGGTACAGCGTGCGCGTGGTGATGCCCAGCCGCTGGGCCGCGTCGCCGGTGCTGAGCCACACGATGTCGTCACCTGTTGCTTTGGCCATGGTTGGCACCCTACCCGAGGGGTGCGCGCTTCCAGTGGCTTTCCATCCCTTTGATGTGACCTGAGACGCGCCACCTCGGTCGACCAGAGCCCGTCGTGATCCTGTCATCGCCGATGGTCACGAGCGCGGACCCCTTGCCGGGCCGAGCGGTTGAGCCGGATTGCCCAGCCGGCGCGCGCTGGCGGCCGGGCGTGGCAGTCGCTAGGGTGACCCCTTCGTCGCTCTGGGCGGAACCTGCTGTTCGGCGGGCCGGGGCGCGTGGCGGAAGGAACGGCGGAATGAATCACAGCAAGGTGCGCGCTCGCGCCCCCAAGGTCACTGGTCGTGCCGCGCTCGGCGGGACCCTCGTCACGATCGCGGCCCTCGGCACGTTCGTGGTTGCGTCCGGAAGCTCGACGGCAACGCCACCGCGCTTCGTCGTGGCCCGACGGGCCATCGCGATCGGCGCGGTGCTCCACCCTGACGACGTCGAACTGCGGCCCATCGACCTCGATCCGGCGCAGGCCGTCCATGCCCTCGCCGATGCCGCGGCCATCACCGGCAAGGTCGCGACCGGACCGATCGCGGTCGGTGAGCTCGTGCAACGCGGCTCGGTGACCGACGCACCGCCCGACGCCGGTGTCGACGAGGTCACCATCTCGCTGGCCGCGGACCGTGCACTGGCCGGCCGCCTGGCGGTGAACGACGTCGTCGACGTGCTCGCGACCTACGACCGCTGCACCGTCGCGGTCGTGCGGGGCGCTCGGGTGGACGCCACCACCTCCGGAACCGGCGGCTTGGGCGAGCAGTCCACGCTCGTGACGCTCGGCCTTCCCGCCAACGGTCGGGTGCTTGCGGTCGTGAACGCCGTGCGGGCCGGTCAGGTCACGCTGTCGCGGCCGGCTCCCGGCACCCCGGCGCCCCTGGTCGAAACGCCGGCGGCGTGCGCCGAGGTCGCACCATGAGCAGCCCCGAGCGCTTCGTGGTGCTCGGTCTCTCGACGAACCGCGCGCCCTGGTTCCGCGAGCTTGCCGCGGCGGCATCGAGCGGCGCCGTCCCCATCGAGCTGCTCAAGTGCGTGTCGACCGACGAGGTTGCGGACCGCCTCCGGTCGGGCCGCTCCCACTCGGCCTTGATCATCGACGGCGGCGCCCCTGGCCTCGATCGAGATCTCGTGGCCGCCGCCGCGGCGGCGGGCTGCGCCGTCATCGTCGTCGGCCAGCTCGCCTCGACGGCACTCGCCGTCGACGCCGTCGTCGACCGTGACGTGCGGCCGGGCACCCTGTGCGACCTGCTGGCCCGGGCCGCCCAGCCGGTTTCCCGCGCCGACGTCGTGCGCCTCCCGCAGCCCGAGCACGCTCCACGGGGCGCCCGTCACCCGCTCGTGGCCGTCACCGGTCCCGGCGGCACCGGCGCATCGACGATCGCCATGGGGCTGGCCCAGGCGCTGGCGCGGGCCGCGGTCGCGGGCGCGTCGCCAGGCCCGGTCCTGCTGGCCGACCTCTGCCTCGACGCCGACCTCGCGATGCTCCACGGAACCGGCGACGTGATCCCCGGGCTCCCCGAGCTGGTCGAGGCCCATCGCAACGGCGAACCAAGCGATGCCCGAGTTCGCGCCCTGACGTTCGTCGTCGAAGCGCGCGGCTACGAGCTGCTGCTCGGACTTCGCCGCCACCGTGACTGGGTCTCGTTGCGACGGCGGGCGACCCAGGCCGCCGTCGATGGCCTCCGCCACACGTATGGGACCGTCGTCGTCGACGTCGACGCCGACGTCGAGGGTCACGCCGAGACCGGCGCCATCGAGCTCGATGACCGCAACGTCCTGGCCCGTCACGCCCACGCGACTGCCGATGTGGTCGTCGTCGTCGGCACCCCCGGCCTCCGCGGGGTGCACGCCCTCAGCCGCTGCCTGCGGGCGCTGATCGACCTCGGCGTCGACCCCGAGCGTCTCGTTCCGGTCATCAACCACGCCCCTCGGGGCCTGCTCGCACGGCGCGAGATCACCCAGGCGGTTCGCGAGCAGGTCCGCCCGGTGCTCGGGCGTGACTCAGATCTGATGGCGCCGCTCTTCGTCCCGACCATCAAGGGCGTCGAGGGCGCGCTCCACGCGGCGTCGAGCCTGCCGGGCCAGCTCGCCGCGGAGATCGCGAAGGTCGTCATCGACCGACGCTCACGGCACGCATCCGCGGCACCCGAGCCTGAGCTCATCCGACCCGGCTCATTCGGTGCCTTCGAGCTGTACGAGGAGATCGGCGCATGAGCACCGTTCGCCCCTTGGTCGAGATCGAACGACGGGTGCAGGACCGGGCCAAGGACGAGGGCCTGGACCTGGCCCGCGCCGACGGCGTCGAGCGGCTGCACCGCCTCGTCGAGCTGGAGGTGGCGAGCTGGCAGGACGACGCCCGACGGGGCTCACGATCGCCGCTGTCGGAACCCGCTGACCTCGCCGTGCGGGCCACCCGCAACCTGGCCGGGTACGGCCCGCTTGAACCACTGCTGGCCGACGACGACGTGTGGGAGGTGATGATCAACGCCCCTGACGCCATCTTCGTCAAGCGCCACGAGGGACCGAGCGGCTTCCACCACGAGGACTTCCACGACGACGAGCACCTCATACGAGTGCTCACGAAGGTGCTCGACGACGCAGCCGGCGCCCACCGCAAGTTCGACCCGGCCGAGGGCTTGCAGGATGCCCAGCTGACCACCGGCGCCCGTCTTCACATCGTGCACGGCGACGTCGCCCGCGGCGGGCACACGATGGTGAACATCCGCAAGTTCACGGGCGTGAACGTGCGATCGTTCGACGAGCTCATCACGCGCGGTGCGATCGACACCATCGCCGCCGACGTCCTCGCCGCCTGCGTGCGGGCTGGTCAAACCATCGTGATCGCGGGGGCGCCGGGCTCGGGCAAGACGACGCTGCTGTCGTGCTGCGCAGCCGAGCTCGATCCTCGCTTGCGCGTGGTGGTGGCCGAGGAGGTCTTCGAGGCTGACCTCCCGCTGCAGAACGTGGCCCAGATGCAGACCCGCGCCGCCCGCCCCGACCGGCCCGAGATCGACCTGCGCCGTCTGGTGGCCGGGTTCCTGCGCATGGCTCCCGATGTCGCCATCGTCGGTGAGGTGCGAGACCGCGAAGCGCTCCCGCTGCTGCTCACCTTGTCGTCAGGGGTCCAGGGCTTCACGACGCTCCACGCGTCCTCGGCCCGCCAGGCCCTGTCGCGGCTGCGCCTCCTGGCCAGCCTCGCCACCACCGATGTCCCCTTCACCGCGCTCACCACGCTCGTCGCCGAGTCCGTCGACGTGGTGGCCCACATGATCCGCACGCCCGACGGGCCGCGCCTGGCCAGCGTCGTGGCGGTCGAAGACGCCACCGGCGCCGGCACGACGTTCACCACCACCGACATCCTCATCCGTCCCCACCCGCAGGAGCCGCTGCGATGGAGCGGGGACCTCCCGGTGCGGCTCTCGGCGGCACTGGCCGAGCACGGCGAGGACCTTCGCCGGGCGCTGGGGACCGGCCGATGATCGCCGTGCTCCTCGCCGCCCTGGCCGGTGTCGGCGTGTCGCTGCTCGTCGGCAGCCGCGCCACCACGACCGCCCCGAGGCGGCGGCGTCACCTCGACGGCCGCGCCGCCGTAGAGGTCGGCGCAGCCGCGCTCGGTGGGCTGATCCTGGGCATTGCGCTGTTCGGTGGACCGCTTCCGGCGCTGGCCCTCGCCGCCTGCTCGGCCACAGGCCCGCCTGCGGTACGGCGCTCCCAGGCGGCCCGGCGCAGAGCCATCGCCCACGAGGCGTGGCCCCGGATGATCGAGGAGATCCGTCTCGGCACGTCGTCGCTCGGTCGCTCAGTGCCACAGGCGCTCTTCGAGGCCGGGACCCGTGCCCCGATCGAACTGCGTTCGGCCTTCGAAGCGGCCCAGCGGGAGTGGCTGCTGACCACCGACTTCGGGCGCACCGCCCACCTCCTCAAAGCGGGCCTCGCGGACCCCACCGCTGACGCCGCGCTCGAGACGCTCCTGGTGGCCAACGAGCTCGGGGGCGCAGGGCTCGACGCCCGGCTGATCGCCCTTCGCGAGGACCGCCTCGACGACGTGCAGAGCCGCAAGGACGCACGAGCCAAGCAGGCCGGCGTGCGCTTCGCTCGCCGCTTCGTGCTCCTGGTGCCACTCGGCATGGCCGTTGCCGGCCTGCAGATCGGTGATGGGCGTGACGCCTACCAGACGCCGTCCGGGCAGCTCGCCGTGCTCGTCGCCATCGCCGTCGTCGGCGCCTGCTGGTGGTGGGCCGGACGCCTGCTGCGACTGCCTGACGAGGACCGGGTGTTCACATCATGATCGTCGTCCTCGCTCTCCTGCTCGGCACCGGTTCGGCCCTGCTGCTGTCGATCATCCCCGCCATCGGACGCGAGCGGCTCGCCGATCGGCTGGCGCCGTACGGCCCGGGCCGCCGCGTCGGCCGGCGTCTCGGTGAGCCCACGTGGCGATCGATGGTCACACCAGCGCTGACCGCCGGCGGCAGCCGGCTGGCCACCTGGCTCGGGGTGACCGAACCGGTGGTGGTCCGGCTCAACCGCATCCACGACGAACGTGACCCCTCGACGTTCCGCGCCCAACAGGCGGGGTGGGCGGCCGGTGGACTCGGACTCGGCGCGCTGGTCTGCGTCGCGCTCCAGCCCGCCGCGATCCTCGCCACAGCCCTCCTCCTCGCCGGCGCGATCAGTGGCTTCCTGCTCCCCGAGCACCGGTTGGCAGCCCAATCGACGGCCTGGCAACAGCGACTGACCCTCGAGCTCCCGGTCGTCGCCGAGCAGCTCAGCCTGCTGCTGTCGTCGGGCTGGTCGCTCGGCGCCAGCCTCGCCCGCGTGGCCGAGCGGGGGAACGGCAGCACGGCGCGCGATGTGCGCCGCGTCATCACCCGCATCCGCCAAGGACTGACCGAGACGGACGCGCTGACCGAATGGGCCGAGGTCGCCCAGGTCGACGCTGTCCACCACCTCGTCGCCGTGCTCTCGCTCCACCACCAGACCAGCGATCTCGGCGCGCTGGTAGCCGACGAGGCCCGCTCGATGCGCCGAGATGCCCACCGGCGCCTGATCGAGGACCTCGAGCGCCGCGCCCAGGCGGTCTGGATCCCGGTCACGGTGGCCACCCTCATCCCGGGCGTCATCTTCCTCGCCGTCCCGTTCGTCGCCGTGCTTCGCACCGTCAGCGGCTGACCCCGTCTTCCCCATCCACACCAACCACCCAACCCAAACCAAGCCAAACCAACAACCCCAAGGAACCATCACCATGCTCACCCCCGTCCAGCGCACCATGGCCTTCCTCGCCGCATGGCGAGCCACCCTCACCCATCACCTCACCGACGACGACCGCGGCGAAGGCGTCGTATCGATGGCACTGGCCATCATGATCGTCGCCTTCCTCGGCGTCGCCGCCTGGGTCCTGTTCAAGGGCGTCCTGGCCGGTACCGGCCAGAAGACCACCGATCAGATCAGCCTGATCGGCGGCTGACCGGTGCCCCGTCGACGGGCGGGCGGCGATGCCGGCAACGGCGTGCTGGCCACGACGTTCGGGCTCACGTTCTTGATCGTGTTGCTCCTCGTGGCCACCCAGCTCTCCATCAACCTGTACGTCGCCGCGTCGGTCGGCGACGAGCTGGCCAGCAGCGCCGAGCGCGTCGGCGCCCATGGGGCCCAGTCGGGCTCGGCGGTGCAGCAAGCCGAGACTGCTCGGCTGCTCACCGTCGTGGCCCGCCGTGATCCCCACGCCTCGGTGGTGTGGACGAGCGACCCGGCCGCCGGCTGGGTCGAGGTCCGCATCACCATGACCAACCAGCACGAGCTCCTCCCCGGCGTCGACCGGCTCATCGGCATGGCCACGATCAGCCGCTCGGCCCGATCCCGCATCGAGGTGACCCGGTGACGGGCGGCAGCGACGGGATCCTCGCCGGGGTGCTCGTGTTCGTCCTCGGCGGGCTGCTGGTGCTTCAGCTCTGGGCCGTCGTCGATGCCAAGCAAGCAGCCGATGCGGCCGCCCGTGCCGGTGCACGCGCCTACGCCGAGGCATCGACAGAGGGCGGCGCACAGGCCGCGGCCGCGGCTGCGACGGCGGCCACGCTGGCGGGCCGGCACAAGCCTCCCGCCAGCGCAGTGTTCCTTCCCCCGGCCGGCAGCTTCGCCCGTTGCCAGCGGGTCATGGTCCTGGTGCAGGTCCGCCTCCAAGCCGTGCACCTGCCCGGGATCGCGCTCGGACCGACGTTCACGGTGACCGGCCGGCACAGCACCGTGATCGACCCCTACCGCGACGGCGACCAGCTCGGAGACGGCCTTGGTTGCTGATCGACACCAACCGCACCCTCGCGGCCTCGGCGACCGAGGCACCGCATTGATGATGCTGCCGGCGGCGATGATGATCCTGATCGTGCTGGGCGCCATCGCCGTCGACGGCGCCGTCGCCTTCCTCGGCCACCGCCACCTCGCCGATGCCGCCGCTGCTGCGGCCAACGATGCCGCCGCGCAGGCGATGGACGAACCGCTCTACCGCGCCACCGGCCGCTTCACGCTCGACCCGGCCAAGGCCCTCCAGGTCGTGCGGGCGTCGCTCATCGCACAGGGAGATCCGGTGGCCGCGGGAGCAGTTCCCAACCTCGGTGCCGGCGATGTCCTGATCACGCCGGGACCTGATCCGCTGCACCCCGTTACGGTCATCGTGACGTTGCGCTCGCAGGTCGGCTTCGTGTTCTCGAAAGCGGTCCCGGGCGCGCCGAGGGTCGCCCTGGTCACCGCTCGCGCATCGGCAACAGTGGTGCTGTCGCCAGGGCACTGAGGTCGAGGCGCTCGATGGCATCGAGCCACGCTTCGACCCGCTGCTCGGCCCGATTACCAGTTTCGGGGCTCAGGGCACGGCCCGCCCACCGGCGCGCCGCACGGCGGCCCAACTGGCCCCGGGTGGCACCGCGGGCAAGCAGCCGCTCAGCCCTCGGGGCGTCGAGGTACGCCGCCAGCGTCGCTCGCTCGACCGCGTCGCGCTCGACGGGGAGTCCGAGCGCATCGAGCCTGGCGACGAGGTAGCTCGACAGCACCTGCAGCTCACGCACGCCCCGGTGAGCCGATGCTCCGACCGACGTAGCCGTGGTGATGGCGGCCACGCCCCACAGCAGACCCCGACCGGAGCCTGACACCTTGGCCACCCGCCTCCCCACCCGTCCGGTGGTCGCCAGCTTCGGCCCGAGCCTGACCATGACCGGCCGGGCGACGGCGACCATCCTCGTCATCCGGGCGGCCGTGTCGGCGCCTGACTGCTCGGTGTGGACGGCCAGCAGGAGCTGACGAGCGACGTCACGGGTGGGAACCCGCAGTGGCGCGTCGAAGACCCGCTGGAACCCAGCGTCGATCAACCGATGTTGGGTGCTGCGTACGGCACTGGGCATCGACCGCACCGCGCTCGGCACACGACGCACGGCCCCGGAAACGGCCCGCACGGCACCGGGCATCGACCGCACCGCGCTCGGCACACGACGCACGGCCCCGGGAACGGCCCGCACGGCCCTCGGAACGCCCCGCGCCGCGCCGGGAACGTCACGCATGGTGGTAGGCCCGGAACTCGCCGATGACGGCATCGAAGCGCTCACGAGGCAGGGACGCCCCCTCGCGCCGCACCGCGGTGGGCTTGACGGTGAGCATGCGATCGATCTTGGCAAAGCTCGGCCGCCCCTGGTGGTCCCAGGCCCCGGTGCCGATCGGCACGCAGTCGCGACGGTTGCCGTGGTCCTTGCTCGTGAGCGCCACCGCGGCCACCTTGGCCCCGATCCAACCGATCACCAGCACCGGCCGGTCCTTGCCCTGCTTGGGGTCGTCCTCGTAGGGGACCCACGTCCAGACGACCTCGCCGGGCTCGGCCTTGCCGTCGGCCTTCGGCTCATACGCGATGCGCAGGACGTCGGGCGGGCGCCGCAGCCCCAGCCGTTCGAGCAGGCGACGGATCACGGCGTGCCGCCGTCGATGCGCAGGATCGCCCCAGTCGTGAACGACGACGCGTCGCTGGCGAAGTAGAGCGCGGCGCCGACGACCTCGTCGGGCTGGCCGCCCCGCTGCAGCGCGATCGTGGTCTTGGCCCGCTTCTCGAACTGCTCGAGGTCCCAGGCCTTCGAGATGTCGGTCAGGAACGGCCCGGCCTGGATGCAATTGACGCGCACGCTCGGCCCGAACGCCCGGGCAAAGCCCTCGGTCATCGCATTGAGGCCGGCCTTGGCCGCGCTGTAGGGGATCACGTCGGGCGTAGGGCGGATGGCGGCGATGCTCGACACGTTGATGATCGATCCGCCGTCGCCCTCGGCCATGCGGGTGCCGATGTTGGCCATCAGGCGGAACGGCCCTTTCAAGTTGACGTCGAGCACCTTGTCGTAGAGCGCCTCGTCGACGGCCGACACGTGCGGGTACAGCGGCGACATGCCGGCGTTGTTGACCAGCACGTCGACCTTGCCGAAGTGCGCATACGCGGTGTCGACCAGCGCGTCGCAGTCGGCCCAGCGGCCGACGTGGGCGGCCACCGGGAGGGCACGGCGCCCGGTGGTGGCCTCGATCTCGGCCGCCAGCTCCTCGCAGGTGGCCAGCTTGCGGCTGGCGATCACCACGTCAGCGCCGTGCGCCGCGAACGCCCGCACCATCTCCTTGCCGAGACCGCGGCTCCCGCCGGTGACGAGGGCAACCTTGCCAGTGAGATCGAAGTCCATCTGTCAGATCATTGCCGCCAGAGCGGGCACGTCGATGCCGTAGAGCCCGGCGGTGTTCTCGCACAAGATGGCCCGCTTCTGCTCGGCGGTCAGGCTGGCGGTGTGCTCGGCCAGCATCTCCTGGCTCCACGGCCAGGTCGAGTCGCTGTGGGGGAAGTCGTTGGCCCACAGCAGGTGGCGCCAGTTCATGTCGTCGGCGTGCTTGAACGCCGTCCAGTCGTCCTGGAACGTGACGTAGATGTTGTCGGCGAAGTACTCGCTCGGCAGCTTGCTCAGCGCCTGACCAGCGGGCAGCCAGTTGTGGTGGCGCTTGTAGGCGTGGTCCATTCGGTACATGTAGTGCGGCACCCAGCCCGCGTCAGCCTCGACGCACACGACGCGCAGGTCGGGGTGACGCTCGAACACGCCGCCGAGCACGAGCATCCCCATGATGTCCTGGCAGCCCCGCACGATCGAAAGGAACCCGTTCATGAGCGGACCGCGGGTCTTGTCGCCGCGGGTGGTGAGGATGTGGAACGACAGCGGCAGGCCGAGGTCGATGGCGGCCCGCCAGAACTCGTCGTAGGCCGACGAGTCGTAGTCGTCGACCGCAGGTTGCCCTGGCATCATCACGCCCCGCAGGCCGGCGGCCTTGATGGCCTCGAGGTCAGCGATGCCCTCCTGCGGTGAGCGCATGGCGGTCTGGCCCACGCCGAGAAGCCGTTGCGGCGCCTCACTGCAGAACTCGGTGATCCAGCGGTTGTAGGCTTGGAAGCAGGCGTGCTTGTAGTCGAAGTCGGGGTGGTTGCACAGCAGCATGCCGATCGTCGGGTAGATGACCTCGGCCGCCACGCCATCGCGATCCTGATCGGCGAGGCGGAAGGTGGGGTCCCAGCCGCTGCGGTGAAGGTCGAAGAACCGGGCGCCCTTCAGCCGGATCTCATCGGGCGGCTTGCCGGCCGCGGCCACGGTCCCGAGCGCAACCGTGCGGGCCATCCCGTCGATCACGAACACGTCGCCCCGGTCGGGGCCTTGGTCCTCGAGCCGAGGGGCGCGATCGCGCCAGACCGGGTCGATGTAGTCGATGTAGGTGTTGGGGGGCTCGGTGATGTGGCTGTCGGCCGAGATGATCGGCAGGTCGAGAACGGTCACGCCGGCTCCTTTGCTCCCCGCACGAGGCGCCCCGGGTGGGCGCCGGTGAACTCACCATCGCGATAGACCTCGACGCCGGCGACGAACGTGTGGCGGTAGCCATCCGCCCGCTGCAGGAACCGCTTGCCCCCGGCGGGCAGGTCGTGGTGCAGCACCGGGGGGTGCAGGCGGATCCGCTCGAGGTCGATCACGTTGACGTCGCCCCGGTGACCAGGTGTCAGCAGCCCTCGGTCAGCCAGGCCGACGGTGAGGGCGGTGCGCCGGCACTGGGCGGCGATGACCTGCTCGACGGGGATGCGCTCGCCCCGGGTGCGATCGCGCACCCAGTGCTGCAGCAACGTCGTGGGGAAGCTGCCGTCGCAGATGGTGCCGACGTGGGCGCCGCCGTCGGACAGGCCCGGCACCGCGTACGGGTGGACGAGCATCTCGCGCACGGCATCGAGGTTGCCGCCGGCGTAGTTGAGGATCGGGGCGTAGAGCAGGGCTCGTCCGTCGTCGCCGAGCAGCAGGTCGTAGGCGAGCTCGGCGGGGACGACGCCCAGGGCTGCAGCCCGAGCCGCGATCGACGTCGAAGGGTCGGGCTCGTAGTCGGGCGGGTTGCCGAGCTCGAACAGCTGGCCGTAGCCGCCCCCGGCGCGCAGCTCGCCGGCCTCGGCCAGCACGGCGGCACGGACCTCGGTCCGGCGCAGCTCGATGATGCGTTCGGGTAGCGGCAGGTCGGCGATGGCGCGGTAGGCCGTCGTGCGCAGGAAGGGGTTGAGGGTGGCCTCGAACCCCATCAGCACCCCGATGCCCCGAGCGGCGACCTGCGCGGTGATGGCCAGGCCGTCGGCGCGGGCCTCGTCGAGGAAGCGCAGCATCCGGCGGAAGCCGAACTCGCTCGTCGGCGCGCCGGCGAGGCTGATCGACAACGGGCGACCCGAGGCGCGGACCATCTCGCGCAGCGTCTCGGTCTCGGTCTCGAAGTCGGGGAAGTCCGACACGACCTGGAGCACGCCCTGGCCGCTGTGGCCGATCTCGGCGGCGATGCCGACCAGCTCGTCGCGGCTGGCCGTGAGCGTGGGCGTCGGCTCGCCCTTGGACGTGCGGTGGTTGAGCGTGCGGCTGGTCGTGAACCCGAGCGCACCGGCCTCGATGCCGGCGCGGGCCAGGCGCGCCATCGTGGCGATCTCGTCGGCGCTGGCCGGCTCACGATTGGCGCCCCGCTCCCCCATCACGTGCAGCCGCAGCGCGCCATGGGGCACTTGGGCGGCCACATCGATGTCGAACTGGCGGGCTCCCAGTACGTCGAGGAAGTCGCCGACCGACGTCCAGGTCCACGGGAGACCCTCGTGCAGGGCCGCGCCGGGGATGTCCTCGACGCCTTCCATCAGCTCGATGAGGCGCTCGCGATCGCGGGTGTGCACCGGGGCGAAGCCAACGCCGCAGTTGCCCATGACCACGGTCGTGACCCCGTGCCACGCCGACGGCAGCAGTTGGTCGTCCCAGGTGGCCTGCCCGTCGTAGTGGGTGTGGATGTCGACGAAGCCCGGCGTCACGAGCGCGCCATCGGCGTCGATCTCGCGATGGCCCCGCTCGCTCACCTGGCCGACCTCGACCACGACACCATCGGCCACGGCCACGTCGGCAGTCCGCCCGGGCGCGCCCGAGCCGTCGACCACCAGACCCCCGCGGATCACCAGATCCGGCATCCCCATGGGGGCACCCTACGGGCATCACGGCGGTCGCTGCCGCGGGCCGGGCGGGTTGGTGGCCCAGGTGCGGCCACCCCCGCCACACCGCGACGGTTTGCGTCGCGTCATGGTTGCTGTACGACCACAACGCGACTGAGAGGGTGGGGCTGCGGGATGCTTGACTCCTGCGATGGAGCTGGTGCTGCCGTCACCGTGCCTGGTGCTGCTGGTCGGCGCCTCCGGCTCCGGCAAGTCGACCTGGGCCCGAGGCGCTTTCCCCGCCCACCAGATCGTGTCGAGTGACGCGCTTCGCGAGGTCGTGGCCAGCGACGCTCGTGACATGAGCGCGTCGGCCGATGCCATGGCCCTCCTCGACACCATCGTCGAGCAGCGCCTCGGTCGTGGCCTGACGGCGGTCATCGACTCGACCGGCCTGGAGGACCGGCGCCGGGCCGGATGGCGGTCCGTGGCGGCCCGCCACGATGTCCCGGTCGTCGCCATCGTCATCGACACGCCAGCGGCAGCCTGCCGAGCCCGAAACCGGGTTCGGCTGCACCCGGTCCCCGCCGCAGTGGTCGACCAGCAGCTCCGCCGCTTGGCCGAGGTGCGCACGCTGCTCCCAACCGAGGGCTACCACGATGTGATCGTCATCACCACGGCCGCCACCGACGACGACCCGGTCACGCCGACCGTCGCCCCCATCGTTGCGTCGGCAACCATCTCCGGCGCACCGGGGCGACCGCACGGCCTTCGCTTCGGGCTGCAGATCTCGTCGTTCACGTTCGAGGGCGGGGCCGCTGGCCTCGGTCCCAGGCTTCGTGAGCTCGCTCATCTCGCCGAGGCCGTGGGCTTCGAGTCCATCTGGGTGATGGACCACCTCCGCCAGATCCCCCAGGTCGGCCCAGCGTGGAGCGACCTCCCCGAGGCCTGGACGACGCTCGCCCACCTCGCCGCCACCACCAAGCGCATCCGGCTCGGCACCCTCGTCACCAGCGTCACGCTTCGGCCCATCGCCCTGCTGGCCAAGCAGGTGGCGACGCTCGACGTGCTCAGCGGAGGCCGGGCCATGTGCGGCCTCGGGACCGGGTGGTTCGAGCAGGAGGCCACCGCCGTCGGGGTCCCGTTCCCCTCCTTGGCCCACCGCTACGCCGTGCTCGAAGACGCGCTGCAAGCACTGCCACTGCTGTGGGGCAAGGGCACGCCCGCGTTTGCCGGACGCACCGTGCAGATCGCCGAGGCACTGTGCTACCCGCGGCCCCTGCAGGCCAAGGTGCCGATCCTGGTCGGCGGCGGAGGCGAGCGGCGCACGCTTCAGCTCGTCGCCCGCTACGCCGACGCCTGCAACCTCTTTGGCGAGCGCGACGCCGTGGCCCACAAGGTGGCCGTCCTGCGTGATCACTGTCGGTCCGTGGGACGTGATCCGGCCGAGATCGAGATCACGCAGCTGTCGACCACCCTCGTCGCCCACGACCGAGCCGAGCTGGAGTCCGTGCTCGAACGTCAGCGCCCGCGTGGCCTGGCCGCCGAGCGCTACGCCCGAATGGTCAACGCCGGCACCATCGGTCAGCAGCACGATCGCTTCGCCGCGCTCGCCGCGGCCGGGGTCGGCACCGCCATCGTCAGCCTCCCCGATCTCGGCACCGAGGCGATCGAACGGTTCGCTCCGGTCATTGCGGCGGCGCGGTGACCTTCGTCGTACCCTCGCCGCATGGAGCTGACCACCGCACTCGACTACCTCCGCCCTCGCCGCAACGGCGTCCTCGTCACGATGAAGCGCGACGGCCGACCGCAGCTCTCCAACATCACCTTCGTGGTCGGCGACGACGCGATCGTGCGCATCTCGGTGACCGGCGATCGGGCCAAAGCCATCAACGCCCGGCGCGATCCACGAGTCTCGCTGTACGCCACCGCTGAGGACTTCTGGAGCTACGTCGTGATCGAAGGCGATGCCGAGCTGCTGCCCGATGCCGCCGACCCGCACGACGCCACCGCTGACGCCTTGGTCGACCTGTACCGCTCGATCGCCGGCGAGCACCCCGACTGGGACGACTACCGCCGGGCCATGGTGGCCGACCGCCGCACCGTGGCGTCGTTGCGGGCCACCCGCGCCTACGGCGTGGCGTAGCCGCCTTCGCACCTGCGAGCATCGAGCCCATGGGGACCTTCAGCTTCGACTCGACCACCGACGACGTGCTCGAGGGGGTGGACCTCACCGGCAAGCGCATCGTGGTGACCGGCGCGTCCACCGGTCTCGGCGAGGAGACCACCCGAGCCCTTGCCGCCCACGGCGCCTCCGTGACCATGGCCGTGCGCGACCTGCCCAAGGCGACGGCCGCTCGTGACCGCATCCTGGCCACGGTGCCCGGCGCCGATCTCGAACTCGCCGAGATCGAGCTCGACTCGCTCGCCAGCATCAGGGCCTTCGCTGCCGCGTTCCTCGCCACCCACGACCACATCGACGTGCTCATCAACAACGCCGGTGTCATGGCCTGCCCCCAGATCGCCACCCAGGACGGCTTCGAGCTCCAGTTCGGCACGAACCACCTCGGCCACTTCCTGCTGACCGTGCTGCTCCTCCCGGCACTGCGAGCCGGTGCGCCCAGCCGGGTTGTGGCGCTCACATCGTCGGGTCACCGCATCTCCGACGTCAGCCTCGACGACTGGAACTTCGAGCACACGACCTATGAGCCGTGGACCGCCTACGGCCGCTCGAAGACCGCCAACGCCCTGTTCGCGCTCGAGCTCGACCGCCGCGAGGCCGCCAACGGCGTGCGGGCGTTCTCGGTGCACCCGGGCGGCATCCAGACCGAGCTCGGTCGCCACCTCACCCCCGAGGCGATCGCCACGCTCATGGCGCAGATGGATCCCGACAGCGGGTTCCGCTTCAAGAACATCCCCCAGGGCGCGGCCACCTCGTGCCTGGTGGCCACCGCGCCCGGGCTCGAAGCCGATGGCGGCCGCTACTTCGAGGACTGCGGCGTGGCCGAGCCCACCGACCACCCGACGGCTCGCGTCGGCGTGCGGGGCTACGCGCAGGACCCCGACCGAGCGGCCGCGCTCTGGACGCTCTCCGAGCGCCTCGTCGGCCTTGCCTGAACGAGCCAGCGCGCCTCAGACGAGCAGTGCCCCCCGGAGCGTGGCGACGGTTGCCTCGCTCAGCCCAGCCGCCCAGAGGGGCGCAGCGATCGAACCGTGCTTGTCGCGGATCTGCGCGAGGAACGACTCCATCGTCTCGGCATGGGCCGAGATGGCGACGTCGGGCAGGTGCGCGTACTTGACGTCCTGGGGCTTGGGGTCGCCCAGCACCATCGCCACGATCCGCTGATGGGGCTCGTGACTGAGCGCGTAGTCGGCCACGATCACGTCGTCGCCCACGCCGAGCAGCTCGAGCAACGCCGCGCTCAAGGTACCGGTGCGGTCCTTGCCGCCGGAGCAGTGGAACAGCATGGGCCGATCCGATGCGGCCGCCATGATGTCGAGCGCGGTGACCATGATCGGTGCCGTGGTCTCGACCCGCCACACGTAGCGAGCAGCCATGTCGGACGGACCGCGCAGCACCGGGAGCTCGCTGACGTCAGGGAGGTTCTCGAACAACGACAGGTCGTGCACGATGCCCCCGTCGACCACGCTCCACGACGCCCCCCGCTCGCTCGCCGCTCGCAGGTCGATCACGGTGGCGATGCCCCGCCTCACGATCTCGGCCCGATCGTCGCCGTCGATGCGCTCTGGGCCGTCGCCGCGGTAGACCAGACCCCACTTGATGGCTCGTCCGTCCGCAGTCGGGTACCCGCCGAGGTCACGAACGTTCAGGGCGCCGCGAAGTGAGACGAAGCGCGCCGGATCCCCCAGATCGACCAGCCCCCATGTTGCTGAGGCCCCGGCGCCCGACGCCAACCGAGCCGGAAATACTTGCGGCCGCAACAATGTTGGTAGGCTCACCAACCAGGAGGTCACCACATGCCCGCCGTCACCGTCGCCGATCCGCTCACCCTTCCCGCCCTGCCCGCTGTCGACTCCGCCTCCTCCGCCAGCCGGCCCGTCGTGGGCGTCACCAAGGCCCCGTCGGGCTTCGAGGGCGAGGGCTTCCCCGTCCGCCGGGCCTTTGCCGGCGTCGACATGGCCCACCTCGATCCCTTCGTGCACATGGACCAGATGGGCGAGGTCGAGTACGCCCCGGGCGAGCCCAAGGGCACCGCGTGGCACCCCCACCGCGGCTTCGAGACGGTCACCTACATGATCGAGGGGACCTTCCAGCACCGTGACTCGATCGGTGGCGGAGGCCTCATCGAGAACGGCGCCACCCAGTGGATGACCGCGGGTTCAGGGATCCTGCACATCGAGCGGCCACCGGAGTCGCTCGTGGCCAGCGGAGGCCTGTTTCACGGCGTGCAGCTGTGGGTCAACCTCCCCGCCGCCAAGAAGTGGGTGTCGCCCCGCTACCAAGACCTTGCGGCCGACGACGTCGTGCTGCTGCGCTCACCCGACGGCGGCGCCGTGCTGCGCCTCATCGCCGGGGACCTGTCCGGGTTCGCCGGCCCGGGCAGCACGTACACGCCGATCACCTACGTGCACGCCACCGTGTCGCCGGGGGCCGAGGTCGAGATCCCGTGGGCCCCCCACCAGAACGCGCTCGCCTACGTCCTGGCCGGCACCGGCTCGGTCGGCACCGAACACGCCCAGGTCCGCACCGGCAACCTGGCCGTCTTCGGTGCCGGCGATCACCTGGTGCTGCGCGCCGGCTCGCCCGACGGCCCCTGCGAGGCGTTCGAGGTGCTGCTGCTCGGGGGCGAGCCCATCCGTGAACCCGTCGCCCAGTACGGCCCGTTCGTCATGAACACCAGGGCCGAGCTGCAGGAGGCCATGGACGACTTCCAGGCCGGCCGGATGGGCACGATCCCCGCGAGCTGACCGAGCAGGCGACGCTGACCGAGGCGGGCGCCGGCACCGACCTCAGGGACGGCCGAAACACCACGAGCCGAGAAGTGGCGAGCCTTGGTGCAGTTGGCGCACCCAGGCTCGCCAGTTCGCCGAAGGGACCGCCGCCGGCTCGCCATACGTGCGGGTTCAATCGACGGGCCGGCGCCCGGGATGACCCGGGTGGCCACGCGATCCGTCGACGTCACCGGGTGCGTAGCTGCCCACCCCGACCACCTCTCGACGGGCGAAGAGCCACTGGCCGTCGAGCTTGACGAGCTCGTCCACCCACCGCCCCCAGTAGTGGAACGTGTCGTTGGTACCCGCACGCCGGTGGAACGCGTACACGTACGACTGGCAGGTCGCCCGATCACCGGTGATGACCGGCAGCACGTTGGTGAGGTGGTGGCTCGTCGCGGTGAAGCCCTCGAGTATTCCGGTGAGGCGCTCAGCGATCGCGGCCCGGCCCCGGTAGTCGCCCCAGTAGACCCCGACGCCGTCGGGAGCGAAGCACGCGGCGGCGCCGTGCGGGTCGTTGGCGTCGATCCGATCGACGTAGCGGATCATGAGCTGCTCGATGGCCCTTGCCTCGAGCAACTCGGTCAATGCAGCCTCATCGATCGCCATGGCGTTCGACCCTACGCCGACGGTCCGTGGCGTTACGGTGCCCCTCGATGGCGTCGCCCCGCTTCCCGTTCCCGATGCCCATCGGCTGGTACCACGTCGTGGACGCCGCCGAGGTGGCCGACGGTCAGGTCGCCCGGGCCGACGTCCTCGGGCGTGAGCTCGTGGCGTGGCGAGACGGCCAAGGCGCCGCGAGGGTGCACGACGCCATCTGCCCGCACCTCGGTGCCCACCTCGGCGTCGGCGGAAGCGTCGACGCTGGGTGCATCCGGTGCCCCTTCCACGGGTGGCGCTTCGACGGCGACGGCACGTGCGCCGAGATCCCGTACAGCGACCGGGTCAACCGCAAGGCCCGGCTGCGGACCTACCCCAGCGTCGAGCGCCACGGTCTGGTGTTCGCCTGGTACCACCCCGCTGGGGCTCCGCCGCAGTGGGCGCTGCCCGAGGTCCCTGAGCTCGGTCACGAGGCTTGGACAGTGCCGACCCGCAGCGAGTTCGTCATTGCCAGCATCCCGCAGGAGATGGGCGAGAACGGTGTCGACCCCGCACACTTCCGCTACGTCCACGGCACGTCGATGGTGGCGATCATCGATGATTACGTCACCGACGGACCCCGCGCCATCATGCGCTCGACGCAGGGCATGGTCACCCGAACGGCCAACGTGCTTGGTCGCATCGACGTCGAGACCCATGGCCCCGGCTTCTCGATCACGCGCTTCGCCGGGATCGTCGACGCGGTCCTGCTCGCCACGACCACCCCGATCGACCTCGCGACCACGCGCCTGCGCTTCCACTTCACGTTCCCCGAGGCGGCCGGTGCGCTCGGCGCCCTGTTCGTCGCCGAGGTGAACAAGCAGGTCGGCCAGGACATCCCGATCTGGGAGCACAAGCACTACCTGCCCGTGCCCGCCCTGGCCGACACCGACGGGCCCATCACGCGATTCCGCCATTGGTACCGGCAGTTCTACGTGAACGAGGACGGCTCACCGTTCGTCGAAGGCGAGGCCTGACATGGGCTGGCCGGCCGACGTGGCGATCATCGACACGATGATGGGCATCCCCGATGGCGCCCGCGCCGAGTGGTACTCGTTCTTCACCCCGCAGCTCAAGGACGCGGCCAGCCAGAGCTCTGCCTTCCCCGCTCAGCACCTGTTCAAGGGCGTGCCCGCCGACCCGCAGGGCGTGGACTTCGTCGAGCACGTGCTGCGCGAGATGGACCGCTACGGCATTGGCCGGGCGCTGGTCGGCTGGAACCCGGACGGCGGCGAGGCCGCTCGCGCCGTCGCGCAGCACCCTGATCGCTTCGTGCCCACCTACTTCGCCGATCCGAACCGAGGCATGGACGCCGTCCGAGCGATCCGCCACGCGCACCGCGAGGTCGGCATCAAGGCCGTCGACCTCTTCCCCGCCGGCTACCTCCCCCAAGTACCGATCGACGACCGCAAGGCCTACCTGATCTACGGCGCCTGCTGCGATCTCGGCATCCCCGTCACCGTGACCTGCGGGGTGCCCGGACCCCGGCTGCCGATGGCGTGCCAGCACGTCGAGCTGATCGACCAGGTCATGTACGACTTCCCCGACCTGGTGTTCGTGATGAAGCACGGCGCCGAGCCTTGGGTCGACCTTGCCGTCAAGCTGATGCTGAAGTGGCCGAACCTGCACTACGCCACCAGCGCCTTCGCCCCCCGTCACTACCCGAAGGCCATCATCGACTACGCCAACACGCGCGGCGCCGACCGCGTGATGTACGCCGGCTACTTCCCCATGGGGTTGTCGCTCGAGCGGATCTTTCGCGAGCTGCCCGAGGTGCCGCTGAGCGACGAGGTCTGGCCGAAGTTCCTCAGCGAGAACGCCCGCCGGATCTTCCAGCTCGACTGACCACCGACCGGACCGACCGGACCGACCGGGTCAGGGCACGACACCGGACCGACCGGGTCAGGGCACGACCATGGCCGACGCCGGCTGCAACACCCGCGGGTCCGGCGTGCGCGCCACCGTCAGGTCGCGATGCTCGTAGGGGATGCTCGCCACGACGTGGCGGATTGATTCGAGTCGGGCTCGCCGCTTGTCGTTGGAGTTGATGATCGTCCAGGGCGCATCTCGGGTGTCGGTGTAGGAGAGCATCGTGTCCCGTGCCGCCGAGTAGTCAGCAAACCGGCCCAGCGACGCCTCGTCGATCGGCGACAGCTTCCACTGGCGCAGCGGATCAGTGCGACGATCCTCGAAGCGCCGACGCTGCTCGACCTCGCTGATGGCGAACCAGAGCTTGAACAACAAGATCCCGGAGCTGACGAGGCTGCGCTCGAGCTCGGGCGCCTGGCGAAAGAACTCGGAGTACTCGTGGTTCGTGCAGAAGCCCATCACGTGCTCGACGCCGGCCCGGTTGTACCAGGAGCGATCGAAGAACACGATCTCCCCCGCCGCCGGCAGGTGGGACACGTAGCGCTGGAAGTACCACTGACTGCGCTCTGTGTCGTTCGGCTTCTCGAGCGCCACCACCCTCGCTCCTCGTGGGTTCAGCGACTCGGTGAACCGCTTGATGCTGCCGCCCTTGCCGGCCGCGTCACAGCCCTCGAAGAGGACCAGGACTCGAGCGCGGGTGTCCTTGACCCAGCGTTGGAGCTTCAACAACTCGATCTGCAGGTCGTGCAGCTCGGCCTCGTAGGTCTTGGTGGCCATGATCGTGGCGTACGGAGCTCGTCGCTCCATGTCGGTGAGGTCCCGGGGGACTTCGCCGTGGTAGGTCGGTAGAACGTGCTCCTTGGGCATGCGGCAAGAGGCTAGAACCTCATCGCCGGAGGCCCCGTCAACCATCTCAACCGCAGTCACCGCCGGGGCTGCCCCGGGAGCCAACTCGACGCTGAAGCAGACGTTCACGCCCCCGACCGGCGCCACGCGGCTCCGCGTCTGGTACCAGATGGTGTGCCTCGACACGGTGGCCCACGACTGGGCGCAGGTGACCTTGATGGACGACTCCGTGGGAACGAGCAGCGCGCTGCTGGCCAAGACCTGCACGAACAACGGCACCTGGGTGCAGCTCGCGCGGAACATCATCGCCGGCCACAGCTACACGCTCCCGCTGCTCAACCACGATGACAAGGTCGTCGGCAACCCCAGCTACACCGTGTTCGACGACGTCACCGTGGCACCGCCCATGCTGCTCGACGGCGACTTCGAAACCGGTCTGCTCGGCTGGACCACCGTCGGGAGCGCCCCCAACACCTTCACCGCTCACGGGGGCAGCTCGTCGGTGAAGGTGGGCCTCACCACGCCCACCGGCAACTCGAGCGTGGCCCAGACCTTCGTCGCTCCGGCGGGCATCACGCAGTCGGTCACAGGACGGTCGCGGCGGCACGGTGGAGCCGGTGGATGCCCACCCAGCTCGTGCGGTCAGCTCGTGCGGTCAGCTCGTACGATCAGCTCGCGGGTCGTTCCGGGTCGTCGGGGGACCGAAGCCGGAACACCTCGGAGAACGGACGGGGGTGAGCGATGGCGACGATGTAGGTGACGGTCGACGCGGCCTCACCCTCGATGTGGAGCGCGCCGGCCGGGATGACCAGCTTGTCCCCTGGTTCAACCGTCAGGTGCTCGCCGGTCTCGCCGTCGAGGATCCACGTGCTGCCGTCCATCACGTAGCCGTGCACCTCCTCGTCGTGCCAGTGGACATCGGGCGGAGCTGACGGCGGCGAGATGAAGGTGGTGGGCCAGAACTCGTCACGGGCGATGTCCTCCAGCGCCTCACGTAGCCCGCTGAAGTGGTTCTTGTGCACGGTCAGGGCCATGGCCCGAGAGTCTCGCGCCCCGCACGGTTACGTTCTGCAGATGGACCTTGCCTACCCGCCCGAGGCAGCGACGTTTCGTGTCCGCATGCGCGAGTTCCTCGCCGAGCACCTGCCGCCCGACTGGCGCGGCATCGGTGCCCTCGACCACGACGAGGCCCGGATCTTCACGCAGTCCTGGCGGGCCGCCCTTCACGCCAACGGGCTGCTGGCCCTCAACTGGCCCAAGGAGTACGGCGGTGCGGGCCTCACCCCGCTCGAGAGCGTCGTGCTGGCCGAGGAGTTCGCGAGGGCCGGCGTGCCTGCGGGTGGGCCGAACGATGGCTTCGGCATCGCCATGCTCGGCAACACCTTGTTGCGATGGGGCACTGAGGAGCAGAAGCTCCACTACTTGCCACGCATCCTGAGCGGGGAGGACCGCTGGTGCCAGGGGTACAGCGAGCCGTCCGCCGGTAGCGACCTCGGCAACCTTGGGTGTCGGGCCGTGCTCGACGGCGACGAGTGGGTCATCAACGGCCAGAAGATCTGGACGTCGGCCGGCCACCTCGCGAATCACATCTTCGTGCTGGCTCGCACGGCCCCAGACGCCGCCAAGCACCGGGGCATCACCTTCCTGCTGGTGGACATGCGTCAGCCCGGCGTCGAGGTCCGCCCCATCCGGATGATGTCGGGTGAGTCTGAGTTCAACGAGGTGTTCTTCACTGACGCCCGCTGCCCGAAGGGGAACGTCGTCGGCGAGGTCATCGGCGGATGGGCCGTGGCGATGACGCTGCTCGGAAACGAGCGTGGGGCCGGTGCCGCGGTGACCGGCATCGGGTTTCGGCGCGAGCTCGACAAGCTCGTCGCGCTGGCCGTCGAGCGTGGGCTCACCGCCGATCCGCTCGTGCGCCAGCGGCTGGCGCGAGCGCACACCAAGGTTGAGATCATGCGCTACTCGGGCTACCGAACCCTCACCGGCTTCCTGCACGGACGCCCGCCGGGCGCCGACGGATCGATCGGGAAGCTGTTCTGGAGCGAGTACCACAAGGAGTCCACCGAGCTGGCCCTCGACCTCCTCGGCGCCGACGCGACGGTCCCGGTGGGGCAGGCCCCCCACACCGCCTTCGGCGTCGACGCCGCGGGATCGCCGAACGACACCGCCAACTGGGTAGGAGTGTTCTTGAACGCACGCGCCGGCACGATCTACGCCGGAACGAGCCAGGTGCAGCGCGGCATCGTGGGCGAGCAGATCCTTGGGTTGCCCAAGGAGCCACGGGCCGACTCCGGGCCGTGGAACGAGATCCCCGGCCACGGCTGACCCTGTGACGCCGTTGCCGCACAACGAGACACCCCGCCTCGGATCGGCGCTCACGTGATCGACGATGTGCCGGTCGGCATCGACGAAGTGACCAACTGCGTCGCGGCCGTTGGTGAACGCCGGCCCGCCACCATCGCGGGACGATGACCTCGCCGGCCGTCGACGCGCAGGATCCCGGCGTGCTCGACGGTGTTCGCGTCCTCGACCTGACGACGGTCATCATGGGCCCGTACGCAACACAGGTGCTGGGCGATCTCGGCGCGGACGTGATCAAGGTCGAGACGGGAGCGGGCGACACGAACCGCTTCATCGGAGGGGGACCACACCCCGAGCTGTCTGGGATCGCACTGAACATCAACCGGAACAAGCGCGCGGTCTCGCTCGACCTGAAGCACCCCGAGGGGATGGTCGCCATGTTGCGCATCCTCGACAGCTGCGACGTCTTTGTGACCAACCTCCGGCCCGGTCCGCTCGCCCGACTCGGCCTCAGCTACGCGGATCTGGCCTCCACCCGGCCGCGTCTCGTCTACTGCCAGGCCCAAGGCTTTCGCTCGGGTACCGACGAGGAGGACCGGCCCGCGTACGACGACATCATCCAGGCGGCGGCCGGGCTCCCCCGCCTCAACGAGGCGACCGTCGGCATCACGGCGTTCATCCCCTCCGTCCTGGCCGACAAGGTGGCCGGGCAGACGATCGTCAGCGCGGTGCTCGCCGCGCTCCTTCACCGGGAGCGCACAGGACGGGGGCAGCGCGTCGAGGTGCCGATGTTTGACGCGGTGCTGTCGTTCAACCTCGTCGAGCACCTCTCCCGAGCGGCAACACCCGGCCAGCCGTCCGGCTACAGCCGAATCATGACCAGGACCCGTGGTCCGCACCGCACCAGCGACGGCTACGTCGCCCTGTTGCCCTACACCGACCAGCAGTGGCACCGGCTCTTCGCCGCGGTCGGGCGCGAGGAGCTCCTGGACGAGCCGTGGTTCGCCGATCACCGAACCCGGCTGCTCGACGCAGAGGCGGTGTATGGACACCTCGCCGCCATCGTGGCCGAGCGCACGACCGAGGAGTGGCTCACCATCTGCGCCGAGCACGACATCCCTGCCAACCCGGTGCCCGACCTGGACGAGATCCTCGACGATCCGGCGCTCCACCGCGGCGTGATCACCATGGCCGACCATCCGGTCACTGGTCCGTACCGGGCCATCGGGCCAGGGATGATCCTCACCGAGACCCCGTTGCGGACCCGCCTGCCTGCCCCACTGCGCTCGCAGCACACGGCAGAGGTGCTCGCAGAGGTTGGCTACGACAGCGCCGCGATCGACGCTCTCGTCGAAGCCGGAGCCGCACAGGTCCGCTCCCGGTAAGCCTCGGGTCACGTGATCGGGCCAGGACCACCGGGGGACGAGCCTCGACCCGCGAGCACCTCGACGGTGCGCGTATCAACCCAGAGACCGACCTGCTGCACCTTGAGCGCGGCTTCCTTCGCCGACCAGATGAGGTTGGCAGCCTCGTGGCGCCGGTCGACCTCGTTGAGCGCATCGACGTACGCCCACTTGGCCGGGGTGAAGAAGTCGGCCACGAAGGCGTTGGTGCGCGGCTCGATGATCTCGAGGTCGATGCCGAGGGTGCCGGCCGCCGATCCGCCGGCCGGTCCGACCAGGCAGACCGCCCACCCCGCTCGGTCACTCATCGACAGCTCGACGTCAGCCGTTGCGCCACCGAGTTGGGCCAACGGAGCGCCACTTGCCCGATGGCGGACCTCGATCCGGGTGAGCGACGCCAACGAGCGATCAAGGCCGAGCACCGCTGCGACGGCCTGCTTCGCGGTCCAACGGCGTGTCAGGTACTCGTCGCGCCGCTTCGTGTATCGGATCGACCTCAGTGGTCGAGCTCGTGGTCGGACAGCCACATCGGCGACGAGGGCACCTCGTGCTCACCGTGGGCCAACCACCACATGACGTCAGTCTGCCCGATCGCCCTCGACGTGTCCGGGGGCATCATGCGGACTTTGGACCATGGCGCTCGACAACCGGCGATCCCAGGATCAGTGTGGGAGTGTTCGCAAGATCGGTCATCGGGCGCGGAAGGGAGCGCAGCGCTGTGACGCAGTCGATGGTCACCGTCATCGGGGCCGGCTCATGGGGCACCGCATTGGCCAAGCTCCTGGCCGACCAAGGCACGGCAACGGTGTTGTGGGCCCGGGAGCCCGAGGTGGCCGAGGGCATCACTGCGGACCGCCGCAACCCGCTCTTCTTGACCGAGGTCGAACTGCCCCCGTCGGTGCGAGCCACCGCTGATCTCGACGAGGCGCTGCGCAATGCGGACATCGTCGTGAACGTCGTGCCGACGCAGCACATCCGTGGTGTGCTCGGCGGTGCCGCCAGGCAGCTCGCCCGAGCGTCGGTGGTCGTCACCGCATCGAAGGGCATCGAGGCGGAGACGCTGCGAACACCGGTGCAGGTGCTCGCCGAGTTGGGGGTACCGGCGGAACGAGTGGTCGCGCTGTCGGGTCCTTCGTTCGCCCACGAGGTCGCCGCCCGGCTTCCGACCGCGGTGACCGCAGCCGGGGTCGACCGCCGGCGAACGATCCTCGTTCGCGACCTGTTCTCGACGGACCGGTTCCGCGTGTACTCGAGCGACGACGTCATTGGCGTCGAGATCGGTGGCGCGTTCAAGAACGTCGTGGCCATCGCAGCCGGCATCGCTGATGGCCTCGAGTTCGGCCACAACAGCCGAGCGGCGCTGATCACGCGCGGGCTGGCCGAGATCTCACGACTCGGCGTGGCGATGGGTGGCCATCCGTTGACGTTCGCCGGCCTGTCCGGGATGGGCGACCTCGTGCTCACCTGCACCGGTGGGCTGTCACGCAATCGTGCCGTGGGCGTTGCGTTGGGGCAGGGCAGGACGTGGCCGCAGATCTCGGCCGAGATGAACCAGATCGCCGAAGTCGTGCACACCAGCCGATCGGCCCACGAGCTCGGGCGGTCAGTGGGCGTGGAGATGCCGATCGCCGAGCAGGTCTACGACGTGCTGTTCGCAGGCAAGGGCGCCCGTGCCGCCGTGCGAGAGCTGACCGGACGCAACCCGCGAGACGAACGAGACGACAGCCGGTCGCAGCCAACGGCCTAGCCACGACGAGCCCGAGGCCCTAGGACGGGTCGAGTTCAAGGCCAAGCCCGCCCAGCCCAAGGGCCCAGGCCAGGGCCCAAGACCGCTGAAGGCGTCCAGCCAGGTGCCCCTGGCCCGTGCCCGGGTCGTCGCGCCGGTTCACGTTCGCATCGGAGCGAGGACGGCGTCGCGAGGACGTGGAGGTGCCACTGGTGAGACGACGCCCGCCGCATCATCAACCAGACGTCGATCGCCCGGGCCGGCGGCACCGCTCAGGTCGTGATCGACACCGACTCCCGGGAACTGAACGGCCCGGCCACCTACACCCGCCACGACCTCATCTGCGAGTCCGACGCGACGTGCTACGCGATTGCCCGGCTGATCGTCGCCCGGCACGCGTCGGCTGATGAGCGGATCTCATCGATCGAGATCACCCCGGCCGCAGCGCCAGCGACCCTGTGGCCGGCAGTGTTCGCTCTCCGCCCGAGGGATCGGATCGCGGGGGTGCGCCGCCCACCGGGCGGGTTCGAGATCATCCGGCAGCTCTTCGTCGACGCGATCGAGCATCGGATCAGCTACCGGCAGTGGACGACGACCGTGACGACGTCACCGGCACCGACGTATCAGTACGCGGTGGCCGGCCGGTTCGTCGCGGGGGACACGTCGGTGCTGGTCGCCCCGTAGGTCAGTGCTGACCAGTCCACACCGTGACGAGCCACAAGGTGCCGCCACACGCGGCTTGCAGCGC
>JBBRTJ010000006.1:0-58004 GCA_038244535.1 Acidimicrobiales bacterium | reverse complement strand
GGCCGCCGGGCGCGACTCCACCATCCCGGCACCGAGCTCCCGCTGCCCCGCTTTGCGCCCCTCGCCAACGAGCTCAGTGCGGCCTACCCACTGACGCTCGTCAGCCCGGCCACCAGTCGCACCATCAACTCGATGCTGACCGAGAGCGATCCTCCCGCTGCGGTGGTGTCGGTGCACCCCGACGATGCCCGTGTCCGGGGGCTCAGCGACGGACAGCAGGTCGAGGTCGTCGGGCCGTCGGCCACGATCGTGCTGCCGTGCCGGATCGACGCCGATCTCCGGCCGGGGGTGTGCATGATCCCCAAGGGGCTGTGGCGCCGCCACGTCGCGTCGGGGATGACTGCCAACGCGTTCGCACCGGGGACCATCAGCGACCTGGCCGGGGGTGCGTGCTTCAATGACGCGGCCGTCGACGTTCGGGCCATCATCGGTTCGCACTGACGCCCATGCCATCCAACAGAGGAGCAACTGATGAAGGACATCACGAAGGAGTTCAAGGAGTTCGTCTCCCGGGGCAATCTCATCGAGCTGGCCGTTGCCTTCGTCTTGGGCATCACCTTTGCCGCCCTCATCAAGGCGTTCATCGACAACATCGTGATGCCCATCATCGCCATCCCGTTCGGCAAGCCAAACTTCGATTCGGCGCTCGTCATCACCATCAACGATGCCGAGATCCGCGTCGGCGCCTTCATCACCGTGCTGGTGACCTTCGTCGCGGTCGCGGCGGTGCTGTTCCTGATCGTGATGGCCTACAACCGCTTCACCAAGCGCGACACGACGGCCCCGGCCAGCGAGGTCGATCTCCTCACCGAGATCCGTGACGAGCTCCGTCGAAAGAACGACTGACGTTCAGCGAGTGACCGTCAAGGGCTGACGTTCAGCGTTTGGGGGTCGAGAGCCACATCCGCACGAGGCCCCGCAGGTCGTCGATGCCCGTGCCCTTGGCGGCACTGACCCACACGACATCGCCGGGATCGAGCTGGCACCCAGTGGCCAGCTCGATCTGGCGCGTGGCCCGCTTCGACGACTTGACCTTGTCGGCTTTGGTGGCCACCACCGTGTGCGGTCGGCCGTAGCTGCGCAACCAGGCCAGCATCTGCGCGTCGAGCTTGGTGGGGCCGATCGCGCCGTCGACCAGCACGGCGATCATGGCCAGGTTCGGCCGGTCGAGCAGGTAGCCCTCGATCATCTCTTGCCAGTTGCCCCGGACCCTCCCCGGCACGGCGGCGTAGCCGTAGCCGGGAAGGTCGACGAACGTGCCGCCGCCGTTCAGCTCGAACAGGTTGATGAGCTGCGTGCGCCCCGGTGTGTTGCTGACATGCGCGAGCGCCTTGCGGTTGGCCAGCGCGTTGATCAGAGACGACTTGCCGACGTTGGAGCGCCCCACGACGGCCACCTCGACGGTGGTCGGCGGGAGCGCCGACACCGACGTGGCCGATTGGACGAACGTGAGCCGCAGCGGCGGGGAGGTCAAGGGTCGAGGCGGGCGGTGGCCGACCCGGTGACGACCGGCTCACCATGCTGGTTGACGGTCACGACGTCGAAGTCAGCCACGGGGGTGCCGTCGTCATCGGTGCGCACCGCGCTCACCGTGGCAGTGGCCGTGAGCGAGTCGCCGGGCCACACCTGGCGAACGAAGCGCACGCCATAGCGGGTGAGGCGACCGTCACCCACCCAGTCGGTGAGCACCCGGCCGGTCATGCCCATGGTGAGCATGCCGTGCGCGAACACCGACGGGTAGCCGGCTGCTTTGGTGACGAACACCTCGTCGGTGTGCACCGGGTTGTAGTCGCCCGAGGCCCCGGCGTACATGACGATCTGGGTGCGTTTGAGGTCTTCGACGAGGACGTCGGTGCGGCTGTTGCCGACCTGCAGCTCCGATGCGGACAGTGCCATGGCTCGCCCCTCAGCTCTCTACGACGTTCTCGGTGCGCACGCCCACACCAGTGGCGGTCACGACCAGCTCGCCACGCTGGTCGCGGTACTCGATGATCGACTCGCTGAAGTGCAGGCGGCCGCCCCGCTTGCCCTCCTTGGTCCAGGTGCGCCCCTCGCGCACCGTGCCGGTGAGCACGTCGCCCGGCTTCGGGTGGCGGTGGTACTCGTAGTGCTGCTCGGCGTGCAGTCCACCGGCCGCGGCGCCGGAGCCCTCCCCTTCCTTCTTCTCCCGCTTCACGCCGGTCGGCTCACCGCCCGAGCCGAACCACGCCTGGCCCGGCTTGGGGCGCAGGAAGTAGTCGGGATCGAACTGGGCCGAGGCCTGCACGAAGGTGGGCGGGGCGATGATGCCGCCGACCTCGGTGCCGGCCGCGTAGTCAGCGTCGGCGTAGACGGGGTTCGTCTCGCCGATGGCGCGGGCGAACATGAGGATGTGGCTGGCTTCGACGGGGAAGCGATCGACGGCCATCAGGTTCCTTCCAGGGCAGATCTCGTGTGGGCGGGGCGCATCATCGCACCCCGGACCGGATCAGGCTCAGGAGGCGGTCAGCAGCTCGACCCAGTTGCCGTCGGGATCCTCGATCATGCAGATGCGCACACCGGGGCGGAACTCGACCGGCCCGACCGGGACGCGGTGGCCGGCAGCCTTGGCGGCGTCTGCGACTTCTTCCATGTTCGACACCGAGATGGTGAAGTACCGGTAGCCCGATGCGGCCTGGATGCCGCCGGGCGGGTTGGCCGCCTCTGGCACCTTGTCGAAGGCGACGAGCTTGACCAGCGTCGTGCCGCAGTTGAGCCGGTGCATGGTGCCGCCGGGCATGGGGCTGTCACCCACGTGCTCGAGGCCGAGCACGTCGCGATAGAAGGCGAGTGCCTTTGCTCCGTCGCGCACGATGATGCCGAGGTCGATCGAGTCTTTGGTCAGCTGGACGCCCATGGCGGCAGCTTGGCCGACGAGTGGCATTCACAGCCAACTCCCACGTTCCTCGGACGCCTGGCCCAGGCCGCAGCGTCAACGTTGCCTCCATGTTCACCGACGTGCTCGACGACCCGACGATCGATGTGGTGGTCCCCGTTTACAACGAGGAGACCTGCCTCGTAGCGAGCATCACCGAGCTGTGCGCCTACCTCGACCGTCACCTGCCGATGCGGTGGCGGGTGGTCATCGCCGACAACGCCTCGACCGACTGCACCTGGGAGCTCGCCTGCCAGCTCGAGGCGGCCGTGCCCGGCGTCGGGGCCCTTCGCCTCGATCAGAAGGGTCGGGGGCGGGCGCTCAAAGAGGCCTGGCTGTCGTCGAGCGCCGACGTCGTGGCCTACATGGACGTCGACCTGTCGACCAACCTCCACAGCTTCTTGCCCCTCGTGGCACCGCTGCTGTCCGGTCACAGCCAGGTGGCCATCGGCAACCGACTGATGAAGGGGTCCCGCACGACCCGCCAGTGGAAGCGCGAGCTGCTGAGCCGGGGCTACAACCTGATCATCCGGGTGCTGTTCCGGCCGGGCTTCTCTGATGCGCAGTGCGGGTTCAAGGCCGTGCGCACCGATGTCGCCCGCCAGCTGCTGCTGTACGTCGAAGACACCACCTGGTTCTTCGACACCGAGCTGCTGCTGCTGGCTGACCGGGTCGGGCACCGGATCTACGAGGTGCCGGTCGACTGGATCGAGGACCTCGACACCCGGGTGCACCTGCCCTCGACGGTGGCCGACGACCTGCGGGGCCTGTGGCGCATGCGCCGGGCCTTCTGGGCGGGTCGCCCCCACATCGCCACGCCGCGGCGCGAGCGCGTCGTGGCCCGAGCCAAGGTCGCGGCATGACCGCCGTGCTGGCCCCTACCCCCCGGGGGCCAGCACGCGAAGGAACCCTGGCCGAGCGGGCGCTCCCCTCCCGCCCGCCGGTCCAGGGCCTCCTGCACCGCGTCGCTCGCGGCATGGCGGTGTCGGTCACCACCACTGTCCTCAGCCTCGCCATCCTCATGGCGCTCACGCTCAACGTCCCGGTCGGCGCAGGTTGGGCCAATGCGGTCGCATGGGGGGTGGGCACGGTGGCGTCCTACCGCCTCAACCGTCGGTGGGTGTGGGCCGAACGCACGGGCGACGATGCCCTGCGCCAGGTGGTCCCGTTCTGGCTGCTGCCGCTCGGCGGGCTGCTGGTGTCGACGGTGGCGGTGAGGCCATCTGTCGGTCCCCTCCAGTCATCCTCGCCCTTTAACCGTCGGATTCCCCGTGTGGCGGTCAATCTGACGTTCTTACCGTCGTTCTCCCTGGCTCCCGGTCACGGGACCGGCGAGCGGGCGGGGTTGGCCGGGAGATGATCGAAGCGGCCAGCTGGGCGAATGGCCCGATATTCGGCCACCACCGGGCTCAGCTCGTCGGGGGTGGCGCCGTGCATGATCACCCCGTCAGCACCCAGGTCGAGCTGGCGGAGCACTGCGGCTGCGCACTTGGCGGGCGAACCGGTGGCGGCCGGGGCCAACCACTCGGCCGGCAGCAGCGGCGCGATGCGCTCGAGCTGCTCGGTGGTGGCGAGCTGGTCGAAGGCACCCGGGAACGTCTGCACGAACGGGTTGGCGCGAAAGCGGTCCAGGACCGCAGGGTCCCAGCCGTTGGTCGCAACGAGGAGGTCGCCGTACGCCTGCAGGTAGGTGGCGAGCCGCCCGACCGTCTTCTTCAGTCGCAACGGCTCGGGCACGTCGTCGCTCACCGTGGCGTAGCAGCTCCACACCCGCACGGACCCCGGGTCGCGGCCCGCCTGCTCGGCCGCCTCCTTCACGGTGTGAACGGCCCGCTGCAGCGTCTCGTCGGTGAAGAAGGTGTGCAGCACGACGGCGTCATAGGCCCGCCCCGCCAGACGCAGCGTCTGCTCGCCGAAGGCCACCAGCAGCAGTGGGATGTCCTCGTCGAACGTACGGTCGAGCACCAGCACGGGCCAGCGGCCCGCGGGCCCGTCGTGGCCGATCACCACCTCGCCGTGGAACAGCCGGCGCAGCAGCCCGGCGATGTCCTCGAGCTGCGCCGTCGTGATCGCCGGCAGGCCGTAGGCATCGAACAGGGGCTTGATCCCGCGTCCGAGACCAAGGGCGAACCGGCCGCCGGTGAGCCGGTGCATGGTGGTGGCGTATGCACCAAGGACCGCGGGGTGACGGGTGTTGTGGTTCGTCGCCGCGGTTGCAACCCCGATGCGCTCGGACACGGCACCGGCCGCGCCCGACAGCGTGGCCGCCTCCTTGATGTTGAAGCGCTCCGAGATGAAGGCCGTTCCGATGCCGAGGGCCTCGGCTTGGCGCACCTCGCCGATGAGGGCTCGGGGCGTCGAGGGCGCGCCGGCCAGGGTGTAGAAGCCGAGCTCGTTCAGAGGGGAGGCGGTGCTCACCGGTCCATCATGGTTGGTCGGTGTGCGCGTCGATCGGGTCGGTCCCGTCCATTCCGTCCGTCCCGCTTGCCTCGCTGGCGTCGTTGGCTGCGGCGCCGCCGCCCGCGCCCTGAGCTCGCCGGCGGGCCACCCGGAGCAGGCCCACGATGACCAGGATCGGCACCGCCACCATGAGGATCTCGTCCCAGCCGCCCTGGTGCGCGTAGATCAAGGGAATGCCTCCCGGCTCGATGCCGTTGGGGTGGTTGGTCATCGTAGGTGGCCGCCTGCTTGAATCGTCAGCCGCGCCAAGTCCGTCACGGGCCGGCTCGGCGCTCCCCCCACGAGAGGTCCTCCCATCAGCGTGCGCAGCAAGGTCGAAGCAACCATCGAGGCCATCAGGCCCGCGCTCCAGGCCGACGGCGGCGACATCACCCTCCGCGACGTCGACGAAGAGACCGGGGTCGTCACCGTGACGCTGCTCGGGGCCTGTGGCACCTGCCCCGCCTCTACCGACACGCTCAAGGCCGGCATCGAGCGCATCATGCGCGATCGGGTGGATGGCGTGACCGAGGTCGTGGCGGTCTAACGGCCAGTGGCTCGTCGCATCGTTGATCCCGTCGAGCTGTTCGATGCGGCGCGCTCCGGCGACCGCAGCGCGCTCGCTCGTCTGCTGTCGCTCGTCGAGCAGGGCGGCGAGGGTGCCAAGGAGCTGGGTCGTCTCACCTACCCGCTCGGCGGCGGCGCATACACCGTTGGTCTGACAGGGGCGCCCGGTGCCGGCAAGTCGACGCTCACCTCGGCCTTGATCGGGTTGCTCCGGGGCCAGGGCGAGGAGGTGGCGGTGCTTGCCATCGACCCGTCATCGCCGTTCAGCGGTGGGGCGATCCTCGGCGACCGCGTGCGCATGCAGGACCACGCGACCGACCCCGGTGTCTTCATCCGGTCGATGGCGACCCGGGGCCACCTTGGTGGACTCGCCCTTGCCGCGCCGCAGGCCATCCGCCTGCTCGACGCAGTGGGGCGACGCATGGTGCTCGTCGAGACCGTCGGCGTCGGCCAGGTCGAGGTCGAGATCGCCGGCAAGGCCGACACCACCGTCGTGGTGGTCAACCCCGGATGGGGCGACTCGGTGCAGGCCAACAAGGCCGGCCTCATGGAGATCGCCGACGTCTTTGCCATCAACAAGGCCGACCGCAAGGGGGTCGACGAGACCCGGCGCGATCTCGAGCTGATGCTTGACCTGTCCGAGCTCGGCGAGTGGCGTCCGCCGATCATCTCAACGATTGCCTCGCGGGGCGAGGGCGTCGCCGATCTGTGGGACGCGGTCGGCCAGCATCGGGCCTACGCCGAGCGTTCGGGCCTGCTGGCCGAGCGCCGCGAGCACCGGCTCGCCGACGAGCTGCGAAAGATCGTCGAAGTGCGCCTCGAGCAGCGGGCGCGAACGCTGTGCAGCGGCGAGTCGTTCGAGGCCCTCCAGGCTGCGGTCCTCGAGCGGACCATCGACCCGTGGTCGGCGGCCGACCAGATGCTCGAGGGCATCGGCGCCTGAGCCACCCGTCCGACTGAGCTCGTGGTCAGCTCGTCGGGAACTCGGGTGCAGTCGGACTACGGTCCGCCCGTTCGTTTCGGGGATCGGGGGATCCAGATGAGTGACGTGGTCGAGTCAGTGCCACCGGTTGGATCGGCTGGCGGAAGTGGGGGCGGGTCCATCCCGACGACCCTGGCCGACGTGACGCCCGACTGGCTGGCCGAGGCACTGGGCCAGCCGGTGATCGGCGCGTCGGCGACCGTGATCGCGCAGGGCGAGGGTTTCATGGGCCATCTGGCGCGGGTCGTGCTCATCTACGGGCCGGGGGCCTCGCCCGACGCGCCGGCGACCGTGATCGTGAAGCTGCCGACCCAGGATCCGGGCGGCCAGTTCATCGGCCAGATGATGCGGGTGTGGGAGCGCGAGCACCGGTTTTACGACGAGGTGGCGCCGCAGCTCCAGGTCCGGGTGCCGAAGGCCTACGTGAACCGGGCCGACCTCGGTGCGGGATCGTTCGCCCTGGTGCTCGAGGACCTGGCCCCGATGCGCACGTCGGACCAGGTCACCGGGACAACCGGCGACCAGGCCCGGCGAGTCATCGACGAGCTGGCCACGCTGCACTCCCCATGGTGGGCGACCAAGGAGCTCGACGCCCTGACCTGGATGCCCGACCTCCGCGACCCGATGGTCGATGCCGTGGTGCCGATGTTCACCGCCGGCTGGCCGGCGTTCTGCGACCGCTATCGCGGCCGGCTGCCCGAGCGGGTGTTCGGCTGGGTCGAGGAGTTCGCGGCGGGGATCCCGGAGTGGATGAAGGGCTACCAGGAGGAGCCGTGCACGCTCACGCACGGCGACGCCCGGCTGGACAACATGTTCTTCGGTGACGACGGCTCGTTCGCCCTCGTCGACTGGCAGCTCTCGATGCGGGTGCCGGGCACATCCGACCTCGTGTACTTCGTGACCACGAACCTCACCAGTGAGCTCCGCCGCAAGCATGAGCGCGAGCTGCTCGAGCGCTACCGCCAGCAGATGCTGGCCGCGGGTGCGACCGGGCGGGTGCTCACCGAGGACGGCATCATCGCCAGCTACCTCGACGGGGTGCTGTTCTGGTGCGTGAGCATGGCCTCGGGGGTGCTGAGCCTCGACCCCGGCAACGAGCGGGGTGCGGCACTGCTCGACGCGCTCGTGCAACGCCTCTACCAGGCAGCCGACGACCTCGACTGCGGCCAGGTGCTGCGCGGCTGACCGGCGCCGTTCTCCAGGCCGCAGCCGCAGCTTGTACGCCCAACGCGGCTCGGCGCCGCCTTCGGCGCACAAGCGTGGCGGGGACCCGGCTCAGCACCTGCCACCATCGGTGGAGGGTTTCGACCGACGAAGGGGACACGATGAGTGAGCAGCGAATGGCCGGCAAGGTGGCCGTGGTGACCGGGGGCGCCAGTGGGTTCGGGGAGGCAACGGGCCGACTTCTCGTCGCCAACGGCGCATCGGTGGTGCTGGCCGACATCCAGGACGAGCGCGGTCTCGCCACGGCCGAGCGCCTCGGCGCCGCCGCCACCTTCCGGCACTGCGACGTCACGAGCGAGGCCGACGTGGCCGGCGCCGTCGATGCGGCCGTCACCACCTTCGGCCGCCTCGATCTCGTGTTCAACAACGCCGGCATCGTCGGCGCCGTCGGTCCGATTGACGAGACCACGCTGGAGGACTGGGAGTTCACCATCGCCGTGCTGCTGCGCTCGGTGTTCCTCGGGATGAAGCACGCCGCTCGGGTGATGAAGCCGCAGGGTTCAGGCGTGATCCTCACCACCTCATCGGTCGCGGGCATTCAGGGTGGGCTCGGGCCTCACGCGTACAACGCGGCCAAGACGGCCATCGTTGGCCTCACCAAGAACGTGGCGGCCGAGCTCGGCCCGTGGGGCATCCGCGTGAACGCCAGCGCCCCCGGCAAGCACGCCACGCCCATGAACGCCGCCCTCGTCACCGGCAACCCCGACGACACCGAGAGCACGCTCGCGTACATGGCCAAGGTCTCGCCGATCTACGGCCGGGCCGGCACGGCCGACGACATCGCCCAGGCCGCGCTGTGGCTGGCCAGCGACGAGGCCGGTTTCGTCACGGGGCACACCCTGGTGGTGGACGGCGGGCTGACCACCGGCTCGAAAGAGCATCCGACGCCCGGCCAGGCCTCGGGGCGCTTCGCCACCCGTGAGCCGATCGTGCGTGAGGCCGGCCGCCGGGGGTTGTAGCGAAGCGAGCGCCATCGGTTGTGGCCGGCGGCCCGATGAGCTAGACGATCGAGATGGCCAATGGCTCCCGCTTGCCCCTGCTCACCACGGACCAGATGGCCTCCTTCGTCGCTCGGGGGTTCCTGCGGCTCGAGGCCGTGGTGCCGAGCGACATCAACGCTCACGCCATGGAGGAGCTACCCGGCCTGTTCCGGGCATGGCTCGACGAGCTGCGAGGGGCCGCCTCCGGCAAGGGCACCGGAGAGGACGACGGCGCTCCCCTCCCGAGATCGGGCACCATGCTCAACGAGGCTTACGCCCCCGACTCGGCCTTTGGTCGCATGGTCCGAGTGCCCGAGGTGGCCGGGGCCATCGCCTCGCTGGTCGGCCCGGACCCTGTGGTCGACCACCACTTCGTGCACCTGAAGGGCCCCGGTGATCTCACCACGCAGGGCCTCCACTGCGACGCCATCATCGACGCCGGCCCGGCCTTCGACATCCAGCTCTTCTGGTTCCCGCACGACGTGGCGCCCGGCGCCGGCGGCACGCGCTACGTGCCGGGCAGCCACCTGCGCCAGATCAACATGGATGACATCGCCCGCTACCAGCACCTGGTGGGCGACGAGCACCACGCCGGCCCGGCAGGGACTGTCGTGATCTTCCACCAGGGCCTGTGGCACGCGGGGGCGGCGAACCACTCGGACACCTTGCGCGTGCTCGGCAAGCTGCGCCTCAATCCCACCGTGCGCCAGCGCCGCCTCTGGGACGTGAGCGACCTCGAGGCCCGCAACCGCGCCGACGACCACATCTGGGCCCGCACCGAGCCGACCAGCGTGGCCGCGGCACTGCGCGGCAGTGAGGGTTGGTACGAGCCGTCGGTGCATCGCCTCGAGACGGTGCAGCGCGCCCTGCTGTGGCGCTACCTCACCGGCGACGACGCGTTCGACGTGGACTGGTACCTCACCCGCACCGAGCGCCGCGCCGCCCTCGACGCGGCCGACGCCGCGGTGACTCGATGAGCGCCCAACAGCAGCGCCAGCAGGTGCTCGTGCTGTGGCTGGCCAGCTCCGCACTCGACAGCAAGGTGCTCGGATGGGCCTTCCACGACGGCACGGGCGGCGAGGGTCCACAACCCGACGGCGACCCGCCCGCGACCACCGGTGTGGACGCGCTGCGCCAGGGCTGGCGGCTCCTGCAGATGTCGCCGCTGCTGCCCGCCGCCGCCGGCCAAGAGCGCCAGAGCTCGTTCCTCAAGCACGAGTTCCTGTTCGAGAGGCTCGTCGAGGTCTCCGGCTCCTAGTTCCCCGCCCCGTGGGCGATCTGCAGCTTGTGTGGCCAAGGCGGCTCGGCGCTGCGTTCGGCGCACGAGCTGGGCGGGGGCCCGGGCTCGGTAGGGTCGCCGTCCATGGCCGACGATGAAGCAGCAGTGGTCCAGGTCGAGCGGCGTGACGACGGCGTGGCCGTCATCCGTCTTGCCAATGGGAAGGTCAACGCGATCTCGGCCGCCGTGCGGTCGGGCCTGAAGGCGGCCGCCGACGCGCTCACCGCCGACCCGCCCGGCGCAGTCGTGGTCACCGGGGGCGAGCGGATCTTTGCCGCCGGCGCCGACATCTCCGAGTTCGGGGGGCCGAACGAGGCTGACGTGATCGGCGTCGACTTCCACGCCACCATGGCCGCCATCGCCGGGATCCCCCGGATGGTCATCGCCGCCGTGGCCGGCTACGCCCTCGGCGGCGGGTGCGAGCTGGCCATGGCCTGCGACATCCGCATCGCCTCGGAGAAGGCCGTGTTCGGCCAGCCCGAGATCCTGCTCGGCATCATCCCCGGCGCCGGGGGCACGCAGCGGTTGCCCCGCCTCGTCGGGCCGGCACGGGCCAAGGAGCTGATCCTGTCCGGGCGCCAGGTCAAGGCCGACGAGGCGCTGCGCATCGGTCTGTGCGAGGAGGTCGTCGCTCACGAGCAGCTTCACGAGCGGGTGTTCGAGCTCGCGGCGGCCTATGCCAAGGGCCCGCTCGCCGTCCAGGCGCTGGCCAAGCGGGCCGTCGACCTCGGTCTCGACCTGGGCATCCCCGAGGCCATGGCGCTCGAGCGGCACTTCTTCACCGATTCCTTCCGCACCGAGGACAGCCAGATCGGCGTGCGCTCGTTCCTCGCCAACGGCCCTGGCAAGGCCGACTTCACCGGTCGCTGAGCCCGACCGCATCGCCCCGGGGGAGCGGCTCAGAGCGCCGGGCCAGCGCGATCGACGAGCCCACGGTGGCCACGACGCCGACCAGGGCCACCCCGGCGAAGCCCGATCTCGCCTGATCGCCGAGGAACGCAAGCCCGATGGCGGACGGGATGACTGTCTCGACAGAGAACACGAGGGCGGCTGCGGCAGTGACCGAACCGCGCTGGAGCGCAGTGGCGAACAGCAGCGTCCCGATCACGCCGTAGGCCGCCAGGGCCAGCGCCACCGGGTCGAACAGCACGTGCCAGAGCGGTGAGGGAACGTGGAGCACCCGGGCCGCGACACCCGTGCCCGCCCAGCTCAGGCCGGCGCCGACGGCGAGCACGATCGATGCGCGGCGGTCGTCGAAGCGGGCGCCGACCAGGCCGATGAGCAGCACGGCACCGACGCCGGCGAAGAGCACCCAACGGCCGGCCTGGCCCAACGCAGTGGCCTCACCCGGCTCGGCCGCGACCGCGAGCAGCGCGAAGCCGGCAATGAGCCCGACGAGCGCCACCGTCTCGTATCGCTCCAACGCGATGCCGAAGGCGATCGACGCCGCCACCGCGGTGACCCCGACGCTGCCGGCGATGGCCGACTGCACGAGGAACAGCGGCAGGGTCTGCAGGGCGATGACTGAGGCCACGAAGCCCACGAGGTCGAGCCCGAGGCCGGCGACGTAAGGCAACTGGTGCACGAGGCGCACGAGCAGCATCGCGTCGAGGTTCGGCCGCTTCTCCGCCCGGCTGGCGGCCGCGGCCTGAAGCACCGAGCCGATGCCGTACGCCAGCGCGGCGACGAGCGCGCACAACAACGAGATGGCGACGGGCATGGCTCACCCTCGCGCAGGGCCGGCCTTCGCCCGGCTCGCACCGGCTGACGGGGTCCGTAGGAGTGCGAGCCCTCGAGTCACGTCGACGAGGTGGTGACGGGAGTCGTGCAGCGCGTGCTCCAGCAAGGCACGGACGTCGATGCGCTCGTCTCCGATCGTGATCCCCCGCGACCACGCCTCGCTCCCTGCGGCCGCGGCCGCGTCGGCCAGCAGCGTGGCCTGGCGGGCCAGCTCGGCCACGACCTCATCCGGGTCGGCCGTGCCGTAGGTGGTGGCGGCCGACGAGATCATGTCGTCGGCCGCGATGGCTGGGAGCACCGGCTCGTCACCGGTGAGCGCCTGCTCCGCGCCGAACACGTGCAATGCAGTGATGTCTCGGCTGTGGGCGGCGTACTCGATCGCTGACCAGCCTCGGGCGCTGGCCGCGCCCTCAGCTCCGCCTCGGCGCCGCCCAGGAGCGTGTGCCAGCGCGGGCCGAGGGCTCGGATGGCGTCGAGGAGCTGTTCGTCATCGAACAGGGCGCCGTCGAACCCGCATGCATCACACTGCTCGTGAGCGGTCACGTGCCTCCCCCTGTCGTCCGCCGCTGAACTCTAGGGTCGGCGCATGGCGGGGATGTCTGACGAGGCGGACGGCAGCGAGGCGGTCAGCACGAGCCGCGTCGAGGCGTTCAGCGATGGTGTCATGGCCATCGCCATCACGCTGCTCATCCTCGAGATCAAAGTGCCCGAGGTCAGCAGCTCCACCACCCTGCGTCACGAGCTCGGCCAGCTCTGGCCGAGCTACGCCAGCTTCCTGATCTCGTTCACGCTCATCGGGATCATCTGGGTCAACCACCACGCGATGTTCCATCGGGTGGCGCTCGTGGATCGCACGCTGCTGTTCTTGAACCTCCTGCTCCTGCTCGTGGTCAGCTTCATCCCCTTCCCGACTGCGGTGGTGGCGCAGTTCTTGCGCGAGGGCCAAGACGCCCGCACTGCAGTCGTGCTCTACAGCCTCACGTCGATGGCCATGGGATTGGCCTTCGTCCTGCTGTGGAGGCACCTCGCCCGCCACCCCTACCTGTTGCGCCCGTCGTCGACGGTGGACTTCGCTTCCGAGTCCGCCCACCAGTCGCTGGTGTTCGGGGTCGGCGCCTACGCGGTGGCGCTGGCGATGGCGATCGTCAACCCCTACGCCTCGCTGGTGGTGCACGCACTGGTGGCGGCGTTCTTCGTGCTCCCCGAGCGATTCCGCCCTGGCCGCCAGCAGAGCAGGAAGCGGGCGGCCCCGAAACCTGCCGGCTAGGCCGCGAATCGGCCGCGGCCTCGTGGTAAGTCTGCGACATGGCGTGGTGGCCTCGACCAGAGTCATCTGGACTGCGGCTGCGTCCGTCGGGGGTACTTCTCGCTACATCTCGAGGGGCGGGCGGTGCGCCCACTCGATCACCTCGACTGATCCGATGGCGTTGACACGCTGGCGGTAGCGGTCCATGTCGTGGTCGTCGAGGAGCGAGCGCCATTGCTGACTGGTTCCGCGGTTGAAGAACCGCTCACTGTCGCGCCACGCGCCTCGGTGAGCGTTGGGGGCCAACTGATCGGCTCGGGCGCGCATCTCGTCAAAGGTTGCAGCGCGTACCAGCTCGGGCCACCGCGAGTCGCGCACTGTCACGTTGAGCCGCTGAGCCATGCCGCGCATCTGGCCCTCAAGATCGGACCTCAGGTCGTCGAAGTGCAACAGGATCACGTCGATGTCGGTCGGCGCCTCCAAGAACGTTTTGAGGTGGCTGAGGGTGCGCAGCAGCGATGACCCCGACACCGGCGGCGGTGTGTCATTGTCGACCCATTGCCAGAATCGCTCGCGGCGGTCCGCCGAGCGAGATGGCGGGGGCGGCATCGACTCAAGCTCGATGCCGTCGATGGCGGCGGCCACCGCGCGTGCGTCCATGAACGCGCCAACGTCAAGATTGTCCGTGTGGTTGTCCATCGACAGCGCAACGTCACGCGGGTCTCTCGCGACACAGATATAGGTGACCGTCGGGTCGAGCGGCAGCCCATCGAGCGGCGTGTGGGTCTTGATGAACCGCCGGTGCTGCTGGGCTTCGAGGTCGGCGACGACATCGCGTCGGGCCCGCGATTGCATATCCAGCCACGGCGAGATGATCGAAAGGGGCTGAGGCAGCACGGGTTCTTGCAGAACGAGCATGGCGCAGATCATCTGGGTCCAAGTCGTCCCGCACTTTGGTGGCGTGCTGATCACGATGTCTCCCGGCCGCAGCGCGAACCCCTGCCACCGAGCGCTGTCATAGACCAGTCCGCGGTACCGCACCAGCTCTCGCGCCGTCATCTCCATGACCTCGGTTCCATGAGCGCGCGTCGACTGCGCACCACGTCGAGGCCGATCCTTCCAGGAACGGGCCTACATCCACGCGCCCCGCGAGCCAGCCAAGCACGGGTTGGCCCGAACTCGCGGCGGGCTACTCGCCGATCGCCCGTCAGGAACGAGTCGACCCACTCAACCTCTGAGACGCCCGAAAGCGGTCTCCCGGGATGGCCACGAGCGCACCGTGCTGCTGGTCCTTCGTTGGACACACCAGCGCCATGGCGGACTGTGCTCGTCGAGCCAGCACACTCCGGAGTCCCGGCTCGTCCCCGCCACCCCGCTCTTTGAGCGACACACCACTAGGCCCAGGCGATGCGGCCCAGCTCGACTGGGTTCACCAGGCCGGGATGGGCGGGGAGAACCCGCACCGTGAGGCCGTACTGGCCGGCGAGGTCACAGGCGAAGGCGCCCTCGTAGCGGATCGTGCCGTCGGCGCCGGCTTCGTTGGTGCTCGTCAGCGTCACCACCGTCGGCTCGACCAGTTCGCCGCCGGGGCCGACGGGGCCGTGGAGGAGCTGAACGGCCACATCGGCGGGCGTGAGCGGACCCAGGCGCACCGTGGCGACCACGGTCCGGTCGGTGCCCAGCTCGGCGGTGGCGGTGTCGACATCGACCCCGGTCACCGCCACGGCGTGCCACTCGTGGAGCACCTGCAGCTTCCAGGCCGCCAGCGCCTTGGCCTGAGCGAAGCCGGCCGCGGTGGCCGCGTCGTTGCTGGCGGCGGCCGGCTCGTACAAGCGCTCGGTGTACTCGCGCACCATCCGCCCGGCGTTGACGACCGGCCCGAGGGTGCGCAGGTCGGCCTTGACGCGAGCGATCCAGCGTCGAGGCACCCGGCCGCCGGTGCGCTCGTAGAACATCGGCACGATCTGTTGCTCGAGGAGCTCGAAGAGGCTGTTGCCCTCGATCTGGTCGCGCTTGGCGAGGTCGGTCTCGGTGTCAGCCGAGGTGATGGCCCAGCCGTTGGTGCCGTCGAAGCACTCATCCCACCAGCCGTCGAGGATCGAGCAGTTGAGCCCGCCGTTGAGTGCCGATTTCATGCCGCTGGTGCCGCACGCCTCGAGGGGGCGTCGGGGGTTGTTGAGCCAGACGTCGCAACCTTGGTAGAGGGCGCGGGCGACTGAGATGTCGTAGTCGTCGATGAACACGAAGCGGTGGCGCACGCCGGCGTCGGTGGCGAAGTGCTCGATCTGCTGGATGAGCCCCTTGCCCTGGTCGTCGGCGGGGTGGGCCTTGCCGGCGAACACGAACTGCACGGGCGAGCCGTGCGACAGCAGGAGGGCCCGGAGGCGCTCGGGTTGCGACAGCAGGAGCGTGGCCCGCTTGTAGGTGGCGAACCGGCGGGCGAATCCGACGGTCAGGATCTTGGCGTCGAGCACCTCGTCGGTCCAGTCGACGTCGCTGACTGAGAGGCCCTGGGCCAGCTTGGCTCCCCGCAGGCGCTCGCGCACGAACCCGACCATGCGCTCGCGGCCCTGCTCGCGGGCCCGCCAGAGCTCGTCATCACGGGCCTCGTCGATGCGGGCCCAGTCCTCGTCGGACGCACTGGCCCAGTCGGGCAGCACGTAGCGCGACAACAGGTCCGAGATCTCGGTCGACACCCAGGTGTCGGCGTGGACGCCGTTGGTGACCGACGTGATCGGCACCTCGTCGACCGGGACGTCGGGCCACAGCGCCGCGAACATCTGGCGGCTGACGGCGCCGTGCAGCGCGGCGACGCCATTGGCCCTGGCCGCGAGGCGCAGCCCCATGACCGCCATGTTGAACCGGTGGTCCGGCGGCTCCTCCTCGCGGTAGCCGAGCGCCATCAGGTCATCGACGGTGACGCCGCACTCGGCGCACCAACCGCTGAAGTACTTCTCGATGAGCTCGCGCGGGAAGCGGTCGATACCGGCGGGGACGGGGGTGTGGGTCGTGAAGATGGAACCGGCTCGCACGGCCTCGACGGCTTCGGCGAAGGCCAAGCCATGGTGGGTCACGAGCTGGCGGATGCGCTCGAGCATGAGGAACCCGGCATGACCCTCGTTGGTGTGGAACACCTGAACGTCGTCGTGACCCAACGCCTGCAGCGCCCGCACCCCACCCACACCGAGGAGGATCTCCTGGCGGATGCGGTGCTCGACGTCGCCGCCGTAGAGGCGGTCGGTGACGCCTCGAACCTCGGGTTCGTTGTCGTCGATGTCGGCGTCCATCAAGTACAGCCGGGTGCGGCCGACATCGGCTCGCCAGATGCGCGCCGTCATCGGCGTGCCGGCCAGATCGACGGTGACCTGCTTGCCCTCCTCGAGCGTGAGGGCCATGTTGAACGGATCGAGCTCGGGGAAGATCTCCTGCTGCCAGCCGGCCATCGACAGGTGCTGGCGGAAGTACCCGTTGCTGTAGAAGAGCCCGATGCCGATGAGCGGCACGCCGAGGTCGCTCGACGCCTTCAGGTGGTCGCCGGCCAGTACGCCGAGGCCGCCCGAGTACTGGGGGAGCGCCTCGCTGATGCCGAACTCGGGCGAGAAGTAGGCGACGGTGCGCAGTGGGCCGTCGGCCCGTGAGGTCTGGAACCAGCGCGGCTCGGTGACGTAGCGGTCGAGCTCGGCCAGCGTCTCGCCCTGGTAGCGCAGGAACGCCGGATCGGCGGCCAGGGCGTCGAGGCGCTTGCGGTCGACGCGGCCGAGCAGCCGGACCGGATCGTGGGTGGTGGCGTCCCACCCGTCGGGGTCGACCCAGCGGAACAGGTCACGGGTGCGCTCGTCCCACGACCAGCGCAGGTTCATGGCCAGTCGTTCGAGCGGTGCCAGCGCCGCCGGCAGGCTCGGACGGACGTTGAAGCTGCGCAGGGCCTTCATCACCTGAACGGTAGGCGATGGTGCCGATGGTCGTTCCCCTGCTTCGCGGCGCGGTCGGCGTCAGGACGGGGTCGCCTCGCGCCGAGAACGTCCGACGCGCTGAGAAACCCCGAGCGCGCCGCCCTACTTCGCGCCGGCCGCTGCGTAGGTGGCCAGCGTCTGGGTGGCGATGGCCGACCAGCTGTACTTCGAGCTCACCAGATCGAGGCCCATGGCCTGCATGCGGGCGGTGCCAGTGGGGTCGGCCAGCATCGCGACCACGGCGTCGGCGAGGCCCTCGGCGTCGCCGGGTGCGTAGAGGCGAGCCGCACCAGTGCCCCGCAGCACCTCGTTGAGGCCGCCGGCGGCGGCGGCCACCAGTGGGGCGCCGGCGGCCAGGGCCTCGAGGGCGACGATCCCGAACGGCTCGTACAGCGACGGGATGACCACGCAGCTGGCCGAGTGAAGCGAGAGCACGAGCTCGTCGTCGGGCACGAACCCGCGGAAGTCGATGACGTCGGCCACGCCCTGGTCGGCGGCCAGGCGGCGCAGCTCGTCGAGGTAGGAACCCCGCCCGAGGACCTCGGCGCGGATGCCCGGGACCTCGTGGCGAAGGCGGACCATGGCGCCGACCAGGGTCTGGAACCCCTTCTCGTACTGGATGCGTCCCCAGGTGACGACCACCGGTCCGTGCGCGCCCCGCACGGGTGGTGGGGTCCCGGCCGGCAGTTGGAACGCCGCGGGGTTGACGCCGTTGGGGACGTCGTCGATCTTGTCGGTCGGCAGGTCGAAGGCCTTGGCGACCTCGTCGACCATGAACGCCGAGCAGCAGATCACCCGCTTGGCCTGGTAGGTGAGCCACCACTCGGCGGCGTTGATGCCCTGCGGCTGACCGGGGGGCACGTTGCCCTGGTGGCGGCCCCGCTCGGTGGCGTGAATGGTGGCCACGAACGGCACGCCCCACAGCACGCGCAAGGTGTCGCCCGCCCATGCGGCCAGCCAGTCGTGGGCGTGCACGACGTCAGCGCGCCAGGTGCCGAGCTGCGCGGTGAGCTGCACGAGGAAGTGGTTGGCCGACGCCATCTGCGCGAGGAAGTCGTCGGCGGGCATCCAAGGAAGGTCGCTCTTGGCCCGCAGCACCCGCACGCCGTCGACCACGGCGTCATCCGGCGCCCCTGGGTGCTGCAAGGTGAGCACGACGACCTCGTGCCCTTGGGCGACGAGCGCCTGGGACAGCCCTTCGACGTGAGCGGCCAAACCTCCGATCACTCGCGGCGGGTATTCCCAAGCGACCATGGCGATGCGCACCGAGCGAACCTACTGTCTGGCCTCGTGTCCTTGCCTCAGGCGTCACCTCGTTCCGATGGTCCCGACGGTTGGATCGGCGAGGTCGATCTCTTCCTGTTCGGTGAGGGCCGTCATCACCGGTTGTGGGAGCTCCTCGGGGCGCACCTGCGCACCGTGGGCGGGGTCGACGGTGCCACGTTTGCCGTCTGGGCCCCCAACGCCCGGGCGGTGCGCGTCGTCGGCGACTGGAACCTGTGGGACGGTCGGGTCGACCGGCTCGAACCCGTCGGGGTGTCGGGCCTCTGGGCCGCCTTCGTGCCCGGGCTCGTCGAAGGCGCCCGATACAAGTTCGAGCTCGAAGGGGCGGACGGGCGGCTGCGGCTCAAGGCCGATCCGTTGGCCCGGGCGTGCGAGGTGCCGCCGAGCAACGCCAGCATCCTCACCCGGTCGACCCACGTGTGGGGCGACGGGGCATGGGTCGCCACCCATCGCATCGACGGACCGCTGGCCCGCCCGATGCGCACCTACGAGGCCCACCTCGGTTCGTGGCGCCCTGGCCTCGACTACCGACAGCTCGCCGTCGCGCTCGGCGACTACCTGGTCGACCTCGGGTTCACCCACCTCGAGCTGCTGCCGGTGGCCGAGCATCCGTTCGCCGGATCGTGGGGCTACCAGGTCACCGGGTACTTCGCGCCGACCTCGCGCTTTGGCTCGCCGGACGACTTCCGGTTCTTCATCGACCACCTCCACCAGCGCGGCATCGGGGTGCTGCTCGACTGGGTGCCGGGTCACTTCCCCAAGGACGACTGGGCTCTGGCCCGCTTCGATGGAACGGCGCTCTACGAGCACGAGGATCCCCGCAAGGGCGAGCAGCCCGACTGGGGGACCCTGGTGTTCAACTACGGCCGTCACGAGGTGCGCAACTTCCTGGTGGCCAATGCGCTCTACTGGTTCGAGGAGTTCCACATCGACGGGCTGCGCGTCGATGCCGTGGCCTCGATGCTCTACCTCGACTACTCCCGCGAACCCGGTGAGTGGGAGCCCAACGTCCATGGCGGCCGAGAGAACCTCGAGGCCATCGCCTTCCTCCAGGAGGCCAACAGCGCGGTGTTCGATGCCTACCCCTCGGCCGTGATGGTGGCCGAGGAGTCGACGAGCTGGCCCAACGTGAGCAAGCCCGTCGAGTGGGGAGGGCTGGGCTTCAGCCACAAGTGGAACATGGGCTGGATGCACGACACGCTCTCGTACTTCGCCCACGACCCGGTGCACCGCCGCTGGCACCACCGCGACCTCACGTTCGGGATGCTGTACGCGTTCACCGAGCACTTCGTGCTGCCCCTCAGCCACGACGAGGTGGTGCACGGCAAGGCGTCGCTGCTGTCGAAGATGCCCGGTGACGAGTGGCAGCGCTTCGCCAACCTCCGCTGCCTGTACGGCTGGATGTGGGCCTACCCCGGTCAGAAGCTGCTGTTCATGGGGGGCGAGCTGGCGCAGTGGGGCGAGTGGAACGAGGAGGCCGGCCTCGATTGGCAGGCCCTCAGCGGGGATCGTCATCGCGGGGTGCAGGAGCTGGTGCGCTCGGTCAACCGGGTCTCGGCCGAGACGCCGGCGCTGTGGGAGCTCGACAACTCGGCGGCGGGCTTCCGCTGGCTCGATGCCGACGACGCCGAGCACAGCGCGTACGCCTTCCTGCGCTTCTCGGCCGACGGCTCGCAGGTCGTGGCGTGCGCCGCCAACTTCACGCCCGTTCCGCGAGAGGGCTACCGCATCGGGTTGCCGAGGGCCGGCGAGTGGCGGGTGATCCTTGACACGAACGCCACGTTCTTCGGGGGGACCGGCTTCGGCGGCACCCGGAACGCCTGGGCCAGCGACGAGCCGTACCAGGGCCAGCCGTGCTCAGCGTTCGTCACGTTGCCGCCGCTGTCGGTGGTGTGGCTGGTCTCGCCCGGCTCGTGATGTCTGACTCGTGATCTCTGACTCGTGATGTCCGACTCGTGATCTCTGACTCGTGATGTCCGACTTGTGATGTCCGACTCGTGACCTCTGGTCGAAAGGAGCGTTGGCGGCGCTCACCATCGCCACCGCCCCGCTCGGGCGCCGACCCCGGGGTCGAGGCCCTTGACCCGTCCGGGGTCGAGCCCCTTGACCCGTCCGGGGTCGAGGTCGTCGTCGAGCCCGCGGCGGGGGCGCCGGGGCGCTCGCCGGTGGGGCCGAGCGTTGTGCTGGGTGTGGCGGTCGGGGTGTTCGGGGTCTCGTTCGGGGTGCTGGCGGTGGCAACCGGGCTGTCCGTTGCGCAGGCCTGTGCCATGTCGCTGCTGGTGTTCACGGGGGCGTCGCAGTTCGCCGTGGTGGCCGTGATCGGCGCGGGGGGCTCGCCGCTGGCCGCGCTCGCCAGTGCGCTGCTGCTGGCCGCCCGCAACGGCGCCTACGGGCTGGCCATGGCCCCGCTGATACGAGGCAAGCTGCCACGCCGGTTGGTGGCCGCCCAGCTCGTCCTCGATGAGTCGACCGCGATGGCGTACGCACAGACCGATGATCGCCAGCGTGAGGTCGGGTTCTGGGCCGCTGGGATCTCGGTGTTCGTGTTCTGGAACCTCGGCACGCTGGTCGGCGCGCTCGGCGGGGGCGTCATCGGTGACCCGGCCACCTTCGGGCTGGATGCGGCCTTCCCGGCCGGGTTCGTGGCCCTGCTCGTGCCGCACCTGCGTCGCTTCGAGGGCCGGCTCGTGGCGGCGATGGGCGCCACGATCGCCGTGGTCCTCGTTCCCCTGACCCCCGCCGGCGTTCCCGTGCTGGCCGCAGGCGCCGCCGCGCTCATCGGCCTGCTCCCGCCCGGCCGTCGGCCCCGCCGGGCGTTGGGTCGATTGCCGTCGCTGGGCGCTGCTGATCGACCCGACACCGCAGCGGGGGATGGCGATGGTCACACGCTGGGGGATGCTGGTGAGTCGGCTGAGGGGGACCCGCAGTGAGCTGGTGGGTGCTGCTCGCACTGGCGGCGGGGGCCTACGGGTTCAAGGCCCTGGGGCTGGTCGTGCTCGGTGGCCGTGACCTGCCGCTGCCGCTCACCCGGGTGGTCGCCCTGCTGCCCGCGGCCCTGCTGTCAGCGCTGATCGCGGTGCAGACCTTTTCCGGGCCGGGGCGATCGCTGGTGATCGATGCCCGAGCCGCCGGGGTCGGCGCGGCCTGCATCATGGCGTGGCGCAAAGGCCCGTTCATCGCAGTGATCCTGGTTGCAGCCATGGTCACCGCACTGCTGCGGGCGGTGGGGGCGGGCTGACGCCGGTGCGGGCTGGTCAGCCCTCGGCCACCGAAGCCACCACGAGATCGTTCAGCTTGGCCAGGTTGCGTCGCCAGATCCGCTTCATCACGATCTGGCCGCCAACGGCGGCACCGATGGGCCCGCCGAGGTACCAGGGGAACGTGAGGTCTTCCTCCCACGCGAACAGCGTCCCGTTGCCAACGGCCCGGGTCAGCGTGAAGCGCCCGGTGCCGGTGACGATGCCCGTGTGGCGGACACCCATGACCTGCTCGGGCTCCCACTCGGTGATGGTCATCTCGTCGGTGAGCTTGATCGGGCCGACCTTGGTGTCGCACAAGAAGCTCGTGCCGACGCCGCGGGTCTGCTCGGTTTCGAAGCGGATGGCGACGGCATCAGCCATCCAGTCGACGTGGCGTTCGACCGGCTCGACCACGGCCCACACCTGGGCGGGCGTGGCCGGGATGACGACCGACACGTAGATGCGTCCGGCGGACCTTCGATCGCTCACCGGCGGGCGCCGCTGCCGACCATCTGGAGCTGGGCCGCCGCGAACTCGGGCGGGGTGATGTTGACGAGCACACCGGTGCCCCGCTCGAAGCCGGCCACGCTCGTGAGCTTCGGCCAGATGTGGCAGTGCCAGTGGTAGAGGCCGTCGTGGTTGTGCGGAGCGGTGTGGAAGCCGAGGCTGTAGCTCAGGTCGCCGAGCACCGAGCGCAGGTTGGCCAGCACGGTGCGCACGCCTCGACCGACGGCCTCGAGGTCTTCGGCCGACGCCCGGTCGAGGTGGGACTCGTGCTCGCGGGGGATGACCAGGAGCTCGTAGGGCGAGCCGCTCCAGTAGGGGCACACGATGAGGACCAGGTCGTCCTGGTAGACGACTCGGACACCCTCGGCCATCTCGGCCTCGGCGGTGGTGCACAGCAGGCAACCGCCCTCGAAGCGATCGAAGGCCGCCTCCTCGTCGAGGATCTCTCCGGGGACGAACGGCATGCCGAGCAACTGGCCGTGGGGGTGCTTGAGCGAGGCCCCGGCCTCGCGGCCGTGGTTGACGATGGCCTGCGTGTAGCGGACGCGGCTGATGCCGGCGTGCTCCTCCATGCGGTCGCGCAGGAACGTCATCACATCACCGGCGGCACGATCGTCGAGGTTGGCCCACGAACCGTTGTGGTCCGGCGAGAGCACGAGGACCTCGTGGATGCCGCTGGCGGTGGCCTGCGTGAACACGGGGCCGAGGTGACGCACGGTCATCGGTTCGTCACCGAAGAAGGCCGGGTACAGGTTGGGCACGATGCGCACGGCCCACCTGCCGTCGCGATCGAGGTGCTCGAACGCGGGCGGGTCGCTCGCCTCGTGCCCAGGGCAGAACGGGCAAGGGCGGGCGGGATCGGACTCGATCTCCTGGGTGCGCGGTGCGAAGTCGGTGGGTCGTTCGGCCCTCTCGGCAACGACCGTCACCCATCGTCCGTTCAATGGATTCAGGCGAAGCTGGCTCATCTCGAAGGTCAGGGTACCCCGCGAGGCAAAGCAAACGCAGACACGCGGATCCCGTAATGGAAACGCCGTGGAACCGTTACCACGAAGTTGTGGGGCACGATGCACCACAACGTCGGCTGAGCTGGGGATCCTTCTACCGCAAGCGGCGCCAGCAGCTGACATGGGTGGGACTGTCTGTGCCAAACGGCTCATCGGTCCAGCCGGCGTGACACCACTCGAGCTCGAGCCCGGCGGCCGCGGCCATGGCGTCGAGCTCGACTGGCGTCGAGTAGCGCACGGTCCAGGGCCGGAGCCTGATGCCGGCCTCGGTGATGTCGACGAAGCTCCCCCTGGCGACCTGGGTGACGGGGTCATGCACATCGACGGCCAGGACGACCCGACCGGCCTCGAGGTGGCGCACGGTGACCTGACCACGCCCTTCGTGCTGCTCGGCGGGGACGAAGGCCTCGACGACGAAGCGGCCACCGGGGGCGAGGCGGGCGGCCACGCTGGCGAAGCAGGCGGCCTGAGCCGCGGCCGACGTCAGGCCGAACAGCGTGTTGTAGGCGACGAAGACCAACGTGAACGGCCCTGGTGGCTCGCTCCCGCCGAGGTCGGCGATGGTGACGGCGATGGCCTCGCCCCCGGGCTTGGCCCGCAACCGCTCGACCATCGCCGATGACCCGTCGACCCCCTGCACCTCGACCCCGAGGGCCACGAGCGGCAGTGCTAGACGGCCGGTCCCGATGCCGAGCTCGAGCACTGGCCCAGCCCCGGCGAGCCGGGCCAGGTAGGCCGTCGTCGCCTCGACGTCGGTGACGTCGGCGTACCAATCGTCGTAGACCTCGGCCATGCCCTCGCCGTAGCTCGTCTCGTCGTAGCCGCGCACGGCGCCCACCATGCCACGATGAGCCCATGGCGGATTGGGTGGCGCCCGAGTCGGGACCGGCGGAGCCGCCGAGGGCACGGGGCGATGATCACGGCCTCGTCGACCAGCCGCTCAGCCCCGCTGCCCTCGTACCACTGTCCCCGACCGATCCGATCGCCATGCTCCCGAGCCCGGCGGCCTGGCGACCCATCGCCATGACCGAGGCCATCGATCGGGGCGCCCGCCTCTTGCGGCGCCGGGCCGCGTCGATCATCCCCGCAGTGGCGGTGTTCGTCGTGCCCTACGAGCTCGTGTCCGTCGCCACGCTCGGCGTGTCGTCGAGTGATGCCAGCCAGAGCACGCCGTGGAACCTGGCGACCTCGAGCTCCGATCGGCCGGCCTGGGTCGGTTGGCTGGTCATCGCCCTCGCCGGTCTGACGTTGTCGTTGGTGACCTCGGTGGTGGCCCCCGTCGCCGTGGCCGACCGCATGGGCGAGACAGTCGGGACCGGTGAGCTGCTGTGGCGGACGCTGCGGCGGTCGCCGGCGCTCGTCGTCGCCTGGGTCTTGGTCCACCTGGCCGAGCTCGCCGGCAGCTGCACGGGCGTGCTGTGGGTGGCGGCGATGGTGCTGTTCATGGTGACCGTGCCCGTCATCGCGCTCGAAGGGCTCGGCCCGATCGCTGCCATGAGGCGGTCGTGGCGCCTGGTTGCCGGCCGCTTCTGGTGGTGCCTCGGCCTCGCGCTGCTCACGGCGCTGTTCACCATCCTGCTCAGCTACAGCCTCTCCGTTCTGCCCAGGGTGCTGGCGAGCGCGTTCGGAGGTTGGTGGTGGGTCGCCGATGGTGCGCTCAGCATCGTGGTCGGCATCATTGGCCTCTCGATAGTTGCAGGTGCAACCACCTTTGCCTACCTCGACCTGCGGGTGCGGCGCGAGGGCGTCGACCTCCAGCTCGAGATGGCCACTGCGTTCCCCGACCGCTGATGTCGGCGCTCGGGCTGCGCGCGCTCGTGGCGGTGCTCCCACGCGCCGACGGCGCCCCAGGGGACGGCGGTCCCGACCTGCCCCCGACCAACCAGGTTCCCGCCGAGGTCCGCCGTCAGGCCGCCGTCATCGTCAATGCCAAGCCGAAGGCAGCGGCAGAGCCGAACCTCGTCGAGCGGGTGGTGCGATGGGTGATCGATCGGATCGACTCGCTCCTCGGCGGGTTGTCCGGCGGCGGGTCGGGGACCTGGCTGGCCGTGGTCGTGCTCGTGGCGGTGGCGGCTGGTCTCGTCGTCTTGGCCGTCTTCGTGGTGCGGAGCGGCGCGTTGACGCGACGGCGGACCAAGGCTCCGAGCCCACACGTGGTGACTGAACCGAGCCGGCCGCCGGAGGCGTGGCGAGCCGAGGCTGAGGCGCACGAGGCCGGCGGTCGGTTCCGCGACGCGTTGCGGTGCCGATACCGGTCGCTCGTCGTCGAACTGGACGAGCGTGGCCTGCTCGACGAAGTACCCGGGCGCACGACCGGCGAGGAGCGTGCGCAGCTCGCCGTGCGGGCGCCGGCATCGGCCCCCCACTTCGCGCAGGCGACGGCGCTGTTCGAGGCGACGTGGTACGGCGGTGCTCCCGTCGGATCGGTCGACCTGGCCGAGTTCCGGCGCCTCGAAGCGCTCGTGCTGGCCGGTCGGCCGAGCGGGGCGAGCCTTGCCCTGGCCGCGGGACCACCGTCATGAACGTCCGGCGGGTGGTGCCGTGGCTGCTCGTGGGCCTGGCGGTGATCGTGGCGGCACTCGTCATGGGTGGGAGCGAGGGTTCGACGCCGCTCGACCCGACGTCGAACGGCCCGACGGGCACCAGCGGGTTGGTGGCGCTCCTGCGTCAGCGAGGGGCGAGCGTCGACCTGACGAGCGACGTCCCCACGGCTCGCGACGGCCGGCTCGTCACCCTCGTGCTCCGCGACGATCTCACCAACCCCCAGCGCGACCAGTTGCTGACCTGGGTCGAGGCGGGCGGGCTGCTCGTGGTGGCGGACCCCGCCTCGTCGTTGCACGGTGGGCCGTCGACCGATGGCGGCTCGCAGACCATCGCACCGGGCGAGGTCGAGCGGGGCACGTGCAGCGTGACGCCGCTGCGGCCCTTGCGGACGATCGATCCCGACGGCGGCCTGGCCTACGTCCTGGCGCCCGGTACGGGCAGCTGCTTCGGCGATGGTCGGTACGCGTTCGTGATCACCACCCGTCAGGGGACGGGCACGGTCGTCGCCCTCGGCGGGAGCGGGCCGTTGCAGAACAGTCGCCTTGCGCTGGCCGACAACGCCCCGATGGCCACGGCGATCCTGGCTCCTGTTCCTGGTGGTCGGGTGGTGGTGCTGCAGCGAGCGCGGGCCGGAGCCGGCCGCGAGGGACTCCTCGGCCTGATCTCGCCGAAGGTGCTGCAGGCCTTCGCAGCGCTGGCCGTAGCGTTCGTCGTGGTCGCACTCTGGCGGATGCGTCGGCTCGGGGCACCGGTGGCCGAGGTGCCGCTCGTCGCGGTCGACGGGAGCGAGCTGGTGGTGGCGACGGCCGCGCTGCTGCAGCGCTCGCACCGCGCCGACGAGGCCGCCAGGCTGCTGCGCGCTGAAGCCCGCCGGGACCTGGCGGCATCCGTCGGCGTCCCCGCCGATGCGCCGACCGCCGAGCTCGTCGACGCGTTGGCGGCCCGCGGCGTCGACCCCGATCGCGCTCGTTCTGCGCTGGACGGACCCCCACCCACGAGCGACCGCGCGCTCGTCGCCGTCGCTTCCGCACTCGATGATCTTCGAAGGGATGCCCGATGAGCGATACATCGATGACCCCACCCACTGCGCCCCCGGCCCCTGACGGCGAGCGCTCGCCGCGCGAGGCCGTGCTGGCCGTGCGCAACGAGGTGGCCAAGGTGGTGGTGGGCCAGGACGGGACGCTGTCGGGGCTCGTCGCCGCGCTCCTGGTGCGGGGCCACGTCCTTTTGGAGGGCGTGCCTGGCGTGGCCAAGACGCTCCTGGTCAAGGCCCTCGCTGCCTCGCTCGACGTGCGCGCCGGTCGTCTGCAGGGGACCCCCGACCTGATGCCGAGCGACATCATCGGCCAGTCCATCCTGCGCACCACTGATGGCTCGTTCACGTTCCGGCCGGGACCGGTGTTCACCAACCTCCTGCTCGTCGACGAGGTCAACCGCATGCCGCCCAAGACCCAGGCCGCGCTGCTCGAGGCGATGGAGGAGCGTCAGGTGACCGTCGACGGCTCGACTCGTGCTCTGCCCGAGCCCTTCGTCGTCGTGGCCACGCAGAACCCGATCGAGCACGAGGGGACCTACCCCTTGCCCGAGGCCCAGCTCGACCGGTTCCTGTTCAAGCTGCAGGTCGGCTACCCGAGCGCCGAGCAGGAGGTGGCGATGGTGACCCGGCACCACGCCGGGCTCGACCCGCACGACCTGGCCGCCGCAGGCGTCCGCGCGGTGGCCACCACCGCCGACCTCGACGCGGCCCGCCGCCAGGTCGACGCCATGGCGGTGGCCCCAGAGGTGCTCGCCTACGTCGTCGAGCTCTGTCGCGCCACCCGCACCTCGTCGTCGGTGCTGCTCGGCGTGTCGCCTCGCGGGGCCACGATGCTCCTGCATGCCGCCAAGGCCTGGGGGTGGCTGGCCGGTCGGCAGTTCGTGACCCCCGACGAGGTCAAGGCCGTGGCTCGGCCGTGCTTGCGTCACCGCATCACACTGCGACCCGAGCTCGAGCTCGAGGGCGCCACCGCCGATGCCGTTCTGGAGGCCATCCTCGGCTCGGTGCCCACACCGCGATGACCACGCGAAGCGGCGCGTCGGGACGGCACCCGTGATCCCGGTCCCCACCGGGCGCCTCGCCGTGGTGGCGGCGCTCACCGCGCCGCTGCTCATCGTGCTCCCCGGCGAGTCGTGGTGGCGCCTCGTGGTCGTGGTAGCCGCGCTCGTCGTGGTCGCCGTGCTCGATGCCGCGCTCGCGCCCGATCCGTCGAGCATCGTCGTCGAGCGGAGCCTGCCGTCATCGGTGGCCCTCGGTGCCGAGGCCGACCTGGTGTGGACGGTCACCAACCCCGGTCGGCGTCTCGCATCGGTGGCCGTCGCCGATTCGCCGCCACCGTCGCTCGGTGCCGGCGTCCGCCGCTTCACCGCCGTCGTTCCCCGTGGCGGGCGAGCGAGGGTGACGACCACGATCAGACCGGCGCGGCGAGGCTTGCTGGCGTTCGGCGAGGTGGTCGTGCGTGTCCGCGGGCCGCTCGGGCTCGCGTGTCGTCAGCGACCCCGTGTGCTCCCCGGGGCGGTGCGGGTCCTGCCCGCCTTCGCTCGTCGCACCGATGCGGCGGCCCTGTTGGAGCGGGCCCGGGTGCCGGACGCCGGTCTTCGTTCGGCGCAGGGCCGGGGCGGCGGCACCGAGTTCGAGCAGCTGCGCGACTACACGCCCGACGACGAGTTCCGGCGCCTCGACTGGGCGGCCACGGCACGCGTCGGGCGACCGATCGTGCGGACGTACCGGGCCGAGCGAAACCAGCCGGTGGTGGTGGTGCTCGACACGGGGCGGCTGATGGCGGGCACGGTCGATGGCGTCCCACGGATCGACCATGCCCTCGACGCCGCCCTGTTGCTGGCATCGGTGGCCCTTCGCCAAGCCGACCGCGTCGGACTCGTGGCCTTCGACGACCAGGTTCGGGCGGTCGTGGCGCCTGGTGCCGGCCCTGGCCAGTTGGCGAGGCTCACCGACGCCGTCTACCGCCTGCAGACGCGCCTGGTCGAGAGCGACTACGTCGGTGGCTGCACCGCAGCCTCGCTTCGTGCCCGCCGCCGATCGCTCCTGGTGGTGCTCACCGAGCTGTCGGCCGCGGTCGTGCACGAGGAGCTGGCGCCGGCGGTCGCCGTGCTCGCCCGGCGCCACCTCGTGATCGTCGCGGGCGTGCGCGATCCGGTGGTGGCGTCGTGGCGCCACGGCCGGGTCGACGGTGCTGAGGACGCGTACCGCCAGGCCGCGGCTGTGGCCTCGATCGAGCGGCGATCGCTGGCCGCGGCGAGGCTGCGGGAGGCGGGCGCGGTGGTGCTTGACGAGGTGCCGTCGCTGCTGCCTCGACGGCTGGCCGAGGCCTACCTCGGAGCCAAGGCGAGCGGCCGGCTCTGATCGTCGCCGGCACGGCCATCAGCGCCGGGGCGAACCCGTGGAGGCGCGCCCAGCAGCCCGCGGTCACCGCCGGCGATCGCTCGGCGCCCGACGATCACGACGTAGGCCCAGAATGCGGCACCCACGGTGAGCCCGAGCCCGACCCGGAGCGGCGTGGACACGCCTCGACCGGTGACGAAGCCCTCGATGGTGCCGGCCACCGCGAAGGCCAGGATCAGGCCGAGCACGATGGCCGCTGATCGCCGCCCCTCCTCGATGAGCGCATCGGCGCGACGACGGTCGCCGGGGTCGATGACCGTCCACCCGATGCGCAGGCCCGCGGCACCGGCCACGACGACAGCCGACAGCTCGAGCACGCCGTGGGGGAGCAGCAACCCCCACATCTTTGGTGACTCACCCACGGATGCGAAGAGCCCGGCCGCCACGCCCAGCAGGGCACCGTTCTGGGCGAGGATGAAGGCGGTCACCACGCACAGCAAGATGCCGGCGGCGAAGGCCAGCATCGCCACGCGGACGTTGTTGACGAACACCTTGGCGGCGAACTCACCGGCAGGCTGCGACGAGTAGTAGCTCTCGAAGTTGTCCGAGACGTAGGCCTCACGCACGGCGGCGGGTGCGGCTGCCTCGAGGGCGGCGTCCGAGTGCGAGATCCAGACGCCGAGCGCGATCGCCGGCACGAAGGTGAGCAGAGCAGCGGCGAGCACGAAGCGTCGGTTCCACCACACCGCGGCGGGGAACGTGGAGCGAAAGAAGCGGCCGATGCCGCGCGCCGATCGCGGTCGGTGGCCGTGGATGGCCCCGTGAGCCGCGCCGACGAGCGCGGTCAGCCGGGTGACGAGGGCCGGGTCGGGGAGGTGCGAGCGGACATAGGCGAGGTGGGTCGACGCCTGTTGGTAGCGCTCGACGAGCTCGAGCACCTCAGCCCCCGACAGGCGGCTGGCGCGACGAGACCGGTTCGTCAGCTCGTCGAGGCGTCGCCACTCGGCGCTGTGCGCGGCGACGTACGCGTCGAGATCCATGTGGGCCGTACGGTACTGGCCGTGCAGCAGCGGACCGAGGTCGGCGTCGTCACCGGCGAGGCGGTGGTGCTCGACCTCGAGCCGGCCAGCATCGGTAGCCGCTCGGTCGCGCTTCTCATCGACCTGCTCGTGGTGATGTCAGTGCTCGTGGCGACCTCGTTCGTGCTCGGGCTGCTCGACGCCGTCGTCGGCATCTCCCAGACGCTGGTGGTCACGGTCGTCGTGATCGTCTTCACCCTCGGACTGGTCGGCTACCCGGCGGTGTGCGAGACCGTGTTCGTCGGGCGCTCCGCCGGCAAGGCCGCGCTCGGTTTGAGGGTCCGCACGGTCGACGGGGGTCCGGTGCGCTTCCGACACGCAGCCATCCGGGCGATGCTCGGGCTCGTCGACTTCCTCGTGCCTCCTGTCGGCGGCACCGCGGTGGTGTCGGCGCTGTGCAGCCCCCGCAGCCAGCGGCTGGGAGATCTCGTGGCCGGAACCGTCGTGGTTCGTGAGCGGGTGCCCATCACCGATGTCGGGGCCGTCTGGTTCCCCTCGCCGATCGGTTGGGAGCGCTACGTCGCCGTCGTCGACGTCAGGGCGCTCACGACCCGCCAGCACCTGGTGGTGCGGTCGTTCCTGCTCCGCGCCGCGGGACTCACCAGTGATGCCCGGGCCGCGCTCGGCTTCGACCTGGCGACTCGCGTGGCCGACCACCTCGGTGCGCCGGCCCCCGCGGGGATGCTGCCCGAGACCTACCTCAGCTGCGTCTGCGCCGCTCGCCAGCAACGGGCGTCGTAGCCTGACGGGGTGCCTGTGCCGGATCGGATCGCCTACCTCGATCACGCCGCCTCGACGCCCATGCGCGCCGAGGCGGTCGTTGCGATGCTGCCGTTCCTGTCCGAGCAGTACGCCAACCCCACCGGATCGCACCTCCTGGCCCGCGACGCTCGGCGAGCCGTCGACGAGGCTCGTGCTGTCGTTGCCTCGTGCCTCGGGGCCGAGCCGGGCGAGGTCGTGTTCACCGGCTGCGGCACCGAGGCCGACAACCTCGCCGTGTTCGGCCCGGTTCGGCGCCACGGCGGCCGGGCCGTGTGCACCGCCATCGAGCATCACGCCGTTCTCCACCCTGTCGAGCGCCTGGACGGTCGAGTGGTCGGCGTCGATCACTCGGGGGTGGTCGACCTCGACGCGCTGGCCGCCGCACTGACGCCCGACGTGCGCGTCGTGTCGGTCATGGCCGCCAACAACGAGGTCGGCACGATCCAGCCCCTGGCTGCCGTGGTGGCGCTCGTGCGCGAGCGGGCGCCCGGGGCGCTGGTGCACACCGATGCCATCCAGGCGGTCTGCTGGCTCGACATCGCCGGGGTGGCGGCCGGCGTCGACCTCATCAGCATCAGTGCCCACAAGTTCGGAGGCCCGAAGGGCGTCGGTGCGCTCGTCGTGCGCAACGGGATCGAGCTCGAGCCGCTGCTGCTCGGTGGCGGGCAGGAGCGCGAGCGACGCAGCGGCACTCACAACGTGGCCGGCATCGTGGCCATGGCCGAGGCCATGCGCCTCGCTCATGGCGAGCGTGACAACGTCGTGCGCAGGGTCGGGGCGCTGCGCGACCGCCTCGTGCAGGGGCTCGTGACCGAGGTTCCCGGCGTGGTCGAGACGGTGGCGCCCGCGGCCAAGGTGGCGGGCTCGGCCCACGTGTGCATCGAGGGCGTCGAGAGCGAGGCGCTGCTCTATCTGCTCGAGCGAGGCGGTGTGTGCGCCTCGGCCGGCTCGTCGTGCGCCAGCGGCGCGCTCGAGATCTCCCATGTGCTGGCGGCCATGGGCATCAGCAAGGAGACGGCGACGGGTGCCGTCCGCTTCTCTCTCGGTGAGGCATCCAGCGACGCCGACGTCGACCAGGTGCTCGAGGTGCTGCCGGCCGCCGTGGCCCGCCTGCGGCGTTGACGGCGCCGGGTCCGAAGGACGCGCGATGAGGGTGCTGGTGGCGATGAGCGGCGGGGTCGACTCGTCGGTGGCTGCGGCGATGGTGCGCGACCAGGGCCACGAGGCGGTCGGCGTCACGCTCAAGCTCTGGGGGGGCGAGAGCGACTCGGGCTGCTGCTCGGTGGCCGATGTCGACGACGCCCGCTGGGCCGCGCAGCGCCTGGGGATCGACCACCTCGTGTTCGGGTTCGCCGATGACTTCGAGGCCAACGTCGTGGGCCCCTACGTCGAGGCCCACAAGGCGGGTCGCACCCCCAACCCGTGCATCGAGTGCAACCGGCACCTCAAGTTCGATCGTCTCCTCCGCCGGGCCGACCAGCTCGGCTTCGATGCCCTGGCTACCGGGCACCACTGCCGGGTCGTTGCAGATGCAACCACTGGTGAGCGGTCGCTGGCCCGTGGTCACGATCGGGCCAAGGACCAGAGCTACGTCGTGCACATGGCGGCCGGCATCGACACGGGCCGCGTGCTGTTCCCGGTGGGCGAGCTGACCAAGCCCGAGGTGCGGGCTCGAGCAGCTGGGCTCGGGTTGCGTAAGGCCACGAAGCCTGACAGCCAGGACGTGTGCTTCATCACCTCGACGGCGGGGCGGGCCGGCTTCCTGGGGCGACGCATGGCGTTCACGCCGGGCACCGTCGTGGACACCGAGGGCGCCCCGGTTGGCCGAGTCGACGCCATCGAGCTGGTGACCGTCGGCCAACGTCGGGGCCTCGGCGGTGCCGGCGGCGGCCCGGCGCGCTACGTCGTCGACGTGGACCTGACGACGGCAACCGTGGTGGTCGGTCCGCCCGAGCAGCTGCTGGTCAACGGGGTGCACCTCGACCAGATCGTGCTGCGCCGGCCCCACCTCGGCGCCGGCGAGGTGCTCGTCCAGTGCAGCGCCCACGGCCCGTCCCGGCCGGCCTGGTTCGACGGCCGCGACCGGCTCGAGTGGGTCGAGCCCCAGCGTTCGGTGGCTGCCGGCCAGAGCATCGTCCTCTACGACGCCACCGACACGGTGGTGCTGGCCGGAGGCATCGCGACCCGCTGAGGTCAGCGCCGCAGGAGGTTGCGGCGCTGGGCTTCGGCCAGCAGGGCGCCGGGGCGAAGGGGGGCGACGAGGATCGAGCGGGCGTGCAGGGCAGTGCCCTGCGGCTTGGCCGGGGTACCGGCCAGGACGACGGTGACGAGATCGGTGAAGGTCACCTCGATGGCGGGGCCGAGTGCGCCCACGGTGAGGTCGGCAGCCTCGGAGTCGGCCGGGGCGAGCTGCAGCGTGCCCAGCTCGCCGCGTCGCACCATCACCGTGTCGGCCAGCCCGATCGGGTCGTGGACCACGAAGCCGACCGGCACCAGTACGGCCCACCGGCGGCTCAGGCGGTGGATCCGGCGGGCCAGCAGCCAGGCCAGTCCCCAGCCGGCGATGGAGACTGGCACACCGAGCCACCAGCGCTCGGTGGCCACCAGCAGCGGTCCGGTGACCATGGCGGCGGCGAGCACCACCCATGCCAGCTCGAGCGGTCCCAGGACCAGTGCCCCCGGCGTGCGCAACGGGAATCGGGACTCGTCACCGTAGGCCGAGGCCTGCGAGCACTCGGTCGTGACCGTGGCGGAGAACGCCAGTCCGGCGCAAGCGCCGGCCAGGGCCAACGCCACCGCGGCTTCAGCCCCCGACGCCCCGTTCAGGCCGGCCCAGGCGGCCGCGACCACGAACCCGGGCACCACGATGCGCAGGATCGTGAGCGACACCGTCGAGGTCACGAGCGCGGCGGCCAGCACCACGGTCCACCCCGCCCACAGCCCGGTCAGCACCGTCAGCTGCACCGGCCGGCTGTGATCGGCGAGGGCTGCGCCGAATGCCGGTGCGGCCACGAGCGCCCCGACGGCCCAGAGCGCGCGGAACGTCCAGACGACGATGGTGGAGCGGCGCACGGCGTCAAGACTTGCGCACGGGCCGCTCGGGTGGCGAACGTTGCGCCGGCGGTCGTCACCGCCCGGGTTTCGCCGTCGCGGTGACCGAGGACGAGGGGAGGGAGCACGGTTGGTACTGCACCTGCCGATGGCAGCCTCGACCGCGGTCGGGAGCCTGCCGCACACCGATCCGGTCGATGCTGCTCGTTTCGTGCTGCGCCTTCTGCCCGACCTCCCCGCCATTCCGTCGTTGCCGCGCCGGTCGCGGCGCGAGGGGATGCTCGCTCAGGGTGCGGTGGGCATCGCCGGCGTGGCCATCGGCGCCAGCGGAGCGCTCCTGGTGGTCGATCCCCATGGCCTCGACCCCGACGCACCGGTCCTCACGCCCCTCGATGACGACGCGTTCTGCGGTCTGCGCACGTTCCTCGTCGAGGCCGAAGCGGCCGGCCACCGGGGCGCAGTCAAGTGGCAGGTCACGGGTCCCCTGACGCTCGGCTTGGCCCTGATCCGAGCAGGCGTCACCACCGAGACCGCGTTCGCGGTGGCCGCCAGCGCCGTGCACCGCCGCATCGTGGACCTTGCCGCTGCGGTGGCCGCTGGGCTCCCGGGGTGCGACCAGGTGGTGGTGGTCGACGAACCAGGCCTCGGCGTCGTGCTCCGCGACGAGGCGCCGCTCGGCCGCGACGAGGCCGCCGACCTCGTGTCGGGTGCATTGGCATCGATCGAGGGCTCCGGCTCCGTGGCGGTGGCCGGCGTGCACTGCTGCGGCGAAGCCGACTGGGGTCTCGTTCTGGCCTGCGGACCCCAGCTGCTCTCGCTGCCGGTCGGTCCCGGGGTGCTGCCGTCGGCCACCGCCCTCGGGCGCTACCTCGACGGGGGTGGCCTCGTGGCGTGGGGGGCGGTGCCGACCGACCGTCCGCTGTCGGCCCAGGCCGACCGCTACTGGCACGACCTCGTGGCGCTGTGGTGCGAGCTGGTGCGCTCGGGCGTCGACCCCATCCGCCTGAGGACTCAGGCCCTCGTCACGCCCGCGTGCGGGCTCGCCCACCACGACGTCGACCAGGCCGCCCGAGTGCTCGAACTGGTGGCTGAGGTCGGCACCAAGATGGCCACCCAGGCTGTCGCGGCCACGATGAACCTCGGGGGCTGACGGGCCGCGCCCAGGCCATCACGAGCTCGTGCGCTGAAGGGGACGGGCTGCGCTTTGGCCGCACAGGCTTGGGGTCGACGACCCCGAAACTACGTCACACCCCATCGCTAACGTTGACCTCGTGCCCCCCGTCGCGTCCCCCAAACCACTGCCCGCCGCGGCTGATCCCGCCGACCCGACGTCTCGCGCCGGGTGGTTGCGCTTGGCGATCGGCCATCACAACCGGCGGTACTTCGAGGCCGACGACCCCGAGATCAGCGACGCCGAGTACGACGCTCTCCTTCGCGAGCTGAGGGCCGTCGAGGCTGCGCACCCCGACCTGATCACGTCCGATTCGCCGACGCAGCGGCCCGGGGGCAGCGCCTCGGCCACGTTCGCACCCGTCGAGCACCGCGTGCCGATGATGAGCCTCGACAACGCGTTCTCGCTCGACGAGCTCGAGGCCTGGGGTGCCCGCGTCGCCAAGGGGCTGGCCGGCCAGGCCGTCACGTACGTGTGCGAGCTCAAGATCGACGGGCTCGCCATCTCGCTGCGCTACGAGGACGGCGAGCTCGTGCAGGCCGCCACGCGGGGCGACGGGCGGGTGGGTGAAGACGTGACCGCCAACGTGGCCACCATCGCCGCGGTGCCGAAGCGCCTCGTCGTCCCTTCGGGCCAGGCCGTCCCGCGGGTGCTCGAGGTGCGAGGCGAGGTGTACATGCCGATCGCTGCCTTCGAGGCGCTCAACGCCCGCCAGGACGCGGCGGGCGACAAGCGCTTCGTCAACCCCCGCAACTCGGCGGCAGGCAGCCTTCGGCAGAAGGACGCCTCGGTCACCGCCAGCCGCGAGCTGGCGATGTGGTGCTACCAGCTCGGCGAGGTGGTGGGAGGGGTCGACCACAAGAGCCACCTGGGCACCTTGCAGTGGATGGCCGCGCTGGGCCTGCCCGTCAACCCCGAGATCCGCCTGCTCCCATCGCTCGACGAGGTGCATGCGTACTGCCGGCGCTGGCAGCAGCACCGCCATGACCTCGAGTACGAGATCGACGGCGCCGTCGTCAAGGTCGACGACCTCACCCAGCGCCAGCTCCTCGGCTCCACGTCCAAGGCCCCCCGCTGGGCCATCGCCTACAAGTTCCCGCCGGAAGAGCGGACCACGCTGCTGCGCGACATCATGGTCAGCATCGGGCGCACGGGCCGGGCCACGCCGTTCGCGGTGCTCGAGCCGGTGTTCGTCGGCGGCTCCACGGTCGGCATGGCCACGTTGCACAACCAGGACCAGGTGCGGTTCAAAGACGTGCGGCCGGGCGACACGGTCATCGTGCGCAAGGCCGGCGACGTGATCCCCGAGGTGGTCGGGCCGGTTCTGGCCGATCGTCCCGCAGGCACCGAGCCCTGGGAGTTCCCCACCACCTGCCCGTGCCCGCTCGCCACGCCGTTGGTGCGGCTCGAGGGCGAGGCCGACACCCGCTGCGTCGAGCCCGAGTGTCCGTTCCAGCGCGATGCCCGCATCATCCACTTCGCGTCCCGCGGGGGCATGGACATCGAGGGGTTGGGCGAGCGGACGGTCTACCTGCTGAGTGACGCGGAGCTGGTGCGAACCTCAGCCGACCTCTACCGCCTCGAACCCGAGCAGCTGCTCGGGTTCGAGGGGTTCGGCGAGATCAGCGTGGGCAAGCTGCTGGCCGCCATCGAGGCGTCCAAGCAGCAGCCCTTGCCGCGGTTGCTCGTGGCCCTCGGCATCAAGCACCTCGGTCCCGCCGCAGCCTCCGCGCTGGCTCGCGGCTTCGGCAACCTGCGAGCCATCCAGGCCGCATCCGAAGCCGACCTGGCCACCCTCGAAGGTGTCGGCCCCATCATCGCCGCGTCTGTTTCCCGCTGGTTCGCCGACGAACGCAACCGCGAGCTCATCGACGCCCTTCATGCGGCCGGTGTCGAGTTCGGCAAGGTCGAGGTGTCGCGATTGCCGCAGAACCTGACGGGCAAGGCGATCGTGGTGACCGGCACGCTGGCCGGGTTCAGTCGAGACGGGGCCGAGGAGGCCATCGTCGGCCGGGGCGGCAAGAGCCCCGGCAGCGTGTCGAAGAAGACCTTCGCCGTGGTGCTGGGCGAGTCGCCAGGCGCATCGAAGCTCACCAAGGCCGAGGCGCTGGGTGTCCCCATCCTCGACGAGGCCGGCTTCGTCGAGCTCCTGTCCACCGGCGAACTGCCCGCCCCAGCGCCCGCCGCTAGCTGACCTTGAAGCTCCAGGTGAACACGGCGGCGCGATCGCAGTTGTTGTCCACCCGGTCGCGATCGGCGATCTTCCAGTAGCAGGCGGTGATCGTGTGAGGACCGGGCGCGAACTCCTCGATCTCGGTCCCCGGGCGCGGGCTGAAGTACACCGTGTTCTGGGCGTCGTCGGTGGCGAGCTGGTCGGGCGGTAGCTGGACACGGTCGATGACGAGCAGGCCCTCGTAGCCCGGCGCAAGATCGATGCCGACCTGGCTCTGGCGCAGGACCAACGTGGCCGGCTTCGGTGTCACCCGTTCGATCGCCGCGTCGCTGAAGCGCACGTCGGCATCGCCGGTCTCGGCCGAGGCGAACCCGAAGACGATGAGGCCCAAAGCGATGGCGACCATCGCGCTGGCACCGAGCTTGGCCATCGAGATCCGTCCGTTCACGGCGCCATGATGCCTCCCAGTCACACCGTTTCCACGGTCAGGGCGCGATGGCGGTGCCACGGGCACCGCGGGGGCGCCGGTTAGCGTCGTCGTGATGTCCTCCTACGGTGGCGAGCAGGTCGGGCGCGTCCTGGGTGGGCGCTACCGTCTCCTCGCGCCGGTCGGCACCGGAGCATCGGCCACCGTGTTCCAGGCCGAGGACGCCCAGCTACGCCGCCTGGTCGCCGTCAAGGTCCTCCACCCGAACCTCGCCGAGGACCCCACGTTCCTCAAGCGCTTCCGGGCCGAGGCGCAGGTGGCCGCCAACCTCAGCCACCCCAACATCATGGCGGTGCACGACTGGGGCGAGGACGACGGCGTGCCGTACCTCGTGTGCGAGTTCCTCGCCGGCGGGAGCCTGCGCGGCATGCTCGACCGGGGCCGGCTGCTGTCGCCGTCCCAGGCGCTGATGGTGGCGCTCGAAGCCGCCCGCGGTCTCGACTACGCCCACCGCCAGGGCCTCGTGCACCGCGACATCAAGCCCGCCAACCTGCTGTTCGGCGAGGACCGCCGGCTGCGCGTGGGCGACTTCGGCTTGGCCCGGGCCTTGGCCGAGGCGGCGTGGACCGAGCCGGCCGGCGTGGTGCTCGGCACAGCCCGCTACGCCTCCCCCGAGCAGGCCAAGGGCGAGACGGTTGGCCCGAAGACCGACGTCTACGCGCTCGCGCTCGTCATCGTCGAGTCGATCACGGGCACGGTGCCCTTCGCCGCCGACACCACGGTGGCGACCCTCATGGCCCGCATCGACAAGCTGATGCCGGTGTCGGCCGAGCTCGGCTCGTTGGCCAGCGTGGTCGAACGGGCCGGCCGTCCCGATCCCGACGAGCGCTTCACTGCTGGTGAACTGGTCCGGGCCCTCGTGGTGGCGGCTGAGCGCCTGCCTCGCCCCGCTCCGTTGCCGCTCGTGCCCACGGTGCCCCTCGCCCGGCCCGATCAGACCCAGGTGCCGCTGGTGGCTGACCCCGCCCGCCGCACGGAGCGGGCCGACACCGATGCCGGCGGAGCGTCGTGGGCGGGTCCAGCGGCGGCCGCCAGCCTGGGCGCCGCGGCCGCGGCCGGCCTCTTGGCCGGTAGACCCGGTGCGACCGATGGCGCAGCGAGTGGCCCGCCGAACGCGCCCGGCGAGCCTTGGGATCCGGGCCAGCCCGCGCCACTCGCCTCCCCTCCTCGGCCCGCTCCTGCCGGCACCGATCTCACCGAGGTCGGGTCCCCGCCCCCGTCACGGCCTGTTGCGCCCTCGCCCACCCTCTATGACCTCGGCGACGAACCGCCGCACCGGAAGCGACGGGTGCTGCGCACCATCTTGATCGTGCTGCTCGTGCTCGCCGCCGTTGCCGGCGTGGCGGCCGGTGCGCTCCTGCTCTCCCAGTCACCCACGCCCACGTTCAAGGTCCAGAGCTACGTCGGCCTCACCGAGGCTCAGGTCAAGAACCTCACGAGTGAGAACGGCTGGGTCATCGACGCAACCCGCATCAAGAAGGACGACGTCGCGCTCGACCAGGTGTTCGAACAAGATCCCGCGCCGGGCGTCGAGCTGGTCAAGGGCGGCGTGCTCAAGCTCAAAGTGTCCGACGGCCCGACGCTGTCCCCGCTGCCGACGCTGGCCGGCCTGCCGCTCGATCAGGCCACCGCGGCCCTCAAGACTGCTGGACTGGTCCTTGGAACCGTCGCCCCCGAGGCCAGCGAGGAGGTGCCGAAGGGCTCCGTCATCCGATGGACCGTCGGGGGCCAGCCGGTGAACCCCGGCCAGGAGGTCCCCAAGGGAACCGTCGTCGATCTCGTGGTGTCGAGCGGCCCGGTCTTGCGCACCGTGCCCGCGGTCGTCGGGCTTCCCTACGACCAGGCTGTTGCCGCCCTCGCCGCGGTGAGGTTGCAGGCGATCCGCGGCCCTGATCAGTTCTCCAACACGGTCCCCGCCGGCGTCGTGCTCAGCGCCGCGCCGCCCAAGGGCACCAAGGTCGAGCGCGACTCCCAGGTCACCATGGTGGTGTCGAAAGGCCCCGATCTCGTGACGGTGCCCGACGTGACCGGGCAGCCGCTCGCGCAGGCCATCGCCGCCATCCGCGCCGTCGGGCTGGTCGAGGGCAACGTCAGCGGCAACCTGCGCAAGAACGTGGCGTCCACCAACCCGGCGGCCAACACCCAGGCCATCCGGGGCAGCGCCGTCAACATCGTCCTCGGCTAGCTCCCCGGGTCGCTCGGCGACGCGTCATCCTGGGATGGGCCCACGCAGTCGCTAGGGTTCGCCGACGTTCGGTTCAGGTCCGCTGCTCAGACACAAGGGGGATCACGCGATGGGTGCACTCGACGGGCGCGTCGCCATCATCACCGGCGCAGGCCGTGGCATCGGGCGGGAGCACGCGTTGCTCTTTGCCGCCGAGGGAGCCAAGGTCGTGGTCAATGACGTCGGCGGCGCGGCGGACGGCAGCGGCAGTGATCTGAGCCCGGCCCAGCAGGTCGTGGCCGAGATCGAAGCCATGGGCGGCCAGGCCATCGTGAACACCGACAGCGTCGCCGACTGGGAGGGTGGCCAGCGGCTCGTCAACAGCGCCATCGAGGCCTTCGGTGATCTCGACATCGTCGTCAACAACGCGGGCATCCTGCGCGACCGTGTGCTCGTCAACATGACCGAGGGCGAGTGGGACGCCGTCATCGCCGTCCACCTGAAGGGTCACTTCGTGCCCTCCCGGTGGGCTGCGGCCTACTGGCGCGAGCAGGTCAAGGCAGGCATCACCAAGCCCCGCAACCTGGTGCACACGTCGTCTACCTCGGGCCTGTTCTCGAACCCCGGTCAGACCAACTATGGCGCGGCCAAGAGCGGCATCGCCACCTTCAGCCAGATCTGCGCCAAGGAGCTGTCCCGCTACGGCGTCAAGTCCAACTGCATCGCGCCGGCGGCCCGAACCCGGCTCACCGAAGCCACGCCCGGTCTCGGCGAGATCATCAAGCCCCCGTCCGAGGCCGATGCCTTCGACGTGTGGGACCCGGCCAACATCTCGCCGCTCGTCGCCTACCTCGCCACCGCCGAGTGCCCGTTCAACGGCGAGACGTTCTTCGTGCAGGGTGGCACCGTGAAGAAGGTCAACACCTGGGCCTTCGGTGACGGCGTCGAGCAGGCCGATCGTTGGACCGTCGCCGGTCTGAGCGCGGCCCTCGCCCCCCTCGTCTGAGCCTCCTGGACCGTCTGGCGGAGAACTCGCTCCAACCCTTGACAGGCCACCGCCTGCCCTGCATGATGCTCCGAAACGGATCGTAGGTCGGTCCACCGTCACGGTTCGTGACGTGAGCGCACGGAGGCAGCCATGACCACCATCGAGAACCGCTACCTGAGCGGCAACTTCGCGCCCGTCGAGCACGAGGTCAGCGCTACCGACCTGACCGTGGTCGGGCGGATCCCGGCCGAGCTCGAGGGCCGCTACCTGCGCAACGGGCCGAACCCCATCAGCTACGACCCCGCGTCGTACCACTGGTTCACCGGGACCGGCATGGTCCATGGCCTGCGGCTGCGCGGCGGCCGGGCCGAGTGGTACCGCAACCGCTTCGTGCGCACACCCGAGGTGACCGAGCAGCTCGGTGAGCCGGCCATCGCCAACCCCCATCCGATTGCCGCCGACCACGCAGTCTTTGCCGCCAACACCAACGCCATCGGCCACGCCGGCCAGACCCTGGCCATCGTCGAGGCGGGCGGCGCGCCGATCGAGCTCACCTACGACCTCGACACCATCGGCGCCACCGACTTCGGGGGCACGCTTCCGTACGCCTTCAGCGCCCATCCGAAGTGGGATCCCCGCACCAAGGACCTCCACGTCATGACGTACTGGTGGGGGTGGGGCAACCAGGTGCAGTACGTGCGGGTGAACGCCGACGGCTTCGTCGACAAGACGGTCGACATCGCCACGCCCGGCCAGTCGATGATCCACGACACGGCCATCACCGACACCTACGTGATCGTGATGGACCTGCCGTGCGTCTTCAACCTCGAAGCGGCCATGAGCGGCGCCTCGCTCCCGTACCACTGGGACCCCGACTACCAGGCCCGCATCGGCCTGCTCCCCCGTGCCGACGGCGCCGGGGCGGCCGACATCGTGTGGTGCGAGATCGACCCCGCCTACATCTTCCACCCGATGAACGCCTACGACCTGCCCGACGGTCGGGTCGTGCTCGACGTGGCCCGCCACCCCAAGATGTTCGCCTCCGACCTGCGCGGCCCCAACGAGGGGCTGCCGACGTTCGACCGCTACACGCTCGACCCGTCGAGCGGCAAGGGCACTGAGGAGCGCCTCGACGATCGCGGCCAGGAGTTCCCCCGCATCAACGAGCGGCTGATGGGCCTGGCCAACCGCTACGGCTACGCGGTCGAGTTCGGCCGGGGGGACGAGGCGGTGCAGCCCGGGGGCGTCATCAAGCACGACCTCGTGGCGGGCACCACGGTCGTTCGCAACGATGGTCCCGAGTTCGGCTGGGGCGAGGTGGTGTTCGTCAACGCCGAGGGCGCCAGCGCCGAGGACGACGGCTACGTCATGGGCTTGCGCTACGACGGCGGCCGCAACACCAGCGACTTCGTGATCCTTCACGCGCAGGACATCGCCGGTGACCCGGTCGCAGTGGTCGAGCTGCCCCAGCGGGTTCCGAACGGCTTCCACGGCAACTGGGTCAAGGACTCCGTCACTCCGCCGCCCGTGGCCGGCTGAGGCGGCGGCGCCATGGCCAAGGTCAAGCCCGGCCGGTTCACGGCCGACGTCGAAGGCGACGTGGTCGTGTTCCTCATCGGGATGCGCATCAACAAGCCCTGGAAGATCACTGCGTGGTGGCCGGTGTTCACGGCGATGCCGACGATGCTGCGGTGGCTGGGCGAGCACCCACAGGAGGGTCTGCTCAGCGCCCGGTTCGCGCTCATCAACGGTGGCCCGGCCAGCGTGCAGTACTGGCGGTCGGCCGAGGACCTGCAGCGCTTTGCCCGCATGGTCGAGGCGCCGCATCTCGGCCCCTGGCGGGCCTACAACAAGGCGGTCGGCTCGTCCGGTGACGTCGGGGTGTGGCACGAGACCTACGTCGTGAGCAACGGCAGGTCCGAATCCGTCTACGCCAACATGCCCGTCGTGGGCTTGGCCGAGGCGACGGCCTCGGCGCCGATCGGGCGCAAGGGGCAGTCGGCTGCCCGCCGACTCGGCCTCACCACCGACGACGACGTGGCGGTGCCGAGCGGTTCGTGACGGGCGCCGTCAGATGAGCTCGGCGACCCAGAGGTCCTCGGCCGGCCACAGCCGGGCCCAGTCGAGGTCGGCGAACCACTCGTAGGTGGTCGTGGCGTCAGGTTCGGGGCGTAGCTCGTGCAGCGCCAGCACGGCCAAGCCCTTGCTGCGCAGCACCTCGATCCAACGGCTGTGGGTGAGGTTGAAGTCGACGATCTCGCCGTCGGTCACCCGCTCCTCGAAGTAGGAGCGCAGCAGGCGGTCGGTCACGACCCAGTCGTTGGTCTCGTCCAGGTGAGCATTGCGAAAGGGGCTCGACAGGCAGAACACCAGGCGACCTCCCGGGCGCAGCACCCGGGCGACCTCGGCGACGGTGGTTGCGGGGTCGGTGAAGCTCAGCGCGCCGTGGTCGCAAAAGGCGAGGTCGAAGGACGCGGGGGCGAAGGGGAGCTCCTCGCCGCTGGCCTGGACGAGCTCGAACGAACCGGCGGGCGACGGGGGAGCGGCCGCCCGCAGGGCCCTGGCGTGGGCCAGCTGCGCGGTGCTCAGGTCGAGTCCGACGACATCGGCGCCGAGGGCGGCGACGGCCGCGCCGAACTGGCCGCCCCCGCACCCCAGTTCGAGCACCCTGCGCCCGGACACGTGGGCCAGGTCGAGGGCGTCGACGCCCGCTTCAGGTGCTCGGAACGTCCCCCAGGCAAGCGCGCGGGCAACGAGGTCGTCGGAGTGGGCCGCCTGGTAGCCAGCGCTCTCGCGCTCCCAGTAGCCCCGGTGCGATCGGACGTGGTCGGCAGTCACGGCGAGCGACCTTACGGGTCGGGATCGCTCGAAGCGGCCCCGGTACCATCGCCCATGTGACGATGACCCCGGAGCGACCCAGCGCCCGGGACCTGCACCCGGCCGGCTCCGCGTGGCGGGAGAACGTCAGCCTCGACGCGCCGGGCGTCGAGGAGGCCAACAGCGTCGCCTGGCCGCTGCTGATCCGCAGCCGCCTCGGCGAGATCAACCGCCGAGCGGGCGACCGCTCGAGCAGCCGTTGGTTCGTCCTCGTCATCGCCCTCACCGGCTTGTTCACGGTCAGCTTCACGATCACGCTGCTGGCCGTCTCGCTGGTGACCATCGCCGGCGACCTGAACACCAGCGAGGACACGCTCACCTGGGTCATCACCATGCCGATGGTCGCCTTCGGCGTCGTCGGGCCGGCCATGGGCAAGGCCGGCGACCTGTGGGGTCACAAGAAGCTCTACCTGTTCGGCCTCCTCGGCGCGGGCGTGTTCGCCGCCGCCACGGTGTTCGCCTGGGGGCCGTGGTCGCTGATCCTGTTCCGCACGCTGTCGGCCAGCTGCGGCGCCGCGCTCGGACCGGCCTCGATGGCGATGATCAACCGGCTCTTCCAGGGTGAGGAGCGGGTCAAGGCCCTCGGCTACTGGTCGTTCGTGTCGGCCGGCGCCCCGGTGCTCGGCGTCGTCATGGGCGGGCCCATGGTCGAGACCATCGGCTGGCGCTCGATCTTCGCCGTGCAGGCGCCCCTGTGCCTGATCGGCGTCGTCATCGCCTTTTTCTTCCTTCCCGAGACCGAGCGCGGTGAGCGCAAGCGCTTCGACGTGGCCGGCGCAGTGCTGCTCGCCGTCGGGATCACCAGCCTGCTGCTGGCGACCAATCGAGGGTCCGCCCTCGGATGGTCCCACCCTGTGGTGGTCGGGGGCTTCATCGTGGCCCCGTTGGCGTTCTGGTTGTTCGTGCGGGCCGAGCGGCGGGCGCCCGACCCCCTGCTGCCCCTCAGCTACCTGCGCCGTCGCAACGTCGTGGCGCCCATCGGCAACCAGCTCTTCGCCAACTTCGCCTACATGGGCGGTTTCATCCTCACGCCGCTGCTGCTCCAGAACGGGCTCGGCTACTCGACGGGCGAGGTGGGCCTGCTCGTCATCTTCCGCCCGCTGGCGTTCTCGATCACGGCGCCGCTCGCCGCCCACGTCACGGTGCGCGCCGGTGCCCGGTTCTCCGGCATCACCGGCGCGTTGATCGTCGGCGGTTCGATGCTCGCCCTGGCCGCGATCGGCCTCGGCTCATCGGTGTGGTGGATCGGGTTCGCCCTGGCCCTGTCCGGCATCGGGCTCGGCATCTCGTCGCCGGCCATGACGGCGACGGTGGCCAGCGCCGTCGACATGGGTGACCTCGGCGTTGCGGGAGCCACCCAGCAGCTCGTCGTGCAGGTGGGCACGGTCGCCGGCATCCAGGTGATGCAGACCGTCCAGAAGTCGATGGAGGACAGCAAGGGCCTCATCGAGAGCTACGGCGTCGCCTACTACCTCGGGGCCGCCATGTGCGTCGTGGCCGCTGTCTGTGCCATCTTCATCCGCCGGGAGCCTCTCGATGCCGACGTCTCGACCTGAGCCGATCGGTCACACCGAGATGACCGTCACGTTCGTCGCTCGCAGGGGTCTGACCAGGTGGGCCATGTCAGTGAAGTCCGAGCTGTGGAGCACGCCGCCGGCGTGAGCAGCCAGCTCGCCCAGTTGCGGGCTCCTAGGCGGTGATGTCCTTGATCTCGTTGGCGATGGCCTTGGCGGTGTCGTCGGGCGGGCCACCTTGCAGGGCCATGAGCTTGGTCATGTCGCCCTGGACCTTGATCTTGCCGCTCATGAACGCCTGCATCCCGGCGGCCGCGTCCTGCAGCACGAAGATCGAACGGGCGGTCTCGTAGTCCGTGGTGACCGTCACCTCGGGATCGTCGAGGGAGCCCTTCTCCATGACCATCTCGCCCGAGCTGGTGTCGATGTGCATCTTCATCTCGCCCTCGCCGAAAGGCACCCCGGTGATGACCTGGTTCATCTTGACCTTGAAGGGAACGGGCCCGGTCTGGCCGGCGTACTTGTCACGAATGGCCTTGGCCGCTTCCATCCACTCGTCGCTCAGGAACTGGTAGGACACAGTGCACTCCTCGGTCTGGGCGCGTCGGCTCTCGGGCGCGCAGAGTAGACGAGCGCCGCGTCCGCTGGCTCCCTTGCCGTGCCGCGTCAGACTCATGGACATGGCCAACGAAGAGCAGCGCCGCTACTGGGACGAGGTCCGCGGGCAGGAGTGGGTCGATCACGCCGAGCGCTTCGAGTCGCTCATCGCTCCATTCGGTGCTGAGATGCTCCGGGCCGCCGCGATGCGCCCTGGAGAGCGGGTTCTCGACGTCGGCTGTGGGAGCGGAGCGTCGTCGTTGGCGGCCGCCCTCGCTTCGGGAACCGCCGGTGCGGTGGTCGGCGTCGACTTGTCCGGGCCGATGCTGGGCCTTGCTCGGCGGCGAGCCGAGGAGGCCGGTGCCTCCAACGTGCAGTTCGTCCAGGCCGATGCGCAGGAGGCCGATCTCGTCGGGCTTGGCGATGGCGTCTTCGACGCCGTCATCTCACGCTTCGGGGTGATGTTCTTCGACGATCCCGTGGCTGCCTTCGGCAACATTGCCCGCGCCACCCGGTCGGGCGGCCGCCTCACGTTCTGCTGTTGGCAGCCGATGGCCGCCAACCCGTGGATGGCCGAACCGGTAGCCGCTCTGCGCACCGTGCTCGATCCACCCTGGCCCTCGTTGACCGAACCCGGCCCGTTTTCGCTGGGCGATGCAGTACGTACGACCCGCCTGCTGACCGAGGCCGGTTGGGTGGTCGACGAGCTCGCCGACGTGCGGCGCGAGGCGAGCTTCGGCACCCCGGCCGAGGCCGCATCTCGGTTCCTGCATGGCGACTGGGCGCTGCGGGTGCTGGCCGATGCCACCGAGGGCGAGCGGGTCGAGGTCGCCCACCTCGTCGAGATCGCGATGGCGGCCCATCGCGACGCCGACGGGGTCGTACGCACTCAGGGCGCCGCTTGGGTCGTGCGGGGCCACCGGTAGCAGTGCGGGCGTCAGCCGGTGCGGTCCCACCACTTGAGCACCCGGAGTGCGCGGAGCGTGTTCCAACGGCTCGGCGTGCCCACGCCTCCCTCGAGATCGAAGTGGACCTGACCCGGATGGACGCGGTCGAGCAGCCACCGGCCGTCGGGCTGCCGCTTCGACCGCACCACGTCCACCGCCTCGGCCATCCGAGGATCCCGGTCCGCGCCCGAGTGTCTGAAGTAGTCAAGGGCGCGCAGCACGTCGTAGTGCCAGTAGTACAGAAAGGTCAGTTCGAGGTAGGCCGACTGGATGACTTCGCCGGTGCTCTTGCGGCGGAGCAAGTCGCGCTCGAGCAGGTACTCCTCACCGGCCCGCCGGGCCGTCCGCACGGCTTCGGACCCGCCGGTGGCGCGCTCGTACTCGAGCAGGCCGTCCAGCACGTTGATCGTCGTGTCGAACGACGACCGCACCGACCCGTTCTCGGCCTCGCAGTTCCAGCCGCCGTCATCGAGGCGCTCGGCGAGGATCCGCTCGACGATGGGGTCGACGTCCACCCCGAAGTAGGCCCCGGTTTCCACCGTCCTGCCGTTGATGCACGGTTCGACCTCGCCGTCGAAGTACCGCTGCCCGTCGTGCTCCCAGCGCCCATGTTCGGCCACGAGGGCGATCGCCCGCTGCGCGGAAGCTGACGCCGGGTCGAGCCCGAGGAGCTGCAGCGTCTGCAGCGTGTGCATCGTGGCCGTCCAGGGCTGGCCCGGTTCCCCGCCGGCGTAGCTGGCGGGGAAGCAGGCGCCACCCGCCCACATCCCGTCTGCATCTTCAAGCGCCAGCAGGCGCGCCCCCCAGCCTTCGTGCTCGACGCGGGCTCGCTCGACCGCCACGTCGTGGGCCGACGCATCCGTGAGGTCCCGCAGCACCTGCCAGCGGATGGAGGGGTCGCCCTGAAGCAGCCAGTCGATGACGCTCATCCCCGAGCACGCTACCAATCATGTTGAGGCCCGCCCTCCGAGCCCATCATCGACCACGTCACAGCTTTCGTCGCCGTGATCAACGGGGGCGGTACACGTCGGCTCGGTGGTCGATGCGGTGAATGACGACGACGGCGTTCTGATCGTCGATCTCGTAGACCACGCGGTAGGCGCCTCGTCGGGCCGAGCGGAGCCCGGCCAGCTCGCGCGGCAGAGGCCCTCCCAGTCGAGTGGGTTCGACAAGCAGCGCGCCAAGCATGAACGCGACCACGGCCACCGCCGACTTGTCCGGCAGTCGTGCGAGCTGGCGTTCGGCCGGCCCCGTGACGCGCAGCTGGTACCGCGGCGTCGGCTCTGTCACTTCGTCGGGTACTTCGCTCGTAGCTCATCGCCGGTCAGGTAGTCGCCGGACTCGTGTGCCGCTCGCGAGGCGCGAAGTTGCTCGATGGCGGCCGGATCCGAGAGCAGGTCCAGGGTGTCCTCGAGTGCCGCGAGATCGTCCGGGCTGATCATCACCGCGGCCGGTCGCCCGTTGCGCGTCACCGTGATCCGATCGTGGGTGTGCTCGACCCTGTCGACCATCTCCGAGAACTTGGCTTTCACTTCCGCCAGCGGCAAGGTCACACTCATGACCTGACTCCTAGTCATCGTAGAACCAGCCGCATTCCCACCCGAAGCTCGGACCGGCGCGTTCGTCAGAGAGCGATGACCTCGACCAGGTCGCTGCGACGCGATCTGGTCGAGATCGGCGCGGAAACGGCCGGCGTCGATGGCGGGGGCGTTGCGGAACATCGCGGTGACCGCGTCGGCAGGGACGAAGCGGTGGCGGCGCAACGGCGCGAGCTCGCCGACAGGGGTTCCGTTTCGGGTGACGATGAAGGTCTCACCCTGATCGAGGCGCCGCATGATCTCGCCACTGTCGTTGCGGAGCTCTCGCTGCGTGATCGTCTGCACGGCGTGCGACGAGACGGCGCGACCGCGGGATGACCTGACACACTCCCGGCGATCACCGAGCACTGGAGAGCATCATGACCGCTGAGAACGTTCAAGACCTTGCGGACGTGCGGGCACTCATCGGGTTGTACATCGACGGCTCCAACGGAGATGGCGACAAGCTGCGTCAGGCTTTCCACCCCGATGCCCACATGTTCGGTCACATCGGCCCGATGGACACCTACGAGCCGATCACCGACTTCATCGCCTTGGTCGAAGCGCAACCCGGACTCGCCGGAGCCAACTACCGCGCCGACATCCGCACCATCGACCTGGCTGGCGACGCGGGCGTCGCGGTGCTCGTCGAGACCGACTACTTCGGTTGCGACTTCGTCGACTACTTCACGGTGGCGCGCCTCGACGGCCGCTGGTGGATCACCAACAAGACCTACGCCCACACCGGCGGCACCCCACCCGCAGGATGAGCGCGGGCTGCGCCACCGCCGAGGCGGGCTAGCTCGTCAGTCGCCCACGGTCATGATCGGGTCGAGGAACCCGGTCGTCCAAGTGCCGGCGGGAACGCCTCGGCCGTCAGCCGTCATGGGCCACCCGGCGAGCCGACGGAGCGCTCGGCTCGGAGCTGCACGCGCTTGGCCTGCGCCTGGGCTTCGAACAGCGGCGCCCGCAACAGGCCGCTCATCTCGATGGCTCGCTGGAGCTCGGCGTCGGCGTCGTCGAGGTTCCCGGCGGCGGCCGAGGTGAGGGCCAGGAAGTACGGCACCGGCCCCCACGGTCCCGAGCCGGCATCGGCCAGGCGCCCGGCGTAGGGCAGGAGCAGCCGGTGCAGAGCACGGGCTCCCATGGCGTCGTCGAGCTCGTGAGCGATCGTGCTGGCAAAGGCCAGCGACATGAGCAAGGTGACGTCGCGCGAGACGCCTTCGAACCCGCCGGCGGCAAGGGGTTCGTAGATCTCGGCGGCCTCGTCGAGGCGCCCCATCGCGACGAGCGTGTTGGCCCTGCCGAGCAGGAAGCCAGAGGCGTGGCCGATGCTCGTGAGGCGGTCCCACCACGGCAGCGCCTCCTCGGCGCGGCCGGCCAGGTGGCGGTGGAGGGCAGTGATCCCGGTGAAGTAGGCGATCGAAGCGTTCTCGAGGTCGCGTTCGACGGCGGCGGTCCAGCGCCGTTCGATGGCGGCTTCGAGCTCGTCGAGCTCGCCGCTGAGCAGGAGGCGGGTGGCCCGCAGTCGGGCGGCCCGATCGATGAGCGCGGGTTGGCCCAGCACGAGCGCCAGCTCTTGAGCACGCTGCTCGGCCCGGTCGAAGCCGTTGCGGTCGCAGGCTTCGATGCAGGCGTCGGCGAGGCGGTACGAGCCGAAGAACTCGGCCACCGGGTCGCCGATGGCTGCCGCCAGCTCGGTCAGCTCGCGGCTCAGCGCCATGCGCTCGCTGAGGGTGTCGATGGAGCGGATGGCGGCCCGCTGCACGAGGACCTGGGCCATGGTGCGGGGGTCGTCGAGGCGGCGGGCCATCGCCATGGCCTCCTCGCCCAGGGCCTCGCATCGTGCGGGGTCGGCGAAGTGCAGTTCGACGGCCAGTGAGCTGAGCAGCCGCGCTCGCTCGGGGTCGTCGTTCTCGCTCGTCAACGTGAGCGCCCGTTCGAGCAGGGCCACCCGGGGCGCGTCGACCGAGCCGGTGAGGCTCATCGCCCCGCGTGCCCCGGCCAGGAGGGCGTCGGCCAGCAGCCGGTAGTCGTTCAGCTGGTCGGCGCCCGCCGCAGCCTCAGCCAGGACGGCTCGATAGGCCGGATCACCGGTGGCGGCCAGGGCGTCGCCGAGCGCGGTGAGCAGCTCGATGCGCTGCCGCCGGGCGGCATCATCGGCCACGCCTAGCCGGTCGCGAAGGGAGAGCGCCTCTCGGAAGGCGACGCAGGCCTCGTCGAAGGCGAGCTGGCTTCGAGCCTGCTCGCCGGCGCGGCCGAGGTACTCGACGGCCTTTTCGAGATCGGGTGGGGTGCCCGCCTCTTCGAAGTGGTGAGCGAGCTCGCCTGGGCCGTGGCGGCGATCGCCGGTTTGGCCCGCCGCCGTCGCCTCGATGGCGAGCCCGACGCTGCGGTGGAGGTGGGCGCGTCGTGTGGTGGTGAGCGCGGCGAGGATCGACGAGCGAACGAGCGCATGCGCAAAGGCGAACTCGTCGGGAGCGACCTCGGTCACGAGACGAGCCGTGACGCACTGCTCGAGCGCGTCGAGGACCCGCTCGTAGGGGATCATCGAGACCGAGACTAGGAGGGGGACGTCGAAGCGCAGGCCGACGACGGCCGCCCACACCAGCAGCTGCTGGGACGCCTCGGACACCCGGCCGAGCCGCTCGCCGACGACGAGGCGGATGCCGTCGGGGATGCCGACGGTGTCGATGTCGCCCCTCGCCGTCCAGCGGCCGTCGATGTTGGTGACGATCCCCGACTCGATCAGATGGAGCACGAGCTCGCGCGTGAACAGCGGGTTGCCGTCCGTCGACTGGAACACCCGCATGGCCAGCTCGAGACCGTGGTCGTCGAGGCAGTGTCCGGCCGCCGTCTCGAGGAAGGCGATCGTGGTGCTGATGTCGAAGCCGGCGAGCGTCAGCAGCGTGGTGCGCTTGGACGGCCTCAGCTGTGCGATGACGGCGCCCAGCGCCGATCCCGGCCCCGCGTCGGCATCGCGGTAGGTGCCCAGCATCAGCACCCTCAGGGGGGCATCGGCCTGGGCGAGGTGGCGCAGCAGCTGCAGGGTCGGCTTGGCCGCCCAGTGGATGTCGTCGACGACGAGCACGATCGGCTGATCGGCCGATGCCGCGGACAGCCACCCGGTGACGGCCTCGAACAGGCGAAAGCGCTCCGTGTCGGGGTCGGCGTGGGTTCGAGCCGGTAGGTCGGCGACGAGGTCGGCGAGCTCGGGCACGAGCGCGACCAGCTCGCCGCGATGGCGCCCGAGGGCACGGGCCACGGTGGCGCGAGGGTGCTGCTGCACGAAGGCCCTGAGCGCCTCGGCGAACGGCTGGAACGGGGCGGTCACGTCCTCGTCGTTGCGCCCGAACAGCACCGTGGCACCCGACTCGCATGCGTGCTGGGCGATCTCGGCCACCAGCCGGGTCTTGCCGACCCCGGGCTCGCCACCGATGAGCGCAACCTCGAGCTGGCCCCCGGCCGCCCATCCGAACGCATCCTCGAGCGCCTCGAGCTCGGCCTCGCGTCCAACGAAGGCGAACACCTCGTCGTGTCGCAGGGCGCTTGGCAGCTGAGGCAGCTCGACGGACGCATCGTCGAGCACCAGCCGCCACCCGACGACCGGCGCCTTCAGGCCCTTGAGCTCGAACGCCTGGGGATCGGTGAGCCGGTCGCCCAGTTCGTCGCCGACGAGGTTGGCGATCACGTCGGCGACGAGGACCTCACCGCCCTGCGCAGCAGCAGACAGTCGGGCCGTGACGATGACGGCCCGGCCGACGTAGTCGCCGTCGTCCAGCTCGGTCACCTCGCCGGCCGACAACCCCATGCGTAGCACGGCCGGCTCGGGCAGGCGGCCAGCGAGTCGCGTGACCGCGGCCTGGATCTCGGCGGCGGCATCGATGCCGGCCAGGGCGGAGGTGAACGCGGCCATCACACCGTCGCCCAGGTGCTTGACGACCCGTCCTCCGCAGGCGGCCACGACGTCTTCCTGGAGGTCGGCGATGACCTGGCGCAGTTGCAGCGCCCGCCGCTCACCCAGCCGCTCGTGCTGCGCGGTCGAACCGACGAGGTCGGTCATGAGGATCGTCATCAAACGACGGGAGGTGGCCTCCGGCCCAGGCATCTGCGGCACACTAACCCCCATGTCCAACGACCAGCCGAGCCGACCATCCGCCCCCGATGCAGGGCCGATGGAAGATGCCGACCGGGCCGGTGCGGTCCGTCGCTACTACGAGCAGACCTGGTTCGAATACCGGCTGCTGTGGCTCGATCGCCACACGCGCGCCATGCACTTCGGCTACGAGCAGCCGGGGGACCGCAGCCACGCGCGATCCCTGCTGGCCCTCAACCATGTGATGGCCGAGCACGCCCACCTGCGCCGCGGCGAGCGGGTGCTCGATGCTGGCTGCGGGGTCGGGGGCACCTCGTTGTGGCTGGCCGAGGAGTACGACGCCACCGTGGTCGGGGTCAACCTCGTCGAGGATCACATCGAGCGCGCTCGGCGCTACGCCCGTGAGCGCCACCTCGGCGGGCAGGTGCGCTTCGAGGTCGCTGACTACACCGCGACGGGCCTGCCCACGGGATCCTTCGACGTCGTGTGGGCCCAGGAGAGCGCGTGCCACGCGCCCGACAAGGCGGCCTTCGCGGCCGAGGTGGCCCGCGTCCTGCACCCCGGGGGCCGGTTCGTGATGGCCGAGTACCTCGTGGTCCCCGGGCACGAGGGCAGCGCCGACCTACGGGTGCTGCAGGACGGCTGGGCGATGACGCTCGACACCGAGGCGGGCTGGCGGTCCGCGTTCGCGGCTGCCGGCTTCGTCGACATCGAGGTCGACGACATCAGCGCGAAGGTCCGGCGCTCGTTGCAGCGCCTCGCCCGGTGGTGCACCGTCCTCGGGCCCGTCGACACCGCTTTGCAGAAGGTGGGGGTGCGCAACGCCACGCAACGGGGCAACATCGAAGGATCGAAGGCCTTGTGGCGGGCCTTCGAGGCCGGCGACTGGCGGTACGGGATCCTCACCGCTCGCCGCCCCTGATCAGGGCCCGGGGGAGCGAGCGCAGGTCGAGGGCGGCCACGGCTCCGATCACGATCGTGCACGGTGGCGAGAGCACCAGGTCGGCGGCGCCGGCCAGGGTGGCCCGTACCACCTCTTGGTCCGGGCGGGTGGCCCAGCGCACCGCGGTGAGCGGCGTTGCGGGCTCCAGGCCTGCGGCCTGGAGCCGTGCGGCCAGCGCCCCGATGCGCCCCGCCCCCATCAGCACCACGATCGTCCCCCCGACCCGAGCGATGGCCTCCCAGTCCACGGAGGCGTCGCCGCCCGGCTCGACGTGGCCGGTCACCACGGTGACGGCTTGGGCAACCTGACGCTGGGTGACGGGGATGCCGGCGGCGGCGGGGGCGGCGAAGGCGGCCGACACGCCGGGCACGACGGTGAAGGCAACGCCGGCGGCCAGCAGGGCGGCGGCCTCCTCGCCACCGCGGCCGAACACGAAGGGGTCGCCGCCCTTGAGCCGGACGGTCTCGCGGCCGGCCCGGCCCAGTTCCACCAGGAGGGTGTTGATGTCGGCCTGTCCGATGTTCTCTCGGTGCGGCGCCTTGCCGACGTCGATGAGCTCGGCCTCGGCGGCGAGTCCGAGGATGCGGCCGTCGACCAGACGATCGTGGACCACCACCTCGGCGAGGCGGAGCAGCTCGACGGCGCGCACGGTGAGCAGGCCGGGATCGCCGGGGCCGGCACCGACCAGGTGCACGGTCACGGGCGCGCCACCGACCATCCGCGTTTGCGGCCCTGCACGGGACTAGGCATCGCAGCGATGGTTGAAGTCCTCCTCCTCCTCCTGATGGTGATGGTGGTGGCCGCAGTGGCCGCTGGCGAGCCAGGGACCGCCGTCACGGCCCGTCGCACCCGACGGTAGCGCCCACGTCGGCTCGCAAGGGCTGTTCGATTGATTTCGACCCTTTCCATGATCTGTCGTGCTACCTTGCCGGTCGAGGTGGCGAGGCGGAGGTTGGACCATGGCGAGCTCGATGGTGGTGGTGCCCGACGGTGCCGTCGGAGCCGTTCCTGACGAGCTGCGCGCCTGGGCCGAGGCGGGGCGCCGAGGGATCGACTCCGTCGACCGGTGCTCGCGGCGGGTGGCCGGGGCCGCCGCCGACCAGGTGGTCGCCGGTGGACCACGGATCGGTGCGCTGGTCGACCGGCTGACTGCCCTCAGCAGGGCGTGGGTCGGCCTCGACGAGTGGGTCGCCGAGGTGGCCGAGGCCGTCGAGCGGGCCGATGGCCACGGCACCGGTGACGCCACGCTCGATCTCGCCCGCCGGCACGAGCAGGTCGCCGCGTTCGTGGCGCGGGCCGTGGCGCTGGCGCCGTCCACCGGGTGCGAGGTGCCGAGCAGGGAGGCCGACGAGGTCGAGCTCTGGGAGGTGGCGGCCGGGGTCGGTCTGCCGCTCGTGCCGGGGCTCGCCATGACCGTCGGCGACGGCTTCCTCTGGCGGGTCGAGCACCTTGACGGCGAGCTGCGCCGCCTCACCCGCGTCGAGCGGAGCTCGTTCGGCCTCAGCGCCGAAGACGGTGCCACCGTGTCAGTCGCCGTGGCGGACCACGGCATCGCGTCGGGGCACGGGGTGGCACTCTCGGCCGAGGTGCTCGCCGCCCAGGGCGACTCGTGGGTCGTGCCGACTTCCGAGGTGACCTCGATCATCGCCAAGGACCTCGCTTCGCGCGGAGTGGCGGGACCGATCATCGGGTGGTTCGTCGACCTCGATCCGCCGACTCCCGATCGGACCTTCGTCGAGGTGGGGGCGGCCGTCGAGCTGAAGGCCGTCCAGGGCTTCGTGGCCGGTGCCGCCCAGGCCGCGGCCCGGGTTGCCGTGCATCAGGGGTGGGCGCACGAGGCCGACGGCACGACGACCTCGTACCGCCGCTACGAGCGCTCGGCGGTGCTCGGGCTCCAAGGCCCCGGCCAACCAGGCTGGGCGAGCCACAGTGACGTGACCGTTTCGCTGGCCGACCGACCCGGGGCCGCTCCCGACCTGTTGTCCGTCAGCGCCATGGTCGTCGGGGCGAGAGGCCCTACCGAGGTGACAGCCACGATGCCGCTGGCCACCGGGGCGCAGCGCTCGGCGGCCTCGGCGTTCGAAGCCGGTCTGGTCACAGGGGCCGACCCGGCGGCGCTGCTCGACACGCTGGCGGCGCGTTCGGGCGGTGCCCTCGACGTCCGCTCGACGACGTTCGCGGTCACCGACGAAGCGGGCATCCGTGTGGCCGCGAGTGCGGCTGGCTTCAGCGGTCACCTGGACGTGTTCGAGATCACGCTCACGCGCCAGGGCTGACCTGCCCGGCGATGGCTCCCCGCCGGTCGCCGACCGAGTGCCAGCCCGTAGCGTGGTCCACCGTGCTCCCGCCCACCACGCCTCGGCCGTTGCGGCGCGTCTTGGTGGCGATGGCACTGGCGGTGCTCGGAGTGATCACCCTGGCCCCCCCGGCCTTCGCCCATGCGACGCTCGCGGCGACGAGCCCGACCAACGGTGCCGTGCTCGAACAGTCGCCGCGTCTGGTCCAGCTCGACTTCAGCGAGGAGGTCGAGTTCAGCCTCGGATCGGTGCGACTGTTCGACGCCGCTGGCGGCCAGGTCGACCTCGGTCCGGTCACGCGCGTGGCGGGCGACTCGACCAAGCTCGAAGCCAACGTCAGGGGCACACTCGCCCGAGGCACCTACGTGGTGGCGTGGCGGGTCGCCTCGGCCGACTCGCACCCGGTGCACGGGGCGTTCTCGTTCTCGGTCGGCGCCGCCCTCGGCGGCGACACCAATGGGCTGATCGCCCGCCTGCTGTCGTCGGGCGGGAGCGACTCGACGGTCGGTGCGGCGGTGGCCGTCACCCGCTGGGTGTCGTTCACCGGTCTTGCCTACCTCGTCGGCGCCCTCGTCGTCGTGGTGCTGGTCTGGCCGGTAGGGGCCTCTCGCCGCGGCGTTCGCCGTTCGCTGTGGCTGGCGTTCGGCGTGCTCGTCGGTGTCACCGTCGCCGCCTTCTGCCTCCAGGGGGCCTACGCCTCGGGCGGACCCCTGCGCGACGTCATCGACCCGGCCATCTGGCGCGAGGTCGCCGGCTCCCGCTTCGGGCAGGCGATGCAGTTGCGCCTTGCCGTGCTCGTGCTGGCCTCCCCCTTGCTGTGGCTGTTGGGTCGCCCCCGGCCACCCCACGCGCCGTCGTGGCCCCAGGACGTGCTCTGGCGGGCCGGTGCGGTCGCCGCCGCACTCGGTCTGCTCATGTCGGTCGCCATTGCCGGTCATTCGGGCACCAACCGCTGGCCGGTGCTGGGCATCGGGCTCGATGTCGTGCACCTCGGGGCCATGTCGGTCTGGATGGGGGGCCTTGCCCTCCTCGGGGTGGTCGGGTGGCGGGCCTACACCGACGACGAAGCCGACGTGCCCGATGGCCTCGGTGCTGCCATCGACCGGTTCTCGCCGGTGGCGTTCGGCGCGGTCGTTGCCGTCGTCCTCACCGGCCTGGTGCAGAGCTGGCGGCTCGTTGGCTCGTTCGACGCGCTCACCTCGACTGACTACGGCCGCACGCTGATGGTGAAGGTCGGGTTGGTCACCGTGGTCCTCGCCGTCGGGGGGCTGAGCCGGCGCGCCCTCCATCGCCAGGGTGGGGCCGGCGCAGGGCTGCGGCGAGCCATGACCGTCGAGGTCGTCGTCGGTCTTGCCGTGCTCGCCACCACCGCCATCCTCGTCGGCCAGGCGCCGGCCCAGGCCGACGCCACCAAGCCGTTCAGCAAGGCCATGATCAGCCAGGGCGTCATCGTGAACGTCACGATCGACCCGGCCCGAGTGGGGGCCAACGACCTCCACCTCTACGTCCAGCTCCCCGGTGGGGCGTTGCAGAAGGCCACCGCCGCCAGCGTGAAGCTCACCCTGCCCAGCAAGGACCTCGGTCCACTGCCCGTGCCGCTCACCATCGCCGGCCCGAACCACTGGGATGGCAGCCTGAGCGATACACGAGGAAGTGGGTTGTGTGTTGAGTGACGTAGTGTTAAGAGACTAGACTAAGGCTCTACCCAGTTCGGGCGGTACTTTAATTAACCACACTCCCGAAGTATTACGAGGTTAAAAGTAGAACAGCATTGTTATTTTTATAGGTAACTTGATTTTAACAAAAATATAATATTTATGATATAATATAATATTATGATTAATGCAAATGATGTTGATCGTTGCAATCAGGAGCCTCAAACCATGGGGCTCGGTGGTTTAAGTAGGCGCACGTTTATTCAAGGTATTATCGTGGGCCTATTATCAGCTTGTAGCGAGAAAGTAACTTTAGGAATTAGCGATACAAGAAATATGAATACGAATAACACTACTTTTGAT
>JBBRTJ010000005.1:0-73106 GCA_038244535.1 Acidimicrobiales bacterium | reverse complement strand
TCTAATCAAACGCCGTGAACTCCGCCAAACCCTTACCAGCCAACGTCTTCGTGATCGCCGCCGTCAAAGTCGTCTTACCATGATCAATATGTCCCATCGTCCAGATGTTCACATGCGGCTTCGACCGCTCAAACTTCGCCTTGCTCATGGTGTCAACCTCTCGTTGCGGTGGTGATGGGTGATGTGCTGCGGGGTGGGGTAGCGGCGGTCGGACTCGAACCGACGACCACTCGATTATGAGCCGAGTGCTCTAACCAACTGAGCTACGCCGCCACGGGCCGGGTGTGCCCCGGACCGGGGAGCCCTCTGTGGGAATCGAACCCACGACACCAGCCTTACCATGGCTGTGCTCTACCGACTGAGCTCAGAGGGCGCGGGCGCGGCGAGGCCACGACCGATCAGACAGCATAGCTGCCTTCGACGACGGAGCCCAGGCGTGTTCCCTCAACAGACTTGAAGGGGCCGCTAGCGTTGGGCCCTCATGCTGCTCCGACTCGCCACGGTGGTCGACGCCGAAGCCATCCGGCGCATCTACAACCTCGAGGTCCAGGGGTCGACTGCGACGTTCGACCTGGTCCTGCGTTCGCTTGAGGACCAGGAGGCCTGGCTGGTGGGTCGCTCCGGTGCCTTCGCTGCGGTGGTCGCGGAGGACGCCGGCCAGGTCGTGGGCTTCAGCTCGATCTCGCCGTACAAGGAACGGGCCGCCTACCGAACGACCGTCGAGGACTCCGTGTACGTCGATCGGGACCACCATGGGCGTGGCATCGGGCGCCTCCTGCTCGAACGGGTGCTCGACGTGGCCGCGGAGAGCGGCTTCCACGCTGTGATGGCCCGCATCGAGGCGGGCGGCACCGCGTCGAGGGCGCTGCACGCCCGGTGCGGGTTCGAGCTCGTCGGCGTCGAGCGCGAGGTGGGCCGAAAGTTCAACCGCTGGCTCGACGTAGCGCTCATGCAGTGCCTGCTCAGCGAACGCCCCGTCCGCCAGAGCCACCGCTGACGCGACGTCGCCCGCCGGTGACGGCGGGCGACAGGTGTGGGCCGGGAAGGATTTGAACCTCCGTAGGCTTGCGCCGGCAGGTTTACAGCCTGCTCCCTTTGGCCACTCGGGCACCGACCCAGGGAGCCGACACCCTAGCTCCCCAGAGAGAGCACGGAGCCGGCACTAGGTTGGAAGGCATGCCGACCTTCGACGTGGTCTCCGAGGTGGACAACCAAGAGGTGCGCAACGCGATTGACCAGACGCAGCGCGAGCTCGCCACCCGCTACGACTTCAAGGGCACCGACTCCTCGATCGAGCAGAGCGAGCTGACCTTCACCCTCAGATCGGCCAGCGAGGACCGCCTCCGGGCTTTGCGCCAGGTGCTCGAGGAGAAGCTCGTCAAGCGCGGCGTGTCACTCAAAGGCCTCGAGTTCGCCAAGGTCGAGGAAGCGGCAGGGGCCACGGTGCGTCAGACGGCGACCATCTCGGTGGGCATCTCGGCGGACAAGGCCCGTGAGCTCAACCGGTTCATCAAGGATCAGGGGCTGAAGGGCGTGCAGAGCCAGGTCCAAGGTGACCAGCTCCGCGTGACCGGAAAGAAGCGCGACGACCTCCAGGCCGTCATCGTCGCCCTGAAGGAAGGCGACTTCGGGCTGCCCCTTCAGTTCACGAACTTCCGAGACTGAGGCTCACTCCTCCGTCGGCGTCACCGTGGCCCGAGTCCGGATCTCCTCGACCACCGAGGCATCGGCCAAGGTGGTGGTGTCGCCCAGGTTGCGGCCCTCAGCGACGTCGCGCAACAGTCGGCGCATGATCTTGCCGCTGCGGGTCTTGGGCAGGTCCGGCGTGAAGTAGATCGTCTTGGGCTTGGCAATGGCGCCGATCTGCGTCGCCACGTGGTCTCGCAGCGCAGCCTCACCGACGTCGAACCCGCCCCGCAGCGTGACGTAGGCGATGATCGCCTGACCCGTGGTGGGATCGTTGGCCCCGACCACGGCTGCCTCGGCAACGGCGGGATGGGAGACCAACGCCGATTCGACCTCTGTGGTGGAGATGCGGTGGCCGCTCACGTTCATCACGTCGTCGACTCGTCCGAGCAGCCAGAAGTACCCCTCGGCGTCGAGCTTGGCGCCGTCGCCAGCGAAGTAGCGGCCCTCGAACCGGCTCCAATAGGTGTCCTGGTACCGGCTCGGATCGCCCCAGATACCCCGCAGCATCGAAGGCCACGGGCGGGTGAGGGTCAAGTAGCCGCCCCCGCGGGTGACCGGTGCGCCCTCCTCATCCACGACCTCAGCACCGATGCCAGGCAACGGGAACGTCGCCGACCCTGGCTTGAGGGTGGTCGCGCCCGGGAGCGGGCTGATCATGATCGCCCCGGTCTCGGTCTGCCACCACGTGTCGACCACGGGGCAGCGACCACCGCCGATGTGCTCCCAGTACCAGATCCACGCCTCCGGGTTGATCGGCTCGCCCACGCTGCCGAGGAGCCGGAGCGACGAGAGATCGTGCTTGGCGGGCTCGGCGTCCCCCCACTTCATGAAGGTCCGGATCGCGGTCGGCGCGGTGTAGAAGATGGTGACGCCGTACTGCTCGATGATCTGCCACAGGCGGTCAGGGCCAGGGTGGTTGGGCACCCCCTCGTAGATCACCTGCGTCGCTCCGTTGGCCAGCGGGCCATAGACGATGTAGCTGTGGCCGGTGATCCATCCAACGTCTGCCGTGCACCAGAACACGTCGGTCTCGGGGTGCAGATCAAAGACGTACTTGTGGGTGAACGCGACCTGGGCCAGGTAGCCGCCGCTCGTGTGCATGATGCCCTTGGGCTTGCCCGTGGTGCCGGAGGTGTAGAGAAGGAACAGCAGCTGCTCGCTGTCCATCGGCTCGGCGACGTGCTCGTCGGCCGCCTCGGCCATGAGATCGTGGTACCAGTGGTCACGGCCCGTCACCATGGCCACGTCGTTGCCGCCTCGGCGCACGACGACGACGTGCTCGATACTCGGCGCGTCAGCAACGGCGAGATCGGCCTGCGGCTTCAGCGGGAACACCTCGCCGCGGCGGTAACCGCCATCGGCGGTGATCAGGACCTTGGCCCCGGCATCGTTGATCCGATCGGCCAGCGCCGTGGCCGAGAAGCCTCCGAACACGACGCTGTGCGCCGCCCCGATGCGGGCGCAAGCGAGCATCGCCACCACCGCCTCGGGCACCATCGGCAGATAGATGTTCACGCGATCGCCCTTGGCCACGCCGAGGCTGATCAGCACGTTGGCGAACCGCTTGACCTCGTCGAGCAAGTCGCCGTAGGTGATCGTGCGGGTGTCACCTGGCTCACCAACCCAGTGGATCGCGACCTTGTCGCGTTGGCCAGCAGCAACGTGGCGGTCGAGACAGTTCTCGGCGACGTTCAGCGTCCCGCCGACGAACCACGTGGCGTACGGCAGCTCCCACTCGCAGATGGTGTCCCAAGGGCTCCTCCACGTGAGCAGATCAGCGGCCTGCCGCGCCCAGAACCCCTCGTCGTCCACGGCCGCCTCGTCGTAGAGGAACGTGCCGGCCACGAGCGACTGCTCTTTGAAGCCCGCAGGTGGCGGAAAGCGGCGCTCCTCGAGCAGGTAGTCCTCGATCGTTGCACCCGGCTCGTCGGCCATGGACCCCCCCGTGGTGAGACGGCGACACGTTGACTCTAGCGAGGGTGAGTCACCGGCTCCCCGAGCCGGCGGACCTCAGACGCGCGAGAGGCGAGTCGACAGGTCGTTGCAGGCCTCGCAGACCGACGGAGCGATGATGCCCACCCGCATGAGCACCGCGAAGATCCGGCAGCCGAGGCAGAACCCCAGGATGCTCTCGAGCGATGCCGCCACAACAACGCAGGCGACGAGGAGCTGGGCCGCACCGACTTGCCCAGCGCCGACGGCGAGCACCGCAGCAGGCACGGTCAGGGCCGCACCGACCCCCTGAGCGAACCGCTTCGGTGGGCCGGGCACCAATCGCTCGGCCCACCCGAGGCGAGGCACGATCACGCGGTTGACGAGCAGGGCAAGCGGGCTCACCCGGGGCCCGAACAGCACACGGGCCACGAAACCAGCGGCAAGGGCGACGACGACCACCGTCCAACCGGTGAGCAGGTAGGTCACCGCCAGCAGCATGACGCCCGCGGCCACCAAGCGGGCCACGATCTCGTTCACGGGGTTCGGGAAACGCAGGAAGGTGGGCAGTGACATCGTGGTCAGGCTAGGGGTTCGGCCCACTGCTTCTCCAGTGCCGGACTGGGCAACGCCGGCCCGGCGGACCAGGTGATGACCCTGAAGGCACCGAGCCCCGCCGGATCGAGGAGCGCCTCAGCCTCTCGGACACGGCTCCGGCCCCGAAGCGCGGCGAGGTCGCCGCGAGCTGCTCCCTCGGTCCACGCGACGCGACCGGCCTCGACCAGTGGCCCGATGCCATGGCGAACGAGCCACTCGGCCTGCGTGGTCACGTCCACCGGCGGGCGCACCCGGGCCAACTGGTCGAGGGCGACCTCGCAGGTGATGTCCTGCTCGCCGACGTCGAGGAGCACGGCGGTCCCCCGCTCGTGCGCTCGGTAGGTCCGCAGCCACTCGGTTGACGGCCGCGCCGCCAGCTCGGCGCTGCTGCTTGCGTAGTCCAAGATCACGACGACTCCCCCGTCGAGGCGCTCCAGCGCTCGGCGCAACCAGGAGGCCGCACCGGTCTGCACCGGGATACGGGCGCCCTCGGCCGGATCGGGCACGAGCGAAGCGAGCCAGGACGGCGCCACGACGGGCACGATCACCTCGGTCAGGTGGCGCCCGTGCTCCGCCAGCCCGATGCGAACCTCCCACCATCGACCGTCGCGTCGCACGAGCAGGTCGAAAGGGACGTTGTCGAGGAGCTCGTTGGCGATCACGACTCCCGTGACGGCTTCGGCCGGCAGTTGCTCGAGCGACACGGCGATCGGTCCGATCCCGGGGCGAGAACGCGGTGCGGCGTCGTCGTCTGCCTCGATGCGGCCACCGGGCAAGAAGAACGAGGTGCTGTGCTCCTCGAGGGGAAGCCCGTCGAGGTGCAAGCGCCGTTGACGAGCTGAGCGTTCGACCAGGACGTAGCGAAGCGCTGCCGCGCACCGGGGCGACGCCGCGAGGACGGTGCGGGCCAGCGTCCCCGGGCCCGCCCCCACCTCGATCACGGCAAACGGATCAGGACGGCCGAGGTCGTCCCACACGGTGTCGACGTAGCGGGCCACGACAGCACCGAACAACGGCCCGACTTCGGGTGAGGTCAAGAAGTCGCCCCTTCGGCCCGATCGGCCGCCCCGCTCGTAGAAGCCCTCCACCGGGTCGTAGAGCGCGACCTCGAGGAAGGTCGAGAACGGCAGGGGCCCGTGCCGTTCGATCGTGGCCGCCAGGACCGGAGGTGCTGGCCGGTCAGTCATGGCCGGCGCCTGCGGTCAGCGGCCCGCCGCGGTGACGATCGTGGCGACATCGCCGAAGCGGAGCACGAGGTTCGGGAGCACCCCCATGAGCACGGTGGCCGCCACGGTGATGGCCAGCGCCGCGGCCAGCGAGGGTGGCACCCGGATGGGTGCCACGTCGCCGTCCGGAGGCTCTTCCATGAACATGTGCCGAGCGACGTTGGCGTAGTAGTAGAGCGCAATCACCGAGTTGATCCCACCGATGACCGCCAGACCGACGGCCCATCCGCCACCCGCCGAGAGCAACGCACGAAAGACCGTGAACTTGGCGATCCAGCCGCCGAGCGGCGGGATGCCGGCGAGGGAGAACATGAAGATCGCCATGGTGACAGCAAGCCCAGGGGCGTAGGAGAACAAGCCGCCGTAGCTGCTGATCTCGCCCGAACGGGTCTTGCGCGACACCGCGAGCAGCACTGCGAACGCGCCGAGGTTCATGGCCGCGTAGACCACGAGGTAGGTGACGATGGCGATGATCGAGTCGCCCTGTGCCGACGTGGTGCCAGCCACGGCCAGGGGCATCAGCATGAACCCGCCCTGGGCGATCGAGGAGTACGCCAGCATCCGCACGAGGTTCGTCTGGCGCAGCGCCACGAGGTTGCCCAGGGTCATCGTCAGCGCGGCCAGCACCCAGAACATGGGCTGCCAGACCGAGGACGCAGCAGGGAACGCAGAAAAGACAAGGACCAGGAGCGCTACGAAGCCCGCCGCCTTGGATGCCACCGAGAGGAAGGCGGCGATGGGCGTGGGCGCGCCCTCGTAGGTGTCTGGCGCCCAGGAGTGGAAGGGCACGGCCGAGACCTTGAACGCGAAGCCGACGATGACGAAGACCACCGCAACCGTCAGGATCGGGTCGACCCCAGCCTTGGCGACGTGCTCGGCGATGCCGCTGAACAACGTGGTCCCCGCCACGCCGTACAGCAGCGACATCCCGTAGAGCATCACGGCCGAGGCGAACACCCCGAGCAGGAAGTACTTCATGCCCGCCTCGTTGCCTCGCTCGTCACGCTTGCGCCAGGCCGCCAGCATGTAGGCGGGGATCGACAGGAACTCAAGGGCGATGAACAGCGACACGAGGTCGCGAGACGACGAGATCATCATCATGCCGAGCACGGAGCTGAGCAGCAGGAGGTAGTACTCGCTCTCGTAGTACTCGCCCTCGTCGATGTAGGTGCTCGACAGCAGGATCACGACGTAGCCAGACAACAAGAACAGCGCCTTCATGACCAGCGAGAAGTCATCGACGACGTAGCTGCCACCGACGAGCGAGCGTTGCGCTCCGTCGACGGCCAGCGTGAGGACGGGTACGAGAGCCGCCAGCAGGCCGATGCCCGACAACGTGGGGATCGACACCCGCGAGCGGCGATCGGCGAGGAGGTCGACCAGGAGCAGGATCACGATGACCGCGCCGAGGACGATCTCGGGCGCGAGCGCGTGATAGTCGAGGTTGGGCGAGGTCCACCCTGCGGCGGCGGCCAGGAGGTGCACCCGAGTCAGCCCTTCAGCCCGAGAACGACCTGCACAGCCGGATCGAAGAGCTTGAACATGAGGTTCGGTACGAGCCCGAACACCACGATGCCGATCAGCAGCGGCGTCCAGGCCAGCCACTCGGGCAGCTCGACGTCATGGATCTCGTGGTGGGCGAACTCCGGCGAGGGCTCACCAAACGCCACCCGCTGGTAGAGCCACAGCAGGTAGCCGGCCGCCAGGACCGTACCGGCGGCCGCGACGACCATGAACGTCCTGAACAGCGGCTCGGACAGGCCCGGAGCAGGCTGGTAGCTCGACAGGATCGCCGGGAACTCGCCCCAGAACCCGGCCAGGCCGGGGAGGCCGAGCGAGGCCATGACGCACATGCCCAAGATCCAGCCGAGGTGGGGTGCCTGCAGCAGGAGGCCGCCGAGACGCTTGATCTCGAGGGTGTGAAACCGCTCCTTGGTGGAGCCGGCAACGAAGAACAACATGCCGGTGATCAACCCGTGGGCCACCATGCCGAACAGCGCCGCATTCAGGCCATAGCTGGTCAGCGTCGAGATGCCGAGCATCACGAAGCCCATGTGGGCCACCGACGAGAAGGCGATGAGGCGCTTCATGTCGGTCTGCGCCAGACAGCACAACGCGCCGTAGATGATGCCGATCACGGCCAGCAGGCCGATCCAGGGCGCCCAGGACACTGCGGCGTCCGGAAGGATCGGGATGGCGATTCGGATGAATCCGTAGGTGCCGAGCTTCAGCAGGATCGCCGCCAGCAGGACCGAGCCCACGGTGGGTGCCTGGGTGTGGGCATCGGGGAGCCAGGTGTGGAACGGGAACATCGGCACCTTGATCGCAAAGCCCATGAACATGCCGCCAAAGATCAGCAGCTGCGTGCCGTGGGCGATGCTCGACGAGCTGGCCGCCAGGTCAGCGATGGCAAAGCTGGCCGCGCCAGTCTTGAAGTACAGGGCCAGGAAGGCAAGCAGCATCAGCGCCGAGCCGAACAGCGTGAACAAGAAGAACTTGATCGAGGCGTACTTGCGCTGCTCGCCGCCCCACACCCCGATCATGAAGTACATCGGCAGGAGCACGACCTCGAAGAACACGAAGAACAAGATGAGGTCCTGGGCCACGAACGTGCCGTTCATCCCGACCTCGAGCAGCAGGATCAGGATGAACAGGGCCTTCGGGTTGCCCGGGTCGGGAATGTGGTTCAACGAGTACACGAGCACCAAGACCACGATGACCATCGACAGCAACAGCAGCGGCAGCGAGATGCCGTCGAGGCCGACGATGTAGCGACTGTGGATCACATCGATCCACGTGGTGTTGACGGTGTACTGGAGGGTTCCGGCCCGGTCGTAGTCGAAGGTGAACAGGATGAACACCCCGATCCCCAAGGTGGCCAGCGCCGTACCCAGCGCCACGAGCTTGTGGAGCAGCTCCTCTGAGCGCGGGATGAGCAGCATCGCGACAACGCCGACGAGCGGCAGGAACACAGCGGCGCTGAGGACCCAGTTGTGATCGCTGAGGGTTTCCATGAGTCGGGGTGCTCCTAGACGACGATGACGAGGATGAGCGCGCCGATGCCGGCGGCAGCGAACAGGAGGGCGCCGTACTGGCTGACCCTGCCGGTCTGCAGGGTGCGGAGAAACCCACCCGAGCTGCCGGCGGCAAGTCCGGCGCCGTTCACGGCGCCGTCGACGACTTGCTGATCGATGTGGCGGTAGGTCCAGCGTCCGACGCCGACCGATCCTCGGCCGACTCCGTTCACAACGCCGTCGATCACGTGCTGGTTGATCCAGTACATGGCTGCCGCGAGCGGCTTCTTGATGAAGTACACGACGCCCTTTTCATAGAGGTCGTCGAGGTAGTACTTGTTCCAGAGGAACGTGTAACCCGCAGAGGCCAGGCGACTGCGACGGGTGAGGCCCCGGAGGCGGCCGAGGTCACGCTGGTACAGCGCGAACACGATCACGCCACCAGCGAGCGCGAGGCACACCGACACGATGGCCTTGGAGTACGAGAAGTCGGCATGGGCGAACTCTGGGTACGCGATGGTCGGCTCGACCCAGTCCTTGAACTTCTCGATGCCGAACGGCGCCGCGTTCAGCAAGCCACCGAACATGGCGAGCGCCGCGAGGATCATGAGCGGCACCGTGAGCAGCAACGGCGACTCGTGGGGCTCGAAGTGCTCGTCGTGACCACCATGAGCGGCGGCGCCGTGAGCAGGAACGCCGTGGCCGTGGTCGTCGTGGGCCACGGCCAGATCGTGCTCGAGCGTGAGCTCCTCGTTGCCCTCCGACGCGTGGAGGGCGCCGACGAGGGCCGGATCAGGAGCGTGGACATCGCCATGGTGATCGCCGCCCCGGTACTCGCCGAAGAACGTGAGGTACACGCAGCGGGTCATGTACGCGGCCGTCATGAACGCACCGATCAGCCCGATCACCATGAAGGTGCTGTACCCGTTCGCACCGGCGGCCACCAGGATCTCGTCCTTGGACCAGAAGCCGGCGAACGGGAAGATCCCGGCGAGGGCCAACGTGCCGATGATGAACGTCCAAAAGGTGATCGGCATCTTCTTGCGCAGGCCACCCATGCTGGTCTTCATGTTGAACGAGTGGTGCGAGCCGCTGTGGCTGATTGAGCCGGCACCAAGGAACAGCAGGGCCTTGAAGAAGGCGTGGGTGAAGATGTGGAACACCGCCGCTGTCCAGGCACCGGCCCCCAAGCCCATGACCATGTAGCCGAGCTGGCTGACCGTCGAGTACGCGAGCACCTTCTTGATGTCGACCTGGACGAATGCCAGCGCAGCCGCGATGAGGATCGTGATCCCACCGATCAGCACCATCGGGTTGACGCCCCCGTTGCCGATGCTGAACCCGTCGTAGAACACGGGGTACAGGCGGGCGACGAGGTAGACGCCGGCCACGACCATCGTGGCCGCGTGGATCAGTGCCGACACTGGAGTCGGACCGGCCATCGCATCGGGGAGCCAGGTGTGCAAGGGGAACTGACCGCTCTTGCCGATCACCGCGATGAACAGCGCGATCGAGGCCATCAGCAGCACGAGGTGGCTGATCTGACCATTGGTGGCCATCTCGTTGGTCTCATAGATCGAGAACGTCTGACCAGCGCCGAAGAAGACGATGCTGATGCCGACCAGCAGCCCGATGTCACCGGTACGAGTGGTGAAGAACGCCTTGAGGGCGGCGTCGGAGTTGGCCTGCTCCTCCCACCAGTGGCCGATGAGCATGAACGAGCACAAGCCCATGATCTCCCAGCCGAGCAGGAGCTGAAGGGTGTTCTCGGCCACCACGAGGTTGAGCATCCCAGCGGTAAAGAGGCTCAGCCCGGCGAAGTAGTGCGTGTAGCGCCGGTCGCCACGCATGTACTCGAGCGAGAAGATCTGCACCAAGGACGAGATGATGGTGACGACGACCACCAGCGCCACGGCCAGACCGTCGATGTGGGTCCCGATCCCGAACGTGGTGCTACCGCTCTGCCACCAGGTGATCGAGTGGATGACGGGTTCGACGACGGCGGCATGCTCACCGCCCGCAGTGGCCGCCCGAGGGGCGATCGACCGACCGAGCGTGGTGAAGAACCCGAGCGCGCCCTCGTGCCCGGCGCCGGCATCGTTGACACGTTGGATCCACTGGGCTGCGGCCAGGAGCGACAGCACCAACGAAGCAAGGATGGCCGTGATCCCGATCTCGGCGCCCTTCCCCGGCAGGCGCTTGCCGACCAGGAGGATGATGGCGAACGCGACCGCCGGGAGGACGGGGATGAGCCAGGCGTGGTCGAGGAAGAACATGGGTCGTGATCAGCCCTTCATCGAGCTGAGCTCGTCGAGTGCGATGCTCCGGCGGTTGCGGTAGATGAGCAGGACCAGGGCGAGCCCGACCCCGACCTCGGCGGCGGCGACGGCGACGACGTAGAGCGCAAACACGTGGCCGCTCACGTCCGACCCGTTGCGCATGGCGAACGCGAGCAGGTTGAGGTTCACCGAGTTCAAGATGAGCTCGATGGACATCAGGACCAGCACAGCATTGCGGCGCACGAGCACGCCATACACGCCGGTGCAGAACAGGAAGGCCCCGAGCAGGAGGAACTGGTTGATCAGCATGCGCCCTCCTTCAGTCTCGCCGGGCCAGGACGATGGCGCCCACAAGCGCCGCCAACAGCACGAACGACAGGGCCCAGAAGGGCAGCAGGTAGGTGGAGAAGATGGAGTCACCGATGTCGGCGGTGCTCACCAGCTTCGGGTCTTCCGCGAGCTTCTCGGCGTGGAAGGCATCGACGAGCACGTAGGTGAGGGTGCCGGCCAGGATCAGGGCCACCAGGATCCCGACGACCCTGGAGGGGTTGTCGAGCTGATCCTCCTTGCCGAGACGTGATCGGGTGAGCATGGTGCCGAAGAGAAACAGCACCACGATGGCCCCGACGTAGACGAGCACCTGGGTCACGGCGACGAACTCGGCCGCGAGCAGGATGTACTGCGCAGCTGCGCCGGCGAGCACGAGCACCAGCCACAAGGCGGCATGGACCACGTTGCGCACAGTCACCACGCGCACGGCGGCGACCGCCATGATCGCGGCGATGATGCCGAACGAGACGTTCTGAGCGACCACTGCTACTTCTTCTTCACGTCTGCGCCGGCTTCGAGCGCCGGCGCCTCGGGGACGGTCTCCATCCACTCGCCAAGCTTGTCCTTGTCGTGGAGCAGGTCGGCGATGCGGGTGGTCGAGTACTCGTACTCCGGGCTCCAGAACAACGCGTCGAACGGGCAGACGTCGACGCAGATGCCGCAGTACATGCACAAGCCGTAGTCGATGTCGAAGCGGTCGAGGGCACTCACCGTGCGGGGCTTGCCACCGGCCCGGCGAGGCGGCGCCTTCTCCTTGTGGCCCTCGATGTAGATGCACCAGTCCGGGCAGCTGCGGGCGCACAGCATGCACACGGTGCAATTGACCTCGCGAAGAGCGATGACGCCGCGGGCCCGAAGGGGCGGCGCCTCCTTCTCGTGCGGGTACTGCACCGTGACGGCACCCTCCTTCACGGTGCGCACGAACGTGCGCATTGTCACGCCGAGGCCTTTGACCAGACCGGGGATCTTTGGCATCAGAAGGCGACCTTCAGCAAGCCGGTGACCAAGATGTTCACCAGCGCGACAGGAATGAGGACCTTCCACGCGAACCGTTGGAGCTGGTCCTCACGGAAGCGGGGATAGGTGAAGCGGAACCAGAAGATGAGGAAGGCGACCAGCATGATCTTGCCGAACAGCACGAACGGACCCACCACGTTCATGTAGTTCGCGTCCATGTCGAGGAACGGGATGCCCCAGCCGCCCAGGAAGAGGGTCGCCGCAATCGCCGCGAAGGCGCCAGCGGTGGCGAACTCGCCGATGAAGAACAGCAGGAAGCGGAACCCGCTGTACTCGGTCATGTAGCCGGCCACGAGCTCGCTCTCAGCCACCGGCATGTCGAACGGGGTCTGGGTCAGCTCGGCCTGCGTGGCGATGAGGAAGATGCCGAACCCCACGAACTGGGTGAGCACGTACGGGTTGCCGAGCAGACCGAAGCCGAAGATCTCGCCCTCGTTCTGGGCGATGACGATCTGCTGCATGTTGAGCGTCCCGGCCTGGATGATCACGCCGACCACCGCGAGCACCATCGGCAGCTCGTAGGCGATGAGCTGGCCCGCTGCTCGCAGGCCGCCCATGAGGGAGTACTTGTTGGCCGACGCCCAGCCCGCCATGAGGATGCCGATGACCGACACCGACGACACGGCGAGCACGAAGAACACGCCGACAGACAGGTCGGCGAAGAACGCGTCCGGCCCGAAGGGCACCGCGACGTAGACGAGGAACGCGCTGACGACCACGACGAACGGAGCCATGACGAACAAGCGGCGATCGGCCCGCTCGGGCGCGAGGTCCTCCTTCTGGAGGAACTTGCCGACCTCGGCGAGGAGCTGCATCGAGCCGTAGGGTCCAGCTTCCATGGGGCCGAGCCGGCTCTGCATGAAGCTCATCATCTTGAAGAGGAACACGTAGACGAAGGTCCCGGCCGGCAGCAGGACGGCAACGAGCACACCGACCACCCTGAGGATGGACTGCTGCCAGTACGCGAGCTCGACTGCGAAGGTCATCGGTCGATGTCACCCAGGATGAAGTAAAGGGAGGCGAGGATGGTGATGACGTCTGGCACGTAGACGCCCTGAAGGAGCCACGGCACGATCGAGATGTTGTTGAACGACGCCGAGCGGATCTTGACGCGGAACGGGCCGGTGTCGCCCTTGCTGACGATGTAGTAGCCCATCTCGCCGAGCGGGTTCTCGGTGCTCACCCATGCTTCGCCGGCCGGAACCTTGATGATCCGGGGGACCTTGGCCATGATCGAGCCGGCGGGCAGTCCATCGAGGAGCTGCTCGACGATGAGCGTCGCCTCGCGCGTCTCTTGCAAGCGGACCCAGTAGCGGGCGAACGAGTCGCCATCGGGATGGGTCCAGACCTTCCAGTCGACCTGGCTCCACGCCATGGGGAGCTGCTGGTCGCGGCGCAGGTCCCAATCGACTCCGCTGGCGCGCAGGTTGGCCCCCGAGAGGCCGTAGGAGAGCGCCACGTCGGCGGGGATCACGCCGATGCCACGCGTGCGGGCCTCGAAGATCTCGTTGCCGAGGAGCAGCTCCTCCATCTCGTCGCAGAACCCGCGCATCTTGCCCATGACCGCCCGGGTCTCGTCGATCCATCCCTTGGGCAGGTCTTCTTTGAGCCCACCGATGCGGTCGTAGTTCGGGTGGAACCGCCCGCCGGTGGCCGATTCGATCTGGTTCAGCACGAACTCGCGGTCACGAAACGCGTAGAAGACCGGGGTCAGGGCCCCGAGCTGGACGCCCATGTCGCCAAGGAAGAGCGAGACGTTGGCGATGCGGGCCAGCTCGAACAGGATCGTGCGGATCCACTGGGCCCGCGGCGGGGCCTCGATGCCCATGAGCTGCTCGGCGGCGAGGATGAAGGGCACCTCGTTGGCAAACGAGCCGAGCCAGTCGATCCGGTTGACCAGGGTCGTCACCTGCGGGTAGCTGCGGACCTCGACGAGCTTTTCGTACCCGCGGTGCATGTAGCCGGGCACGGGATCCGCCCAGACCACCTGCTCGCCGTCGAGCCGGGTGATGATCCGCAGGGTGCCGTGGGTGGCGGGGTGCTGCGGTCCGATGTTGAGGGTCATTCCCTCGGTCTCGAGCTCGATGTTGACCCGGGCATCGGCTGCTTGTGCAGCCACGTAGGCCAGCTGCTGGCGGTCGGTCACGAGCGTCATTCGGCCTCACCTCCGTCATCGGCACCGACGGGAAGCGGTTCGACATCGACGATGCCGGGCCAGGGCTTCACCAGCCGCGCCAGCAGCGGGAAGTCCTTGCGCATCGGGTGACCCTCGAAGCCCCCGGGCAGGTAGAGCTTGCGCAAGCCGGGATGACCGGCGAACGAGATGCCGAACATCTCCCAGCACTCGCGCTCGTGCCAGTCGGCGCCGGCGTAGACCTTGACCCACGACTCGACCTCGACCAGGTCGTCGGGCACATCGACCTTCCACGTGATGCCGACGTGACGCTGGAGCGACACCGTGCGGGCGATGAGCTGGAAGCGAGTCGCCCCGCCCGTGAACCCCTGCTCGATGGCGGTGGACCGCTCGGGCGGTGGCTCGGTCGGATCGTCCTCACCCTTGCCGAACGGCGAGGGGAGCCAGTCGATGGCCGACAGGAAGCAGAAGTAGGCGCAGCCGAGCGCATCGCGGGCGAAGCGGCCCGCGGTGAGCCAATCGGCGGTGTTCACCCGCACCCACAGGTCCTTGCCCGGGATCAGGTGGGTGGCTGCGACGGCATCGCCCAAACCGGCGGTGATCTCGGCGAGGAGACCCACGCGACGATCGTCGGCGACGGGCCCCGTCTCGCTGTCAGGCGTCGACGACAAGAGGCTCACCCCGCTTCACCTCATGCAGCTCGTCGGCCTCGCCCCGCCAACGGGCGGCCATGTCTTCGTTGCGGATCCGCTCCTGGAGCAGCACGATGCCCTCGAGGAGCGCCTCGGGTCGAGGGGGACAACCCGGGACGTACACATCGACCGGGATGAGCTGGTCGACGCCCTTGGTGACCGAGTAGCTGTCCCAGTAGGGCCCACCGCAGTTGGCGCAGGAGCCCATCGAGATGACGTACTTCGGATCGGGCATCTGCTCGTAGAGGCGCTTGATGGCAGGCGCCATCTTGTCGGTGACCGTGCCGGAGATGCACACCAGATCGGCCTGACGTGGGCTGGCCGGGAACGGGATCACGCCGAGGCGCATCACGTCGTAACGGGGCGAGCCGAAGGCTGCCCCCATCTCGATCGCGCAGCACGCGAGCCCCCACTGGTACACCCAGAGGGAGTACTTGCGGCTCATGTTCAGCAGCGTCGTGAGGGACTTGGGGATCCGGCCCTTCTCGACCAGGCCCATCAGCCGGCCACCTGAACGAAGGAGCAGGTTGCCAGCATCAGACCCACCGCAGCACTCCCTTGCGCCATGCGTACACGAGCCCGAGCACGAGCACGAGGATGAACACTGCCATCTCCACGAGGCCGAAGAGGCCGTAGGCCTCGAGCCTGGTTGCCCACGGGAAGATGAACACGGCCTCGACGTCGAAGATGACGAACAGCAAGGCAAAGACGTAGTACCGGATCTGGCTCTGCGACCATCCATCGCCGACAGGATCGACGCCGCTCTCGTACGCGATCGACTTCTGCGGGTTGGGGTGGTTGGGACGAAGCAGCCCGGAGAGCCCGAGGAGCGCCGCCACCAAGAGCACCGCCACCGCTCCGAAGATGGCCACGGTGAGGTAGCTGCGGAGCAGCGCGGAGTAGTCCGACATACGGACTTCGACTCTATACGCAGTGTCAGAACCCCTCTGAAACCCTCGGCCGCCCCGCCCTACGCTGCAGGCCGTGTCGACCCTTCCCCTCATCGCCGTTGTCGGACGCCGCTCTGCCAAGGCCCAGGGCGTGCGCACCGAGGCGGTCGCCATAGGACGCCGCTACCTCGATGCGTTGCGGCGCTCCGGTGCCATCGGTGCGGTGCTGGCTCCCGACGATCTCTCCACTGCACTCCCTCAGATCCTTGGTCGGCTCGACGGCCTGGTGCTCGCCGGGGGTGGCGACCTCGACCCTGACCGCTACGGCGACATCGCGGTCGAGCAGGTCTCTGGAGTCGATCCGGTCGTCGACGATGCCGAGTTGGCTGCGACCGCAGTCGCGCTCGAGCTCGGTCTCCCGCTCTTGGCCATCTGCCGCGGCGTGCAGGTGCTCAACGTCGCGCTCGGCGGCACCCTGCACCAGCACCTCCCACAGCCCGGTGACGAGCGCTGGCGAGCCGACAGCGTCGCCCATGGCGGGCAGCTCCACGAGACCGCGGTCGCCGCAGGATCACTCCTCGCCGGCGCCCTGGGACCGACGCGACCGGTGTGCTCCTCGTTCCATCACCAGGCGCTGGCCCAGCTCGGCGCCGGGCTGCGCGTCGTGGCTCGCGCCGATGACGGTGTGGTGGAGGGGGTCGAGCTCGAGGGTTCGGACAGCTGGGTCGTCGGAGTCCAGTGGCACCCGGAGGACACCGCGGCGAGCGACGCTCAGCAGCAAGGCCTGTTCGACGCCTTCGTGGCCGAGGCCACTGCGGTCAGCTCCCGGAGACGATGACGGGGACGGCGTCTCGGGCCAGGTCGATGAGGTTGCTCGGGAAGAACCCGACGACCAGCGTGAAGGTGACCGCAATGGTCACCGCCGTGGCCGCGCCGATGGGCACCCGCAAGCGCTTGGCCGGGACCTCGCCATCGGTCGAGTACATCGAGACCGTGATGCGGAGGTAGACGAAGGCCGCGATGACCGAGCAGAGCATGGCGATCACGGCGAGGACGTACGACTTGGCATCGACCGCGGCCACGATCACCTCGAACTTGGCGTCGAACCCTGCGGTCAGGGGCACGCCGGCCTGGGCCAGCAGGAGCACGGTGAGCGCAAGAGCAAGCGACGGGCGCCGTCGGGCAAGCCCACGGAAGGCGTCGAGACCAGTCTGTGAGTCGCCAGGCCCGACGACGACGGTGACCACCGCGAAGGTCCCGGCAACGAGGAAGGCGTAGGTGAGGAGGTAGAAGAGCGAACCAGCCACACCCTTGGCGTTGGCGGCCTGAACGCCGACGAGGATGAACCCGGCATGGCTGATCGACGAGTACGCCAGCATGCGCTTGACGTCGGTCTGGACGACGGCGAGCACCGAGCCCACGAGCAGCGTCAGCACCGCCAGCACCCACAGGAGCGGACGCCAGTCGGACTCGTACTGGCCGAGCGCGACCACAAAGACCCGCAAGAGCGCGGCGAAGGCGGCGACCTTGCCGACCGATGCCATGAAGCTGGTCACCGGCGTCGGCGCGCCCTGGTAGACGTCAGGCACCCAGATGTGGAACGGAGCGGCGGCCACCTTGAAGCCGAACCCCACCATCAACAGCGCCATCCCGGCCAGCAGCAGCCTCTCGTTCAAGAGGTTCGTCGTGGCCAGGAAGTCCATGATCTTGGGCAGGCTGGTCGAGCCCGTGGCGCCGTACACCAGCGCCACGCCATACAGGAAGAACGCCGACGAGAAGCCCCCGAGGATGAAGTACTTGATCGCCGACTCTTGGGACTGCAGGCGCTTTGGGTTGCTTGCCGCCATCACGTAGAGAGCGATGGACAGCGTCTCGAGGCCGAGGAAGAGCACGATCAGGTCGTTGGCCGATCCCATGACGATGCCGCCGGCGGCGGCCATGAGCATCAGCGCGTAGAGCTCGCACCCGTCCTGTCCCTCGCGGCGCAAGAAGTCATCGGCGATCAGCGCCGTCATGATCACGGCCGCGCAGATCACCACCGTGATGAAGACCGAGAAGCCGTCGAGGGCGATCGCCCCACCGACCAACGACTGCGCGCCGTGATCCTGGACGTCGCGCCAGTTGAAGACGGACATCACCATGGCCGCTCCCGCAAGGGTGGCGGTGACGACGGCGTAGCCACCCTTGGGCCACCCGCGTGGGACGAGCGCGGCGACGACCATGAGCACGAGTCCGCCACCCACCAAGATGAGCAGTGGCAGCAGTGCGAACCACTGGACCGCAGGACCCTCGAAAGTCGTAGCAGCAAGCACGGCCGGGCTCACCCCTTCGCCCCTGGCGTCGGCGTCACCGGCAGCTCGAAGCCGGCGTACTTCTCGACATGGGTGACGAGCTCCTTCACCGACGGCTCGATGCGATCGATGAGGGGCTTCGGGTACACGCCGCAGAACACGATGAGCGCCAGGAGCGGCGCCATGACCAGGCCCTCACGAAGCGTGAGCTCCTTGAACGAGCGGTTGGCTTCGTCCGGTTCGCCCATGAAGACCCGCTGCACGGCCCACAGCAGGTAGAGCGCGGCCAAGATCACGCCGCCAGCGGCCACGACCGTCCACCACCGCGCGGTGAGGAACGACCCGATGAGCACGAGGAACTCGCCCACGAACCCGTTGAGCCCTGGGAGCCCGATCGAGGAGAACGCGACCACGATGAAGACGGCGGCAAAGATCGGCGCCACTGCCTGAAGGCCCTTGAGGGCCGAGATCTCGCGAGTGTGACGGCGCTCGCTGATGAAGCCGACCAGGATGAACAGCGCTCCCGTCGAGACCCCATGGTTGACCATCTGGAGCACGCCACCGGTCACGGACTGCATGGTGAACGCGAAGGTGCCAAGGACGATGAAGCCCATGTGGGCGACCGAGGAGTAGGCCACGAGCCGCTTGAGGTCGCGCTGCATGCACGCGCAGATGGCTCCATAGATGATGCCGATGGTCCCGAGCGTCAGGAAGAGCGGCGCGAAGTAGTGCGACGCCTCAGGGAACAGGTAGAGGCCGAAGCGCAGGAAGCCGTAGGAGCCGAGCTTGAGCAGCACGCCCGCGAGGAGCACCGAACCGGCCGTCGGTGCCTGGGTGTGGGCGTCCGGCAGCCAGGTGTGGAGCGGGATCAAGGGCACCTTCACCGCGAAGGCCAAGGCGAAGGCGAGGAACAGCCACCGTGCCGCGTTCTGGCTGATCGACTGGCTCGTCGCGATCTCGACGACGTCGAAGGTGACGGTGCCCGTCTCGTTGGCGTGCAACGCCACGGTGGTGAAGATGCCCACGAGCATGACGGCCGAACCGGCCATGGTGAACAAGAAGAACTTGAGCGACGCGTAGACGCGGTTGTCGTACCCCCAGCCCCCGATGAGGAAGTACATCGGCACCAGGACGATCTCGAAGAAGACGAAGAACAGGAAGAGGTCGAGCGACAGGAACGACCCGAGCACGCCGGCCTCGAGCAGCAAGATCCATGCCGTGTAGCTCTTGGCGTCGTGAGGGGGATCGGCTGCGAGCAGCGCTATCGGGAACAAGATGCCGGTGAGCACCACGAGGAACAATGAGATGCCGTCGACACCGAGGTGCCACGAGATCCCGAGCGAACCGATCCAGCTGTGCTTGGTGACGTCTTGGAACCCCGCCGCCCCGGTCTTGAAGTCGACCAGCAGATACACCGTCAAGGCGGCCGTGGCCAGGGTGACCAGCAGGGCTACCGGCTTGACGAGCTGGGGTCGCTGCTTCGGGAGCAGGGCGACGACGACGGCACCGACGCCGGGAGTGACGATGAGCGCGGAGAGGATGGGAAAGGTGGAGCCGGCCATGGGCTAGAAGCCACCTCTCGTGGCGAACCACACGAGGAGCAAGACCGCACCGACAGCGATGCCGAGCGCGTAGTTGCGCACGAACCCGGTCTGGGTCCGGCGGAGCCGCTCGGCCGACCAGCGCACCCCACCGGCAACACCGTTGACCGCACCATCGACGACGTGACTGTCGAACCAGGCGACGCCCTCGAACGCGGCCATCCCGGGGCCGCCGGCGAAGCGGCCGATCGAGCGGTCGAGGTACCAGCCGTCGGCAAAGACCGCCGGCTCGAAGGCCCGGACGCGACGACGCTCGTAGACCAGGTAGCCCGTCCCGATCCCGACCAGGCTGATCGCCACCGCGCTCAGCGCCAACACGATCAGGGTGGATGTGCTCAGCGTCAACGGCACCTCCGCCTCGCCGAGGACGGGATCGAGCCAGTGCTCGAGCCGACGAGTCCCGTCCCAGAACGGGAGGTTGAAGAGACCGCCGAAGGTGGCCAGGACCGCGAGCACCACCAGCGGCAAGGTCATGAGCCAGCTCGACTCGTGCGGCGTGACGACGTGGCCCTGCTCGGGATCGTCGTGGCCGGCCGCCGAGAGCGTCGGCGCCGGTTCGTGCTTCCAGCGCGCCTCGCCGAAGAAGACCATGATGACTTGGCGCGTCATGTAGAACGCGGTGAGCCCAGCGGCCACGAAAGTGGCGACCCAAAGGGGCGTGCTCTTCTGAAACGCAGCGGCGAGGATCTCGTCCTTCGACCAGAAGCCCGCGAACGGGGGGATGCCGGCGATGGCGAGGAAGCCGATCATGAACGTGATGTAGGTGATCGGCATGAGCTTGCGAAGTGCACCCATGCGTCGCATGTCCTGCTCGTCATGCACCCCGTGGATGACCGAGCCCGACCCGAGGAACAGCAGCGCCTTGAAGAACGCATGCGTGACCATGTGGAAGACGGCCGCCACGTAGGCGCCACTGCCGACGGCGATGAACATGAAGCCGAGCTGGCTCACCGTCGAGTAGGCGAGCACCTTCTTGATGTCGTTCTGGGCGATGGCGACGGTGGCCGCCCAGAGCGCCGTGACGATGCCCACCACGGCGATGGCGGTGCCGACGTTGGGGACCTCGTGGAGCAAGGGGCTGACGCGGCACAGCAGGTACACGCCAGCGGTGACCATGGTGGCGGCGTGGATGAGCGCCGACACGGGAGTGGGACCGGCCATGGCGTCGGGCAACCACACCGACAACGGAAGCTGGGCGGACTTGCCCATGGCTCCGACGAACAGCAGCACCGCGATGGCGGTCGCGGTGCTGCCGGCAAGACCGGCCGCCGCTCCGTTCAGGTCGGCGTAGTTCAGCGAGCCGACGGCCTGAAAGGTCAGGAACATCGCCAGCATGAAGCCCCAGTCACCGATGCGGTTGGTGACGAAGGCCTTCTTGGCCGCCGACGCCGCAGCCTCTCGGGTCTGCCAGAACGAGATGAGGAAGTACGAGCAGGCGCCGACGCCCTCCCAGCCGAGGAACGTGACGACCAAGTTGTCGCCCATCACCAGCATCAGCATCGAGAACACGAACAGGTTCAGGTACAGGAAGAACTTCGAGAACTTGGGATCACCATGCATGTACCCGATGGAGTACAGGTGGATCAGCGCCCCGATGCCGGTGACGAACAGCATCATCGTCATCGACAGCGGATCGACGAGGAAGCCGAGCTCGACGTTCAGGCTTCCAACGGGGATCCAGGTGAACAGCGTCGTGACGTCGCTGCGCTGGTCCTGCGGACGCGACGCCAGGTCGAGCAAGCAGCCGACGGCGACGACGAAGGCACCGGTGCAGGCGGCCGTGGCCAACCAACCGGCTGCCGCCTCGCCGAGGCGGCGGCCGAACACGACGAGCAGGAGGAAGCCGGCGAGCGGCAGGGCAGGAACGAGCCAGGCGACGGTGAGCACGGAGGTCTCAGCCCCTCAACATCGAGAGATCGTCGGCGTTCGCCCCTGGTCGGCGCCGCATGATGGCCACAACGATGCCAAGCCCGACCACCACCTCGGCCGCCGCCACCACGAGCACGAAGAACACCGCGGTCTGTCCTCCGACGTCGTCAAGGGCACGGGCAAGGGTCACGAAGGACAGGTTCACGGCGTTCAACATGAGCTCGACACACATGAACATGACCAGCGGGTTGCGACGCACCAGGAGCCCGACCGAGCCGATGCTGAACAACATCGCCCCGAGCACGAGGTACCAGGACGCGGTGACGCGCAGCTCGGCGAGCACGGGCAGGACGTTCATCGCTCCACCGCGCCGGTCTCGTCGGCGACTTCACGAGGTGGGCGTCGCGCCAAGATCACGGTGCCCACGACGGCGATCACCAGCAGCACAGAGGTCACCTCGAAGGCGAACACGTAGTCAGAGAAGAGCGACCGGGCGAGCACCATGATGTTCGCCTCCTCGCCGCTCAGCTGACCACCGGCCGACTTCTGGCCGGTGATCTCGCCCTGCACGATGGCCAGGAGGAGCAGGGCGAAGAGCGCCACGCCGGTGACGAGGGCCGCAGGTCGTTGGAGGCGGAACGGCTCGATCCGCAGGTTCTCGGCCTGGTCGACGCCGAGCAGCATGATCACGAACAAGAACAGAACGACGATCGCGCCGGCATAGACGATGACCTGCACCGCAGCGAGGAAGTCGGCGTTCTGAGCGACGAACAGCACGGCGATCCCGAACAGCGTGAGGACCAGGCTCAGCGCGGCGTGCACAGGATGAGCCCGCACGATCACCCCGACCGCTCCGACGAGAACGATCGTCGCCGCGATGAGGAACACGACGGTCTCGACGGTCATGAAGCGTCGTCTTTCTGGCCGAGCTCACTTGATCGAACGCCGTACCCGAGCTCTCCTGACCACGAGACGGACCCTTCGAGCGCGGCCAGCCCTGACGATGCGGTCGCCCGCATCCACCCCGACGTGTCCTTGTCGTCACCATCTCGCCAGTCCTCCCACGGCAGGTGCTGGGGTTGGCCGGCGTCGTCGACGAGCAGCTCGTTCTTGGTGTAGATGGCGTCGCGCCGGTTCGTGAACGAGAACTCGAAGAGCTTGGTCTCGGTGATGGCCTCGGTGGGGCAGGCCTCGACGCAGAGGTCGCAGTGGATGCAACGGAGGTAGTTGATCTCGTACACGAAGCCGAACCGCTCGCCTGGCGAGACAGGATCGTCGGGTGGGTTGTCGGCGCCCCGCACATAGATGCACCGAGCTGGGCAAACGCCTGCGCACAGCTCACATCCGATGCACTTCTCCATCCCGTCCTCGTACCGGTTCAGCACGTGGCGACCGTGGAGACGAGCGGGCTTGACCATCTTTTGGTCGTGGCGTCCCCGCTCACGACCACCTGAGTACTCGCCGGTCACCTTCTGGCGCTTGCCGATCTGGGCAGCGGTGACGAGGAAGCCCCTGAGGTAGCCCATCAGTACGCCGATCCTTGGAGCTCACGGTTGCGGGCGCTGACCCGCATGGCCGCGGTGAGCAGCAGGTAGCCCACGACGCCGACAACCAAGCAGATGGCCGCGGTGAGAGGCAGGTTCCACTCGAGATCGCGAGCGACCCGCATGGCGGCCAGAAAGAGGAACCAGGCAAACGCCACCGGGATCAGGAGCTTCCAGCCGAGGTTCATCAGCTGGTCGTACCGGAATCGGGGCAGCGTGGCCCGGAACCAGACGTACATGAACAAGAAGATGAACAGCTTGCCCGTGAACCAGAGGAGGCCTTCGAAGCCGTTCGGTACCAGGGGGATGTCGAACAGCGGCTGAGGCCCACCGAGGAACAGGGTCACGATGATGGCGGACATGGTCACGGTGTTGAGGAACTCGGCCAGGTAGAAGAGCGCGAAGCGGAACGACGCGTACTCGGTGTGGAACCCACCGACGAGCTCCTGCTCGGCCTCGACCAGGTCGAACGGCGGGCGGTTCAGCTCGGCAGTCGCGGCGATGACGAACACGACGAACGGCAGGAACCCGGTGGTGACGAGGTTCCAGTTTCGCATCGTGTCCTGCACGCCGACGATGCCGTGGGTGGACAGGGTGCCCGAGACCAGCACGACGGTGGCCACCGACAGGCCGAGGGCCGCCTCGTAGCTGATCATCTGGGACGACGCCCGCACCGAACCCAGCAGCGGGTACTTCGAGCCCGACGACCAGCCGGCGAGCATCACGCCATACACCGCGATCGACGACATGGCCAGGACGAACAGGATGCCCACCGGGGGATCGGCCAGCTGCACGTAGGTCTCGTGCCCGAACAGGCTGATCGTGCCGGTGCCGCCATCGGAGAAGTCGCCCGCGATCGGCACCACGGAGAACACCAAGAACGCCGGCACGAAGGCCAGGAAGGGGGCGAGCGCGAACACGAACTTGTCGGCCTTGGCCGGCAGGAGGTCCTCTTTGAAGATCAGCTTGATCCCGTCGGCCAAGGTCTGCATGATCCCCCACCGGCCGGCCTTGTTCGGCCCGATCCGGTTCTGCATGCCCGCGATGAGCTTGCGCTCGAACCACACCATGAAGATGACCGAGGTCAGCAGGATCACGAAGGTCACCACGACCTTCAGCAGCACGATCGCGAGGACGGCCAGATCGACCTCGCCGCTGAGCAGGGGGTCGCCGGCGGCGAGCACGCTGGCCAAGCTCACAGCGTCTCCACCCGCACGTCGACCACGACGGAACCGTCGAGGAGGTCACCGACGGTGTCGCCGGGCTGGTTGAACGGGGCCCACGCGACGCCGCGGGCAACATCGGCGTCGGCCACCAGGGTCATCACGGCCGTGCGGACGCGGTCGGGGTCGTCGGCAACGACAACGACCTTCACCTCGGTACCCGACGCCACGCCCAACCGTTCGGCGTCAGTCGGGTGCAGGTGCAACGCCGAACCCCGGGCCAGGCCAGCGAGGGAGTGGGAGCGGGCGACACCAAGACCCGCATCGTAGAGGGTGCGGCTGACGGTCAATCGATAGGCGTAGGCGTTGGCCAGCGGCGGCTCGACGTGCTTGCCCTGCAACGTCCTCGACGTCGCCGGGCCTCCGGCGAGGACGCCGTCAGGGGCGGACACGAGTGCTTCGTCGGTGACGTGGGCCAGCGCCGCAACGACGGCGCGCAGCTCGGTCTGTACGTCGACGAGCTCGTCGAACCCGAGATCGGCTCCCAGGCGCTCGGCCAGGTCGGCCGCAATGGCCCAGTCGGAGCGGGCAGTGCCGATGGGACTCACCTTGGCCGAGACTGCCGAGACACGGCCTTCGAGGTTGGTGGTGGTACCGCTCTTCTCGCCGTACCCGGCCGCGGCAAGCACGACGTCTGCGTGCTGAGACGAAGCGGTCAGGAAGGTGTCGATCGCGATCACGCTGCCGGCCCCGGCGAGGGCCCGACGCGCGAGCTCGCGGTTGGGATGGTCGGACGCCGGATCGGCCCCAAGCAGGATCAAGCACCTGATCCGACCGGCAGCCGCGGCCTCGAGGATGGCGGTCGTGTCGAGCCCGTCGTCGTCAGGGACCGTGCTCCATGCCGCAGTGAGGGCGGCGGACGGCTCGACGCGAGCGGTGAAGCCGGGGAGAAGGCCGGGCGTGAGCCCAGCCAGGAGCGCGCCCCGGACGTTGCCACGACGAAGGACCGGCAGGAACGTCGCGTTCGGGAGCGCATCACGGAGAGCCGATGTGGCGTCGACCGCGAAGTCAGGGGACTCGGCCAGCGAGGTGCGCCCCACGACGACGACCACTGGTCCGGCGTCGAGCTGGGCCCGCACCGCGTCGAGCTGCTCCCCGGACGCCCCGACCACGTTCTTGTCGCCGTTGCCGAGGATGGCGCGAACCAGCGCGGACTGCTCGCCCGGCCGGTGTCGCAACGTTGCCCAGGTGTAAGGGGTCAGCCCGCTGGCCATCGACGAGAGCTCGACGATGCGAACGCGCCGGTGCTCGGCAGCGTCGCGCAGGCGCAGGTAGAGCACCGGGAGCTCTTCTTTGAGGTCCGGGGCGAGAAGCACGACCGTCGTGGCCTGACAGGCCTCATCGATCGTGGCCTGGGGCAGCCCCGTCAGCACACCGACCGGAAGCCCATCACCGAGCTGGGCGTCGACGTGGTCGGTCCCGATCACACCCTTGGCCAGCTTGGCCCACGCATAGGCATCTTCGTTGGTGCCACGCGCTCCGCCGATGACGGCCACCGACGTCGGGCCGCCCTGCTCGATCGCCCGTGCGATGAGCGCTCCGGCGGCATCGAGGGCCTCGGACCAGCCGACCTCGACGAGCTCGCCACCACGGCGGAGCCTCGGCGAGCCAAGACGGCTGTCGCTGTTCACCGCCTCGAAGTCGAACCGGCCCTTGTCGCACAGCCATCCCCAGTTGACCGGGTCGCTGTCGACGCCCTGGTAGCGCAGGAGCTGGTTGCGCGACGACTGCACGGTGACGCGGCACCCAACCGAACAACTGGTGCACGTGCTCTCGACCTCTTCGAGGTCCCACGGCCGCGCCTTGAAGCGGTAGGGAGAGGCGGTCAAGGCGCCGACCGGGCAGATCTGCACGGTGTTGCCGGAGAAGTAGCTTGCGAACGGGTGGTTCGGGAAGGTCTCGACCTGCGTGTTGCCGCCACGGTTGGTGAAGTGGATCAGCGGATCGCCGGCCACGTCCTTGGCGAAGCGTGTGCATCGGTCGCACAAGATGCAGCGCTCCCGGTCGAGCTGCACCAGCTCGCTGATCGCTATGGGCTTTTCGTAGTGCCGCTTCTCCTCGACGAATCGGCTCTCGCCCGGACCGTTCGAGATGGTCTGATCCTGGAGGGGGCACTCGCCACCTTTGTCACAGACCGGGCAGTCAAGCGGGTGGTTGACGAGCAGGAACTCGAGCACGCCCTCTTGCGCCTTCTTGACGTTCGGGGCCTCGGTCGAAACGACCATGCCGTCGGCGACCGGCTGCATGCAGCTCACCACCAGGGCAGGGCCTCGGGGGCCGTCAACCTGCACCAGGCACATGCGGCACATGCCCACCGGCTCCATGCGCGGGTGGTAGCAGAACCGAGGGATGTAGGTACCGCCGCGCTCGGCAGCGGCGATCAGGAGCTCACCCGGTTTCACCTCGATCCGCCGGCCATCGATGGTGATGGACGGCGGAGGGGGCGGCGCCGCGGGCGCCTCGGCGTCGACGAGAGCGTCAGACATGGGCGGACTCACGATGCTGGGCGGCCTTGGCCAGGTAGGCCTCGAACTCGGGACGGAACCGCTTCAACGCCGAAACGATGGGCGACACCGCCGACGGCCCCAAGGGGCAGATGGTCGTCTGACGAGGCGGCCACGCTAGGCCGGGGCTGATGTTGTCGCTCACGTCCAGCAGCAGCTCGAGGTCGTCAGGTCGACCGTCGCCGGCGATGATCCGATCGAGGATCCGTTCGAGCCACGTGGTTCCCTCGCGGCACGGCGTGCACTTGCCGCATGACTCGCGAGCAAAGAAGCGCACGACGCGCCAGGCGGCCTTCACCATGTCGGTCGTGTCGTCCATCACGACGATCGCCCCGGATCCAAGCATCGAGCCGGCCTTGTCGACGGTCGGCTTGTCGAGGGGCATGTCGAGGTGCTCCTCGAAGAACCACATCGCCGAAACCCCGCCTGGGATGAAAGCCTTCACCTTGCGGCCCCCGCGGATGCCGCCTCCGTACTCAGGTGCCTCGAACAGGTCGCGGAAGGTGGTCAGGCCCTGAGGCACCTCGTAGACACCGGGGCGGTTGACGTGACCCGACACTGCGAAGAGCCGCATTCCGGTCGAGGTGGGCACGCCCAGCGATGCGAACGCGTCGCCACCCTCGTTGATGATCCACGGGAGGTTCGACACGGTCTCGACGTTGTTGACGATCGTCGGCTGGAGGTACAGGCCCTTGCTGGCGGGGAAGTAAGGGGGCTTCAGGCGCGGCATGCCGCGATTGCCCTCGAGGCTCTCGATGAGCGCAGTCTCTTCACCCACGATGTACGCGCCTGCTCCCCAGGTGAGCGTGATGTCCACTGAGAAGCCCGAACCCATGATGTCGTGGCCGACGTAGCCCTTGGCGTAGGCATCGTTGAGAGCCTGGGCCAGCCGCTCTTGGGCCAGCGCCATCTCGCCGCGCACGTAGAGGAACGCCTGTGCGGCACCCACCGCGTACGCGCAGATCACGATGCCTTCGATCAGCTGGTGGGGATCGCGTTCCATGAGCAGGCGGTCCTTGTAGGTGCCTGGTTCGCTCTCGTCGCCGTTGACGACGACGTAGCGCGGGAACACGCCGGGGGGCAGGAAGCCCCACTTGGTGCCGGTCGGGAAGCCTGCGCCACCGCGGCCCTGCATCTCACTCGCCTTGACCTGCGCCGTGACGGCATCCGGGGCCATGGCGAGCGCCTTGGCCAACGCGCGGTAGCCGCCGGTGGCGAGGTATCGATCGATGGTGTGACCGTCGGAGAGCTCGAAGCGGGACGTCAGGATCTTCGGACCGGTGCTCACTGCCATGGCGTCATCACCTCGCGTCGACCTGGGCCTGAGCCTCGGTGCCGATGCCGGCCCACCGCTCGACCGGCACGTGCTGGCGCACCTTGGCCAGCGTGCCGAACGGCGGGATCTCACGGTCGAGGCGACCCGCCACCAGGTCGTCGACCAGCGCATCGAAGTCAGCCGGGGTCACCTGGTAGCGGTAGCGGTAGTTGACCTGCAAGCAAGGGGCCTCGGTGCACGCCGCGATGCACTCGACGTCTTCAAGGGTGATGAGCCCGTCAGTTGTCGTGCCCCCAGCGGTGATCCCCAGGCGCTTCTCGGCGTGCTCGAGCAGCTCCCACGCGCCGACGAGCTGGCAGGAGATGTTCGTGCAGACGTTGATGTGGAAGCGGCCGCTCGGCTCGAAGTGGAACATCTCGTAGAAGCTGGCCGTGCCGTACACCTCGGCCGCGGTCACGCCCACCAGCTCGGCGAGGTGCTCCATGGCATCGGTGGTCACGTAGCCGTCCTGCTCCTGGGCCAGGTGGAGCAGCGGGATGAGGGCCGACTTCGGTCGCGGGAAGCGTCCGATGATCTCCTTGGCCAGCGTGAGGTTGGCATCACTGAGGCGCGGCATCAGCGATCGACCTCCCCGAGCACCGGATCGACCGACGAGATGATCGCTACGGCATCGGCGACGAGTGCACCGCGCATCATGTGCGGCATGCACTGCAGGTTCACGAACGACGGTCCGCGGATGTGCATGCGGTACGGAGTCGGGCTGCCATCGGAGACGATGTAGCACCCGATCTCGCCGCGGGGTGACTCGATGGCCACGTAGACCTCGCCTTCGGGCACCTTGAAGCCCTCCGTGAAGATCTTGAAGTGGTGGATCAGCGCCTCCATCGACTCGTCGATGCGAGCGCGTGGCGGGGGGGTGACCTTCTTGTCCTGGACGCGGTAGTCGCCGCTCGGGAGCTTCTCGAGGATCTGACGAACGAGCCGCATCGACTCACGGATCTCGTTGAGCCGAATGGCGAACCGATCGAAGGCATCGCCGTAGGAACCGACGATCACATCGAAGTCGAGCTGCCCGTACTCGAGGTACGGCAGGCTCCGGCGGAGGTCCCACGCCAGACCCGTCGAGCGCAGGATGGGACCCGTCGCTCCGAGCGCGATCGCCTCCTGGGCGGTGATCACACCAACGCCCTGGAGTCGCTCCCGCCAGATCGGCTGCTGGGTCAGCAGCACGTCGTACTCGTCGAGGCGATCCGGGATGAGCTCGAGCAGGCGCAGCACATCGTCACGCCAGCCATCGGGCAGATCGGCAGCCACGCCCCCCGGGCGGATGTAGTTGTGGTTCATCCGCAGGCCGGTGACCTTCTGGAAGAAGCGCAGCACCTCCTCGCGCTCACGCCAGCCGTAGAGCATCATCGACACCGCGCCGAGGTCCATGCCGTTGGTCGCCTGGAACAGCAGGTGGCTGCTCATCCGGTTCAGCTCGCTCATGAGCATCCGGATCCACACCGCTCGCGGCGGCACCTCGACGCCGAGGAGCTGCTCGACCGCCATCGAGAACACCAGCTCGTTGTTGAGCGGCGAGGCGTAGTCCATGCGGGTGACGTTGGTGCCGCCCTGCAGGTACGTCAGCTGCTCGCCGGTCTTCTCCATGCCGGTGTGGAGGTAGCCGATGATCGGCTTCGAGCGGAGCACTTCCTCGCCCCTGAGCTCGAGCATCAGCCGAAGCACGCCATGGGTGCTCGGGTGCTGCGGCCCCATGTTGATCAGCATCGTCTGATCGTCGGACACGACCTGGTTGGCGGCCATCTCGGCCGCTTCGGCCTCGCTCATGCGCAGCACCGAGCCCACCTCGCGGAGCAGCTCCGCGGCACCAAGGCTGCTGCGCGGCCGCATCTCCTGGGCTCCCTCAGAGGTGAAAGTCGGGCTCTCGGTGGTGCTCGTCATCGTCCCTCCGGGGCGCCCTTGAACTGCACCGGAATGCGGCCGACGTCGTAGTCCTTGCGCAAGGGGTGACCGACCCAGTCCTCGGGCATGAGGATCCGGGTGAGGTCGGGATGTCCGGTGAAGCTGATGCCGAACATGTCGAACACCTCGCGCTCCATGGCCTCGGTTCCCGGCCAGAGGTCGAACAGCGACGGGACCACCGGCTCGATCTCGGGAACCTGGAGGCGGACCCGCAACCGCCTCGGGTTGGCCACGTCGAGCAGGTTGAGGACGATCTCGAACCGCTCGGGTGAGATGCCCTCGGGCAGCGAGCGGCCCGGGTGGGTGAGGAAGTCGACGGCGGTGAGGTCGGCACAGAGGTGGTACCCGTCGTCCAGCAGGGCCCGCAGCAGTTCCAGGTACTGCTCGGCGCGCGGGTGCACGACGACCTGCCCCCGGCTCGAGGTCAGCGGGCACCCGTGGAGCACCTGCGGCTCGGCCGCGCCGGCCTGCTCGACCGCCGGTTCGGCGGCACGATCAACGGTGGTCATGACCGGGCCGACAGCGTGACGGGCTGAACGGTGGGGACCTCGACGTGCAGCTCGGCGCCCGCTCCAGTGATCGCCCGACGGCGAAGGATCTCCCCCGTCTCGATGTTGTGGCGCAGCGTCTGGATGGCGTGGATGAAGGTCTCGGGAGTGGGCGGGCAGCCCGGGGCGTACACGTCGACCGGCACCACCTGATCGACACCCTGAACGATCGCGTAGTTGTTGAACATGCCACCCGACGAGGCGCACACACCCATCGAGATGACCCACTTGGGCTCCATCATCTGGTCGTAGACCTGGCGGAGCACGGGCGCCATCTTCTGTGAGACACGCCCGGCCACCACCATGATGTCGGCCTGGCGCGGCGAAGCGCGCCACACCTCCATCCCGAACCGGGCGATGTCGTAGTGCGCACCGCCGCTGGCCATCATCTCGATGGCGCAGCAGGCCAGCCCGAAGGTGACGCCCCACGAGGAGCGGGAGCGGGCCCAGCCCACGACGTCTTCGAGGCGTCCAGTGAGGGCGTTGTACTCGAGCCCGGCGAACCCGTCATCACGAAAGGTGCGCTCGCTCACGCGGCTGACTCCTCGTTGCGGCCCTCGAGGCCGACCCGGCGGATCGTGGTCGACGTCGTGCGGTCTGCTGACACGGCGGCGAGCAGGCGGGCCCGCTTGGCCGGGCCCCAGTCGAGGCCGCCCTTGGCCACCTCGTAGACGAAGGACAGGAAGAACACGACGCTGAACACCACGATGGCGACGAAGCCGTACAGGCCGAGCTCACCACGGGCAACGGCGAACGGGTACAGGAAGATGATCTCGATGTCGAACATGATGAAGAGCATCGCCACCAGGTAGAAGGCGACCGGGAACCGCTCAGGCGGCTCCTTCGACGGCACGATGCCGCACTCGTAGGGGGCCTCCTTGGCGGACGTGGGCGTGGCGGGCACGAGGAGCTTCGAGGCAACGAGGCTGATGAGTCCGAAGATGACCGTGAGCACCATCAACACGACGATGGGGAGGTACTGGGCCACTCAGACCCCCGCTCCCACTCGCTCGGAGGTCGGCTGGCTGACGTTGACGGTCGAACGCTTGTCGCGCCGATGGAGCGCCAGCGTCGAGAGCGCAAAGATCATGGCCGAACCGACGGTGATGAGCGCGGCCGGCCGCCGGCGGGTGCCCGGGTTGCGCTCCATGAGCACGAAGGTCTTGGGTGCAGTGGGGTCGACCTGGGGCTGAGCAGGAGCCCTCCCCGGCTCGGTCGGCGTCGGGATGACCGGCTGGACCTCGACGAGCGAGTAGTGCGGGTCGTGGAAGAACGCGATGAAGTCGACGCCGAAGATCACCGGCCAACGATCACCACCCTTGTCGTACACCTCGATCGGGAGGTACTCGCCGGCCTTGAACCGCTTCGCCTTGTTCTGCAAGATGTCGTCGGCTGCCGCGACGGCCTGACCACGACCGGAGTCGGCTTCGCCGAGCTTGGTCCAACCGTTGTTCAGGTCGCGAGCAACGGGATTCGTGTCGGGCTGGTTGAGGTCGCCGTTGATGACCTGGACCGAATCCCAGCTGGGGTCCTTGCCTCGCAGGCCGATGCCGTACGTCCACCAGATGGCACCCATGATCGTCATCCAGCCGAACAGCGCTGCGAACGCGGTCAGGAAGCCGAGGCGAACGCCCATGTTCGTGCTGAGGAGCAGGTAGACGCTTCCGATGAGCACGGTGAAGGCGATGAGGACCACGACGATGCCGCGGATCTCGGGCTCCCAGCTGATCGCCAGGGTGAGGAGGTTTGACATCTACAGGCCCCGCTCGTAGTCGACGATGGCGTTGATCTGCTCAGGAGTCAGCAGCTGGCCGAACCCCGGCATCCGCCCCGAGCCCTGGCCCTGCTGCCCGTACCTCTTGCCGAGCTCGGAGCCCTTGGTGATGAAATCGATCTGGTCGGACTTCGCCGGGAACTGCCGAACGGTCGAACCACCGGTGAGGTTCGGGCCGAGGGCGCCGCCGCCCGCCTGCTGCGGGTCGCTGTAGCTCCACCCCTTGGTGTGACACCGAGCGCAGCTGTAGCCACCGCTGCCGACCTCGAGGTTGAACAGGGCCTCGCCCTCGCTCTTGTACTTGCCGCTGGCCATGGCATCGGCGAGGGCCTTGGCCACGTTGTCGTTGATCGTCTTGGGGATCTCGCCCGCCACCTGGTCCTTGCCTCGTGGGATGGCGATGCTGTGCAAGTAGGAGATCAAGTCGTTGATCTGCTGATCGTTCATCGGGCCGCCGCCTTCGACACCCCAGGGCGACATCGGCGAGAAGGGTCGTCCGTAGACCAGGATGAACTTGATCTCGCTGTCAGAGAACCGGTACACGACGGTGTTGATGGCGGGCGCCTTCCAGGCGACAGGGCGAACCTCGCCGGTGCGCTGGTCGGTGATCGTGTAGGCGGCGACACCACCGACGCCCTTCATGCCGCCATGGCACCCGGCGCAGTTGAACCCGCCGTCGGCCGTGGCGGCAAAGTCCCTCGCGCCCCATCCGACGAACTGCTTGTCGAACTCCTCGATCGCGCCATCTTGACGGCTCGGCTCGTGGACCCAGTACAGCGGGAGGCCCACGCCGAGGACCACGAGCATCGCAACGCCGGCGAGCTGCGTTCGCTCGAGCCGCTTGCCCTCGAGCTCCTCGTCGGAGTAATAGGGCTTGCGGTTGGGGGCCAGCTCGATCTCGCTGCCGATCTCGGGACGGGCTCGCCTGAGGTTTGCGACGATGTAGAGGAGCCAGCCGACGGTGACGACGACGGCGATGACGATCGCGATGTTGCGGGGCACGCCCGCCGCGAGGATCACTTCTTCTCGCCTCCGGAGTTGATGCAGTGGGGGCCCTCGGCCTCTTGGCCGGTGGTGTTGGTCCCAATGGGAGGACCGGGGAAGACCGTGCCGGTGTCGATGGTCACCGTGCCGATGGCATCGACGGTCAGGCCGAAGCGATCCATGCCCCGCGGCGCCGGACCACCCTTCTTCTCACCGACTTGGTTGTACTGCGAGCCGTGGCAGGGGCACTCGAACCACTGCGACGAATCACAGTTCGGCACGCGGCAACCGAGGTGCGGGCACTTCTGGTAGAGGGCGTTGAGGCCCGCGGCCATGCCGTTGTAGACGGCTGTGGGATAGGCCTTCTTGGCCTTCGCGAGGTCGGCTTTCGGGAACTCGGTGATCCAGGCCCGACCCTCGGGGAGGTAGAAGAAGCCCTTGCCGGCCCGCACCTCGGCCTTGATGTCGTCGATCTTGCCGACCGTGATCTTGGAACCGAAGCCACCGGAGAGCTTCGGCCAGAGGAACGCGAGCACGGCCGCGCCGAACGTGGCCAGGCTGAGCCCCATCAGGGCGACGAGGCTGCGATTGAAGAACTGCCGCCGGGTGACGCCCATCGTCTCCGCGTCGGGGGGCGACCACGGCGAGGGCGTGAGCGAGGTGGCGGGCACGATCTCGCCCTCGCTGCGGGCACGGGCGGCGGCTAGTTCGAGCTCGCGGCCAGTCGGCGCGGCCGCAGCCGACTCGAGCTCGATGGAGCTCGTGTCGCGCTGGCGCGCCTCGCGCGACAGCTCGCCGGCGGACGTGGCATCGCGTCGACGCGACGTCGCGGCGATCATCACGACCGCCAGGACGACGAGCGCCGCGACGGCGATGAGGACGATGGTGGTACCGCTCATGACAGAGACCTCATAGCTCGAAGTAGAGGCCGTCGCGCCAGGGGAACACGAAGTTGAACCCAGGCCCACGGAAGAAGGAGCCGATGATGACCAGCACCGCCCAGAACATCATGAAGATCGTGAAGATCGAGATCGCGAACTTGCGATCCTCGGGCTTGTTGGACGGGTTGCGGTCCAGGTACGGGGCGAGCATGAGAGCGAACATCCCCATGCCTGGGATCGTCACGCCGGCCACCATCGGGTGGAACATCGTGAGCAGCTCTTGCAGGCCGAGGAAGTACCACGGAGCCTTCGACGGGTTCGGCGTTCGGTTCGGGTTGGCCAGCTGCAGGAGCGGGGCGTTGACGAACGCAGAGAACACGAGGAGGAACGCACTGCACGCCAAGGCCGCCACGAACTCGACGGCAAGGAGGTGGGGCCAGGTGTGGACCTTGTCGACCGGGGCAGCCTTGACCTCTTGGATCGATCCCGACTTGACCACCGTCAGCAGACGCTGGGTGTGACCACCCGGCCCGGCGCCGATCGGGACCCCACCACCAGCGGCCGGAGCAGCGGTGACGGCAGAACCGGGACGCTCGGCGAGGGCGACGCCACCGCCGGTGGCGGCTGCCGCAGCACCAGGATCAGCGCCGCCGGCGGCGCGCTGCTTGGCCGCCTTGCTGCGCTCGAGCAGGTGGGCCGGGATGCGGGGATCAGCAGCCGGCTCAGCGGCGACGGAAGCAGCCACGTCGGCCACTGGAGGCGCCGCCTCGGCGCCCCTCGCAGCTTCAGCCTTCAAGCGAGCTTCCTCGGCCCGCTTGCGCAGGTGCTCCGGGATCTCAGTCATCGCACCAGCTCCCTTCTCACGATCGATTGACGGGGCATCACAGCGGACCGGAGATGCCGCCGTCCTTGCGGACCCGCCAGAAGTGGACCGCCATGAAGATGACGATGACGAACGGGAGCATCAGCACGTGCAGCACGTACCACCGCAGCAAGGTCTCGCCGCCGATCTCCTTGCCACCGAGCAGCACGAAGCGGACCTGGTCGCCAAAGACGGGGGTGTAGCCCATCATGTTGGTTCCCACCGCCACGGCCCACAGGGACAGCTGGTCCCACGGCAGCAGGTAGCCCGTGAAGGACAACAGCAGCGTGAGGGTGAGCAGCACCACGCCGATGACCCAGTTGAACTCGCGCGGCGGCTTGTAGGCCCCGTGGTAGAAGACGCGGGCCATGTGCAGGAACACCGACAGCACCATGAGGTGGGCCGCCCAGCGGTGCATGTTCCGCACGAGCAGGCCGAAGGTGACCGAGGTCTGCAGCGTGTAGATGTCGTTCCACGCCTGGGCCGTCGTCGGCCGGTAGAAGAACATCAGGAAGATGCCCGTGACGGTCAGCAAGATGAAGAGGAAGAAGCTCAGGCCGCCGAGGCACAGCGTGTAGCTGACCTTGACCGCGTGACGCTTCACCTTGACCGGGTGCAGGTGGTACAGCACCGAGTTCATGATCACGTACGACCGGTTGCGCGGGCTGTCGGAATAGCCCTTCCGGAAGATCGAACCGGGCCGGAAGATCGAGCCCCATGCCTGGGAGCCCTGCACCTTCTCGGTGATCTCGGAGATCTTCTCCTTGGGGCCACCGCCCGGCTTGTCGTTGATGGTCTTGGCCACGAACTGCTCCTCGTCCCTCAGAACCGCATGCCGTACGCGTAGCCGTGATTGTTCGTGCGCTGGTGGGCGTCGCCCTCGGGCGCCGGAGCGCCGACCTTGCCGAGGATGATCACACCGGTTGGGCAACGATCGACGCAGAGCGCGCACCGCGTGCAGACGTCGTCGTCGATGATGAAGATCACGTGCTCAGCAGGGTCATCGCCAGGGCGGCCGGTGTTCACGGCGTCGGCGACCGCGTCGGGCGTGACCATGTGGATGCACTTCCACGGACAGATGTCGACGCAGCCCTCGCACATGATGCACTCGGACTGGTCGATGTGGATGAACTGCTTCGGCTTGACCGCCTTCGTCAGGTAGTCGGCATCGACCTCGACGAGCTCGTACTGCGTGCTCCACTCCGGCATGGGCGGGTTGGCATCGGTCCTGGCCACGCCCTACCCCTTCCGAACCAGGGGACGACCGAACGTTGACGTCGTCAGCTCCGGCACGGCCTTCTTCGTGCCCCGCTTCTGCCACCAGGAGAACACGAACATCATGAGGCCGAGGAAGACCACGTAGATCCCGACGACGATCAGGTCGCGCACCACGACGTAGGTGATCGTGAACGGCAACCGATCGAAGAGGTCGCCAGGACCGTGGAGGATCTTGTCGGACCGCCAGGCCAGCTCGTTGTCGGCGTGGGTGAGCCACTGGTGCGGCACCACGCCGTAGGCCATGAACAGCACGGCAAACACATAGGTCGCGCCGAACATCGCCTCGCCCCACGAGGTCGGCGTGCCGATGGGCCGGCGCTTGGCCACGGGGATGACGAGGAGCGTCAACCCAATCGTCAGCAGGAACGAAAAGATGAGCGCGACGTTGAAGAACGGGATGTGGGTGCTGGCGAAGATCATCCGTTCCTCCTCGTGAATCCGCTCACAACAGTATCGACCAGCACGCTGGTGACCCCATCGGGGCGACCGCGTGTTTAGCACGCCCCACCAGGGCTGCCCGCACCCGTGACGACGACTTTGCGGTCGCCGATGTCACGCTCGGCAGCCGCTCGGCGGTTGCCTGCACAGGTGCGAGGCGCGCCTAGTGTGCACTCGAACGTTTTCCTGACCGACCTGCGGAGGACACCCCGTGACGGAGATCCCCGAGCACCTGCTGAAGCGCTCCCGCGAGCGGCGTCAGAGCCTCGGCCTGCCCGTGGAGGGCGGCGACCCGGCCGGTGCACCGGCAGCTTCGAACCTCCCCGCCACCACGGCCGCATCCACGCCGGCGACCGCGCCGGGGGCCGCCCCGCCGGCACCGCCTCGCCCGCCACGTTCCGGCCCCGCCGCACCTCCCGCTCCGAAGCCCCTGTCACCGGTGGTCATCGCGGCACAGCGCCGCCGCCGCATCCCGCTGTGGGCGATGCCCGTCCTCGCCGCTCTCCCCCTGTGGCTCTTCATCTACATCGAGGCGATGCAGCAGCCGAAGAAGGAGGTGACGGGTCCTCTCGCCGCCGGCGCCAAGCTCTACGCCAGCAACTGCGCCTCCTGCCACGGCGCCGAGGGTGGCGGCGGCGTCGGCTACCAGTTGAGCGCCGGCCAGGTCCTGCTCACCTTCCCGAAGTTCGAGGACCATGTCTCTTTCATCGAGACGGGCAACGCGCCCTACCTCGGCAAGCCGTACGGCAACCCTGATCGGCCCGGTGGCCAGCGCATCGGCGGGGCCCGCGGCAACATGCCGACCTGGGGCATCAAGAACGGGGGGACGCTCACCGACGACGAGATCATCGCCGTGGTCTGCGACGAGCGCTTCACCCTGGCCGGCGAGAGCGTCGACAACCCCGACTTCGCCAAGTGGTGCACACCCGAGGCCGCCGCCGCACGGGCCGCTGGAGGGTGACCGTTGACGCAGCGTCTGACCCGACGAACGGGTCTGCGCCGCGGCACGCTGGAGCAATGACCACCTCGACCGCCGACCACACCTACGACGTGCTCGTCGTCGGCGGCGGACCCGCCGGCTCCTCGACGGCGCACTGGCTGGCCCGAGAGGGCCACGACGTGCTCGTCGTCGAAAAGAAGCTGTTCCCCCGCGAGAAGACCTGCGGTGACGGCCTCACGCCCCGGGCGGTCAAGCAGCTGAACGACATGGGCCTCGGCGAGCGCCTGCTGCCCTACCACCGATACGACGGCCTGCGAGCAGTCGCCCACGGGATCAGCCTCGAGCTGAAGTGGCCCGAGCACCCGGAGTACCCCAACTACGGCTACGTCGTGCGCCGACGCGACCTCGACGAGATGGTGGCCGACAACGCTGTCAAGCAAGGCGCCACGCTGTGGCAGGGCGCCGAAGCAATCGCTCCCCTCGTCGAGCGTGGCTTCGTGCGTGGTGCGACGGTCAAGCGCAAGGACACCGGCCTGGTCCATGAGGTGCGGGCCCGCTACGTGGTCGTCGCCGATGGTGCCAACAGCCGGTTCGGTCGGGCCCTCGGGACCTCTCGCAACCGCGAGTGGCCGCAGGGCATGGCCATCCGCGGCTACTACGAGAGCCCGCTGCACGACACCCCGTGGATCGAGTCGTCGCTCGACGTCAAGGACCGCCAGGGAGCAACGCTGCCGGGTTACGGCTGGATCTTCCCCGTCGGCGACGGCACGGTGAACGTGGGCGTTGGTCTGCTCTCGACCTTTCGGGACTGGAAGACCGTCAACACCACGCACCTCATGCACGAGTTCGCGGCGACGGCGCCGGGCTACTGGGAGCTGTCACCTGACAAGGCGACCTGCGAGCCCACCGGCGGACGCCTGCCCATGGGTGGGTCCGTGGGACCCAAGGCCGGTCCCACGTTCCTCGTCGTCGGTGATGCTGCGGGAACGGTGAACCCGTTCAACGGCGAGGGCATCGACTACGCCTACGAGACGGGCCGCATGGCAGCCGGCGTGCTCCACGAGGCCCTCGTCGGCAACGACCCGATGGCGCTGCAGCGCTACCCGCAGCTGATCGACGACGAGTACGGCCGCTACTTCAAGGTGGCGCGGCTCTTCGCCCAGGTCATCGGGCGACCCGCGCTCATGAAGGAGCTGACCAGGGTGGGGATGCACAGCCGCTCGCTGATGGAGTGGGTGCTTCGGATCATGGCCAACCTGCTTCGCCCTGACGAGATCGGACCGGCCGAGGCTGCCTACAAGGCCGCCGCGGCCCTGGTCCGCTTCGCTCCCGAGGCCTGACGGCCCGTCAACCCTCGCTGTCCGGGGTGGCGGACGGCTTGCCCTTCCCCCAGGTGCGCTCCCGCAGCCACTCGTAGCCCTTCACGATCGGCACCACCACGAAGCCAAGCATGCCCGCGGACTCGATGAGCTCCTCGTTCTCGAGGTCGCGCTCTGGATCGGGCTCGTGGTCGTGGCCATGGAGGAGGCCATGCTCGTGCTCGTGGTCGGGCTCGTGGTCCATGAAGGTCCTCCTGGTCAGCTGACCCGGGTGGCAGCCTCGACGGCAGCGGCCGCCGCGGCCTCGACCACCTGGGCCAGCACGTCGTTGGTGTGGGCGAGGCCGGGGAAGGCCACCTCGTAGGCGCCGGGCGCCAGCGCGACGCCCCGCCGCAGCAGCGCGTGGAAGAACGCGGCGTAGAGCACCTCGTCGGTCTGCTTCGCGGTGTCGAAGTCGGTCGCCGCGCCATGGGCGAAGCGGAGGCCCACGAGGGGGCCGACGATCGGCACGTGGACGGGGAGGCCGGCCGCTGAGATCGCCTCGGTCAAGCCCCGGCCCAGCAGCTCGGCCCGGGCGGCAATCGTTTCGTAGAGCTCGCCGTCGAGGAGGTCGAGGGCCGCGAGCCCGGCCGCGGTGGCAAGCGGGTTGCCGGACAACGTTCCGGCTTGGTAGACGGGACCGAGCGGGGCCAGCGCCTCCATCACGTCACGGCGGCCGCCGAAGGCACCGATCGGCAAGCCGCCGCCGATGATCTTGCCGAAGCAGGTCAGGTCGGGCCGCACGCCGTACCGGGCTTGGGCCCCGCCGGCGCCGAGCCGGAACCCAGTGATGACTTCGTCGAAGATGAGCAGGGCACCCACGGCGTCGCAGGCAGACCGCAGGCCCTCGAGGAAGCCCGGGGCGGGAGGGACGAGGCCCATGTTCGCGGCCACCGGCTCGACGATGACGCAAGCAACATCGCTGTCGAGCAGCGGGACGACGTTGTACGGCGCCACGATGGTCTGGGCCACCGCGAGGTCGGTGACCCCAGCCGAGCCCGACAGCCCGAGGGTGGCCACGCCGCTGCCACCGGCGGCGAGCAGTGCGTCGCCGTGGCCGTGGTAGTTGCCTGCGAACTTCAGAACCTTCGCCCGGCCGGTGAACCCACGGGCGAGGCGGAGAGCCGTCATGGTCGCCTCGGTCCCGGAGTTGACGAGGCGCACCAGCTCGCACGAGGGCACCCGCTCGCTGATCGCCTCGGCCAGGCGCACCTCGCGAGCCGTCGGCGCCCCATAGCTCGTGCCATCGGCCGCGGCCCGCTGGATCGCGTCGACCACGCCAGGGTGGGCGTGGCCGACGATGATCGCCCCGTAGCTCTGGACGAGGTCGATGTACCGCGTGCCTTCGACATCCCACACGAACGGGCCGTTGGCCCGCTGCACGAAGTAGGGCGTTCCGCCGACGCTGCGAAAGGCCCGCACCGGCGAGCTGACACCACCGGGGATGGCGGCGCACGCCCGTTCGTACAGCTCGGCGTTGGTGAACGCCAAGCCTTGGCACAGGGTCGGGTGACAGCCGAGGTCACCACACTCGGGGCGGCAGGGGCCGATGCCCGTGGCGACGCTCACAGCGCTTCGGCCAGCTCGCGGGCGAGGTAGGTGAGGATGATGTCGGCCCCCGCCCGCTTCACCGCCGTGATCTGCTCGAGCGCTACGGCGGCGCCGTCGATCCACCCGTTCGCAGCAGCCGCCTTCAGCATCGAGTACTCACCCGACACGTGGTAGGCGGCGAGGGGCACGTCGACTTCGGCCCGGACCTTCGCGATCACATCGAGGTAGGTCACAGCCGGCTTCACCATCACCATGTCGGCCCCCTCGGCGATATCGGCGCGCACCTCGACCATGGCCTCGTGCGCGTTGCGCCAGTCCTGCTGGTAGCCCTTGCGGTCACCACCACCCACGATCTGCACGTCGACGGCGTCTCGAAACGGTCCGTAGAGCGCCGAGGCGTACTTGGCGGAGTAGGCCAGGATGGCGCGGTCGCTGTGCCCGGAACTGTCGAGCGCAGCACGGATGGCGGCGACCTGGCCGTCCATCATCCCGCTGGGGGCGATCACGTCGGCGCCGGCATCGGCCTGCGCCACGGCGGCAAGGCCGTACAGCTCGATCGTGGCGTCGTTGTCGACCTCGCCGTTGGGGGTGAGCAGCCCGCAGTGGCCGTGGCTCGTGTACTCGTCGAGACAGCAGTCGGCGAGCAGCACCATCGAATCGCCGACTTCATCGCGAAGGTCGCGCAACGCGACCTGCACGATGCCGTCAGGAGCAAAGGCGCCGCTGCCTCGCTCGTCTTTCGCCGCCGGGATGCCGAACAGGATCACCCCCGGCAGGCCGAGGGCGGCCAGCTCGGCCACCTCTTTGCGAAGCGATTCCCGAGTGTGCTGCACGACGCCTGGGAGCGAGGAGATGGGCTTCGGGGCATCGATGCCCTCCCGCACGAACAGCGGCGCGATCAGGTCGTCGATGCCGAGACGGGTGCCGGCCACCAGGCGACGCAGCGCTGGGGTACGGCGCAGCCGGCGAGGGCGGTGGGTGGGGAAGCTCATCGGGGCCGATCCTACGTCCGCCCCCAGCGGTCACCCGAGGGCGAGCACCACGGCCTCGACGAGGCCGGGGAGGTCGTGGGGATCGGCGACGGCCGCAACCTTCATCCCCATCGCTTCGGCCTCACCCGCGGTGACAGGCCCGATGCACACCACCGCCGTCGCGCTCGACACGCCCGGGACCCCACCGGGCATCGCCCCGATGAAGCTGCGCACCGTCGAGCCCGAGGTGAAGGTGATGGCGTCGGCCTTCACCACGCGATCGAGGAGCCCCTCGGGGATGAGGGCGGGAACGGTTCGGTAAGCGCACACGGCCTCGACGGACCATCCCCTGCTGGCCACACCGGCAGCCAGCACGGGCCGCGCTCCCTCGGCCTGGGCGAGCAGCACCCGGCCACCGCCCGAAGGTGCAGCCGGGAACGAGGCCAGCAGCCCGTCGGCGACGAACCGCTCGGGGATGAGATCGACCCCGAGCCCGAGCGTGGCACACGCTTCGGCCGTTCCCGGGCCGACCACTGCGAGTCGCCACGAACGAGGAGCCGGCCGCGTGCTCAGCCCGGTCGGACCCGCCGGGAGCGCCGCAGCCAGACGAGCGGCCCCGTTGGCGGAGGTGACGACGACCCAGTCGAAGTCGGCGATGCGGCCGGCGGCCGCGGCCAGCGCCGTCCCGCTGTCGTCGGAGTCGACGATGACGACCGTCGGCACCTCGATCACCACGGCTCCTTCACCTTCGAGGAGGGCGACCAGCCGCCCAGCCTGCTCGGCAGCGCGGGTGACCACCACCGAGCGGCCCGCCAGGCGTCCGGTCATGGGCGGCCGGCCCGACCGAGGGCGCACGTCACCCCAGCAGGTCCTGGCACAGGCCGAGCCACGCTCCGGTGGTGAGCCGCAGCGACTCGACGTCGATGCGCTCGTCGTTGCCGTGGAACCGGCTGGCGAAGTCGGCGTAGGTGACCTTCCGGCTCAGAAGGCCAAAGCCGTAGGCCACCGTCCCCTTGGCCCGGAAGAACGTGGCATCGGTGCCTCCCGCAGTGAGCCGGGGGAGCAGCGTCGCCTCCGGGTAGACGGCCCGCGCCGTGCGGGTGAGCGCCTGGGCCAGGGGCGAGTCGAGAGGCGACTGGGTGCTCAGCCGCTCGTGGAACGGCTCGATCGTGACGCGAGCCGCCAGCGGGCCGAGCGCCTCGGCCAGTTGGGCGTCGACGTCGGCGCTCCCCTGGCCGGGAAGGGTGCGGATGTCGATCTCGAGCACGACGGTGTCTGGGATGACGTTCGTCTTCGAACCACCGCTCACCACGTTGGGCGAGAAGGTGGTGTGGGTGCAGGCGTGGGCGAACTTGGCCAGCCCCCGATCGGGCAACGACTCGCACGTGTCCCACACCAGCGCTGGATCGGCCAGCGCCGCCCGCACCTCGGCGGGAAGGTCGAGCGATGCCGCGTAGGAACGCCAGACGTCGTTGATCACCGCCGCCGGCCGGTACGCGACCAGACGCCGTACGACCTCGGCCGCCGTGACCAGTGCGTTGTCGGACCCGAGGGGCATCGAGCCGTGGCCCGGCGTGCCGTGGACGATCAGCCGCCGCCACGACGTCCCCTTCTCGCCGACGGTGAACACCACCTGCTGACCGCCCGGGCCGTCCACCGACCAGCCGCCGCTCTCCGTCACGACGTAGTCGCATCCGACGGCATCCCACGCGTGATCGACGAGCCAGCCGGCCCCATGCTCACCACCCGCCTCCTCGTCGGCGACGCCGAGGTAGACGAGCGAGCCCTTCGGTCGCCAGCCCTTGGTCGCCAGGGCCTTGGTGGCCACCGCCATCGTCGCCGTCAGGTAGAGCATGTCGAGGGCTCCCCGGCCCCAGACCTCACCCTCGACCAGCTCGCCCCCGAACGGATCGCGGGCCCAGCCACTGGCGCTCACGGGCACCACGTCGGTGTGACCCATCAGGCACAGCGACGGCGCCCCGGGGTCGCTCCCTTCGACGCGGGCGACCACCGAGGCCCGGCCGAGGGTCGGCTCGAAGCGCTCAGTGGTGAGCCCTCCGTCCTCGAGCACGGTCTGCAGCACCGCCGCCGACCGGGACTCGTGGCCGGAGGTCGCCGTGCCGTCGTTGACGCACTCGTTGCGGATCAGGTGTTGCAGGAGCTCGACGACCTGGCCGGTCAGCTGGTTCAGCTCGCTCTCGTCGAACGCAATCACGCCGTCAGGCTACGACGACCTCGGGGCTCACCGTCCGAGCAAGGCCGCGCCACCTTCGGCCATCACTCGGCTGGCGACGTGACGACCAAGGCCCAGCGCATCGCGGCCCGTTGCTTCCACGCGCACGATGGTCCGTCCGTCGAGCGCGGCCACCAGTCCGGCAAGGTGCACGTCGCCATCGGGCTGCACGACCGCGTAGGCCGCGACGGGCAGGTCGCAACCCCCTCCCAGCTCGGCCAGGAAGGCGCGCTCGGCGTCGACGCGCCGACGGCTCGGGCCGTGCTCGATCACAGCGAGCAGGGCCAGCACCGCAGGGTCATCGAGCCGGGCCTCGAGCGCCAGCGCCCCCTGGCCGACCTGCGGGAGCATCAGCGACGGATCGAGGACGTCGGCCACCTGGTCTCGCAGGCCGAGCCAGTCGAGGGCGGCCACCGCCATCACGATCGAACCGTCGACCGGCACCTTCGACAAGCGGGTCGCGATGTTGCCCCGCAGCTCGACGAAGGCGAGGTCGGGACGCCGGGCCGCCAGCAGGGCTCGCCGTCGCACCGACCCGGTGGCCACGGTGGCACCGTGGGCGAGATCGGCCAGTGACCGACCGACGAGCGCGTCACGAGGGTCACCCCGCTCGGGCACGGCCGCCAGCACGAGCCCGTCGGCCGCCAGCGAGGGCAGATCCTTCGCCGAGTGGACAGCGACATCGGCGAGGCCGTCGAGCACCGCCTGCTGCACCTCCTTCACGAAGACGCCCTGACCCCCCAGCTCGTGAAGCGGACGGTCCGTGCGGCGATCGCCGAGCGTCTCGACGAAGACGAGCTCGGTGGTGACGCCCGGGTTCGCGGCTTCCACCAGCGCGGCGGCATGTGCTGCTTGCGTACGGGCCTGGGGTGAGCCACGCGTCGCGAAGCGAAGGTGACGGGGCCCAGAACCGTTCACGATCGAGGTGCTCAGAGGTCGAACAGCTCGCGCAGCGCCTCGGCGTACCGCTCGCCGCGCGGCGTTCCCGCCGCTTCCTTGAGTCGCACCGTGGGCTCGTGCAGCAGCTTGGCGAGCACGCCACGCGTGATGGCCTCGACGGCCTCCCGCTCACGCTCGGACGCCCCGCTGAGGCGCCCGGCGAGGCGCTCGACCTCGGAGGCCCGCACGGCCTCGGCCCGTTCACGGAGCTCGGCGACCAAGGGAGCGACGGTACGAGCCGTCGCCTCGTCGAGGTACCGATCGACCTCGTCGGCCACGATGCGGCGTACCTCGGCGGTTTCGGACTGCCGGCCCGCCACGCCACGAGCAGCGAACTCACGCAGGTCGTCGAGGTCGAGCAGCGTGATGCCGGGCACGACCGCAGCCGCTCCGTCGACGTCGCGCGGCACGGCGATGTCGACCACGAGCAGCGGGCGCCCACCCCGCTCGGCCATGACTCCGGCCAGATCGTCAGCAGTGAAGAGGACATGGGAGCTGCCGGTGGAGGTCAGGAGCACGTCGGCGGTCACGAGGGCCTCGGGCACGTCGACGAGGGCGATGGTTTTGCCCCCGACACGCCGGGCCAGCTCGGCCGCGCGCGACGAGGTGCGGTTGGCCACCATGACATCGGCCGCACCACGATCGCGGAGGCCAAGCGCCATCCCCTCGCCCATCTCGCCGGCCCCGACCACGAGGACCGAGCGACCATCGAGCGAGCCGAGCTGATCGACGGCCATTGCCACGGCCGCCTGGGAGACCGAGGTCGTGTGTCGGGAGATCGCCGTGTCGGTGCGGGCCCGCTTGCCGACTTCGAGCGCGTGGCGGAACAAGCGGTTGCAGGTGGTGCGGGCGGCCCCTTCGGCCTTGGCGTGCTCCCACGCAGCCTTGACCTGTCCGAGGATCTCGGTCTCACCGAGCACCGCCGACTCGAGCCCGCTGGCCACCGAGAAGAGGTGCGCCACGGCTTCGTCGTCGAAGGCAGAGTACAGGTGGTGGCTGAAGTCCTCGGGGGCGAGGTGGGACAGTTCGGACAGCACGTCGCGCACGTCTTGGTAGGCGCCGTGGAACCGCTCGGCCACGGCGTACACCTCGGTGCGGTTGCAGGTGGACAGCACCACCGCCTCAGACACGTTCGGACGTGAGCACAGGTCGTGCAGGACCTTCGGCAACCGGTCGGACGACACAGAGACCCGCTCGAGGAGCTCGAGCGGGACCGTCCGGTGGTTCAGGCCGATGACGACAACGGGCAACCGTGCTCCCGGTGGTGAGTGCTCAGACGTCCCGGGGGTACCCGGGTTGAACGCATGCTAGGCCGCGAGCAGTCACGGTCATGCACTCGCCTGGCCTCCTGTGTCCACTGCCACGGGGACCGGCCCCCGCGTTCGGTGCTGCTGGTAGAAGGACAAGATCTGCAGCTCGACCGCGAGGTCGACCCTGCGGATCGACACGCCCCTCGGCACCGACAGCACCACGGGAGCGAAGTTCAAGATGCTCGAAACGCCCGCGGCGACGAGGCGATCGGCGGCCTCCTGGGCCGCCCCCGGCGGCGTGGCGATGACGCCGATGGTGCCGCCCTTGACGGTCACGATGTCCGGCAGCTCGTCGAGGTGGCGAACGACGGTCTCGCCCAGCTTCGTGCCCACCTTTGACGGATCGATGTCGACGACGGCGGTCACGGGGTAGCCACGCTCGTTGAACCCCCCGTAGTTGGCCAGAGCCATGCCGAGGTTGCCGGCTCCGACGATGACGACGGGCCAGTCATGCTCGAGGCCCAGCTCGTGGTTCATCTGGTACAGCAGGTAGTCGACGTCGTAGCCGACGCCGCGGGTGCCGTAGCTGCCGAGGTAGCTGAGGTCCTTGCGGACCTTGGCGGCGTTGACGCCGGCCATCTCGGCGAGCCGCTCGGAGGAGATCGTGGTGACGTGCTCGCTGGCCAGGTCGTAGAGCAGCCGCAGATACACCGGTAGGCGCACCACCGTTGCCTCGGGGATGCGGCGACGCGCACGCTCAGCCATGGTGTCGCCAGGGTAGGCCGCTCGTGCGGCAGATCACAAAGTGTCGGGGCCACCTACGCTGCCCGTCGTGCTCACCCTCGAGGCCACCCTCGCCGCCGCGGCGACCCTGGTGGCCTTCGCCTTCGCCCTCTCCACCTACGAGCGCTACCTGGCTCGGCGGAGGCGCCACGAACTGGCCTGGACGATCTCGCTCATCATGTTCACGATCGCCGCCGGCGCACTGTGGTGGGGATCAGCGGCGGGGTGGAGCGGGCCGAGCTTCCGCACCTTCTTCTTGTTCGGAGCGGTGCTCAACGTGCCGTGGCTGGCGCTCGGCACGGTCTACCTGCTCGGGGGGATCCGCCTCGGCGACCGCATCGCTCTGGTGCTCGCGGTGCTGTCCGGCTTCGCGGCCGGGGTGCTCGTCGTGGCACCGCTCACGGGTCCGATCGAGCCCGACGGCCTGCCCAAGGGATCGGACGTGTTCGGCGTCCTGCCGCGCCTGCTCGCCGGCGTCGCGAGTGGCGTCGGTGCACTCGTGGTCATCGGTGGGGCGCTGTGGTCGGCGGGCCGGCTGGCCGCCGGCAAGGCCCGGTCCGGTTCGGCGGGGACCGTGGCGTCTCCGAGGCGCCTCGTCGCGGGCAACCTGCTCATCGCGCTCGGCACCCTCGTGCTGTCCGCCAGCGGCACGCTCAACGCCCGGCTCGGGGCCATGAGCGCCTTCTCGATCACGCTGCTCGTTGGCGTGGCCGTGCTCTTCGCCGGGTTCGTGGTGGCGACGTCGGCCGGGAGCGGACGTCGCCTCGAGCTGGCGTCAGATCGCGCCGCCGCGGCCTGACTGCAAGACAGGCACCACCCTTCAACGAAGGGAGCGGCGCAGCAGCTTGCCCCCGGTGCCGTGCGGGAGCTCGTCGACGAAGAGCACCTTGCTCGGGCACTTGTAGCGGGCCACGTGGTCCTGAGCGAACCTGATGAGCTGCTCCTCGTCGGCATCGCCACCGGGCTCCATGACGACGAAGGCCTTGACGGCTTCGCCGGTGTGCGGATGGGGCACGCCGACGACAGCCACTTCGGCCACGCCGGGGAACTCGGCCAGCACCGCTTCCACCTCGGCCGGAAAGACGTTGAAGCCTGACACGATGATCAGGTCCTTGGCCCGGTCGACCAGGTAGAGGTAGCCGTCGTCGTCGACGACCCCGATGTCGCCCGTGCGGAGCCAACCATCGGCGGTGAGCACTCGCGCGGTGGCCTCGGGATCGTCCCAGTACCCGGCAAAGACGTTCTCACCGCGCACCCAGAGCTCGCCGCTGTCGCCGGTGAGCACGTCGTCGCCCAACTCGTCGACGAGGCGGACCTCGACACCGGGCAGCACGCTGCCGATCGAGCCGTATGGCGGGTCGCCGATCAGCGACGACGTGACCACCGGTGATGCCTCGGTGAGGCCATAGCCCTCTCGCACCCGCACCCCGAAGCGAGCTTCGAGCCGGCGGGCCGCATCCTCGGGGAGCTTGGCGGCGCCGCTGAGGGCCAGGCGCACCGAGGCGAAGGCATCGGCCGGCGCTTCGGTGAACTGCGACCAGGCGACCCACATCGACGGCGCGCCGGAGATGATCGTGACCCCCCGCTCGCGGATCGTGTCGAGCGCGGTGGACGGATCGAATCGCTGCACGAGCACGACGGTGGCCCCGGCGGCCAGCGACAGGCCAAGCACCACGTTCAGGCCGAAGATGTGGAACAGCGGCAAGACGCCGTACACGACGTCGTCAGGCCCAATGCGATTGCTGGCGGCCCGGCTCTGCTCGATGTTGGCGAGCAGGTTCCGATGGGTGAGCATGGCGGCGCGAGGCGAGCCGGCGGTGCCACTGGTGAACAGCAACGCCGCGAGCTGGTCGGGCTCGACGTCGACCATCGGCACCGCCGGCGCGCCGAGGAGCTCGTCGAAGTCCACCGCCCCCTCGACCTCGGCACCGGGACAGGCGATCACGTGCTCGACGGTCGGGATCGTCGAGCGGTCGATGGCCCCGAACGTCCCCTGGGCCATCGGCCCCACGATGACCATCGCGGCCCGGACCACTGCGAGCTGCGAAGCGATCTCGGCGGTGGGACTGGCCGGGTTGAGCGGGACGACCACCGCCCCGAGCCCGATCGTGGCGAGGTAGGCGTCGACGAACCAGCGCTTGTTGGACAGCAGCAGCGCGACTCGGTCCCCCGGCCCGATCCCGAGGCCCTGCAAGCCGCCTCGCAGCGCGGCGACCTGGGCTCGTAGATCGCCGTAGGTCGTCGGTCGACCGCGGCTGATCAGCGCCACCTGCTCGTCCGGGTGCGGATCGATGATGCTGGCCAGGTTCACGTGCCCTCCCGAAACGGCTCGGTGCAGGATACGCGCCCTGCGCCACTGCGCCCCGATCGTCAGCGGAGGAAGAACAGCTGCAGCGACCCCGCCACGAGGAGCGCCACGAGGAGCAGACCGAGGGCGATGGACGTGGCGGGGCGCATGGAGCGGACGCTACCGGGGCCGTGGGAACGCGAGTGGCGTCGTGACGCCGCGGCCGGCTTCGGGTGCGTCGCCGATGACTGACAGGTGGACCGCATCACCCGTGCCCAGCCCGAGCTCGTCAGCCGCTGAACGGCGGTCGAGGGCGATGGCAAGCAGCCCGTAGGAGTCGACGACGAGCCCGATCCGGCCCGAGCCGAGGTCACCGAAGGTTGCCGCGACCACCGCCGTGCGGGTCGTGTCGTGAAATCGGAGGCGGACCGCCTCGCCGAGCGCGGCGACGTCCTCGGGGCCGACGTTGAGCTGGGCGTTGCCGAAGTGGTCGACCCAGAGGACCTCGGCGACGATCTCACCGTCTTCGTCGCGCGGCAACGGCACGATCCCGGGCAGGAGCGTGCCCGGCTCGATGGGCGTTCCCACCTCGGTGAGGCTGACGCCGTTGCAGAGGTGGGCGGCGACCGGGGCGAAGATGTCACGGCCGGCAAACGTCGCTCCCGGCGCAGGCAGGTGGAACTCGGGATGGTCGAGCACCACGGCTCGCGTGGCACCGCCGGCCATCGCCACGGCCGGCGCGAGCAACCCGTTGTCGGGACCGACGAACACCCCATCGCCGCCCTCGACCTCGACGGCGATCGCCCGTCGGGCCGTGCCGACGCCGGGATCGACCACGGCGAGCACCACGCCCGCAGGGAGGTACTGCACGCATCGCACCAAGGCGAGCGCACCGGCCCGCACGTCGTGGGCGGGAACGTGGTGGGTGAGGTCGATCACCCCGACGTGCGGCGCGAGCTCGCGGACCACGGCCTTGACGACGCCGACGAACTCGTCGGCGGTGCCGTAGTCGGACAGGAACGAGATGGTGTCGAAGCGGGCGGGCACAGGGGCAGGCTACGGAGCCGGCAACCGACACGCAGACGCGAGCAGGGCTGGTGCCGACCCCCCGGCGGCACCAGCCCTGTCGGCGCTGCTCAGCGAAGGCCGAGCGCGTCAGCGGGACGATGTACTGCCTCGTCCGTGTTCCTGACAGTACGGCACCATCGCTCGATGAGAAAAGCGTCACGCCCAACTTTCCTCGTGAACGTTCTCACGAGCGTCGAGGACAGGGGAACGGCCGTCACGCCCCGAGCTGGCGCGAGCGCTCCGTCGCCGCGGCGACCGCGTCGATGAACGCGGCGCGCACCGCACGCTCCTCGAGCAGCCGAAGTCCAGCCGCGGTGGTGCCCCCCGGCGAGGTGACCGAGCCGCGCAGGACTTCAGGGAGCTCGCCCGACTCGACGAGGAGCTTGCCGCTGCCGGCGAGGAGCTGGGTAGCGAGGGCGCGGCTCACGTCGCGGGGCAACCCGGCGAGCACCCCGCCTTCGATGAGGGCCTCGACGACCAGGAACAGGTACGCGGGACCCGACCCGGACAGGCCGGTGACGGCATCGAGCTGAGCTTCCGTCACGTCGACCACGGTGCCCACCGAGGCCAGGATCGAGCGAGCCCACTCGAGGTCCGCGGCCGAGGCCCGTGACCCGGGGGCAATGGCCGAGACCCCCGCTCCAACCAGGGCAGGGGTGTTGGGCATGGCCCGCACGACGCTGACGGGTGTCTTCGCCGCGTCCTCGATGGCTGCGATCGTGACACCGGCGGCGATCGACAGGAGGCGACCGGCACCGTGCGCGGCTGCAGCGTGCACGGCCGCCGCGACGTCGGGCGGCTTGACCGCGATGACGGCAGCCTCGACTAGTCCGAGCCCGTCGACGCCATCGACGACGAGCACGCCGGGGAACCGAGAGCGAAGCACCTCGTGCTTGGCTGTGAGCACCTCGACGACGGCCACCTCGCTCGCCTCGGCCCAGCCGGCGCTGAGGAGTCCACCAAGGAGCGCACCGCCCATGTTGCCGCCACCGATCACGGCCAGCCGAAGGGTCATGACCAGGACGTTACCCAACGGACCTGGTTGAGCCCGGGGGCGCCGTTCGCACCACTCGTACTTCCCCGAACGAGCGTCCGCCGGACCCCCGGGCCGCTGCACCATAGCATGAAAGTCATTGAAACGTGATGAAGGTGATTCAGCCGGTCGAGGACGACGCCGCCAGACGACTGGCGAAGCCGATCTGGAGAGCCGGCCGGAAGCACCGTTCCGCGTAGGCGTAGAGCGAACCGACCACCCGATCAAGCTCACCGTGGTCGAGGGCGCTGACAGGGAGCGACCCCACGAGGTAGACGGCATCCTCGGCGCCGATGGCGAAGGCTGCTCCGACGAGCCCGTGGTTGCGCCGCAGGAGGTGCTCGTAGAGCTCGGCCTGGCGCTCCTCGGGCGCCGGCATGATGTAGGTCTCGTACTGCAGCGTCCGCTGACCGAGCGTGAGCCAGACGGTGATGAAGTCCTTCTCGACGCCTCGGAGCCGGACGTACCAGCGACGCTCATCGGGCTCCCCGCGGTCGACGGCGAGGACCGCATCGTTGTCGGCCTTCAGGGCGGCCAGCCACGCGTCGATCTGCAGCTCGAGGGCACCGAGCGAGAGGTCGTCGTGCAGGTCGCTCATCCGCACGACACCAGCGCGCCGACGGTCAGGTCGGAAAAGACCCTCCGCAGGCGAGCGGCGGCCAAGGACCACGTGTAGCGCTTGGCCCTCGCCGCGGCGCTGACGCTCATCTCCCACGCCAGCCGCTCGTTGCTGAGCAGCTCGCGCGCGTACGCAGCGAAGACCTCGGGGTCACGCCCCGGGACGAGGAACCCGGTGTGACCGTGGTCGACCAGCGTGAGGAGCCCTCCGACGGCAGCGGCCACCACGGGCGTCCCGCAGGCCGCAGCCTCGAGTGCCACGAGACCGAAGCTCTCGGATCGGCTCGGCACCAGCACGACGTCGGCGGCGCGATACCAGCTGGACAGGAGGTGGTGCGGCTGAGGCTCGACGAAGCGCACGCGATCCGTGAGCCCGAGCTCGGCTACGAGCGCCCGCAGCATGACCTCCTCGCGGGGTCCGTCGGCGCCCGACGCTCCGCCCACGATGATCAGCTCAGCGGTGGGGTGACGGAGCGCGGCCAGCGACCGGACGGCGACGTCGGCCCCCTTGAGCGGCTGGATGCGACCGACGAACAGCAGGATCGGGTGGGACCCGAGGCCCAGGGCGCGACGGGCTCCACCGCGATCGCCGGGGGCGAAGAACGCGTGCTCGACCCCGGGCGCCACGATCTCGACCCGACCGCTCGGGGCGCCGTACAGCCGCGTCACCTGCGCCGCTTCCTCAGTGCAGCTCACGCAGATGGCATCGGCACAGCGGAGGATCTCCGATTCGGCCTGGACCCTGCCGTCGGGCTCGTGATCGCCGGCCTCGGCCTTCACCCGGGCCAGGGTGTGGAACGTCGTGACGAGAGGCAGGTCGAGCTCGTGCTTGATGCGGTGCCCGGCGACCCCGGACAGCCAGTAGTTGGCGTGGATCAGGTCGGCTCCCGGCCCGGACCTGAGGTGGTCGAGCACCGCGTCGGTGAAGGCAGGAACCACACCCGGCAGCTCCTCCTTGGCCAGATCGAAGGGTCCGGCCGGGAGGTGCACCACCCGAAAGCCCGGCTCGACGGCGACCTCGTTGGGCAGGCCAGGACGCCACGCTCGTACGTAGGTCGTGCAGTCGACACCGGCCTGCGCCAGCGCCGACACCAGCTCGCGCACGTAGACGTTCATGCCGCCGCTGTCGCCGGAGCCGGGCTGGGCCAGCGGCGACGTGTGCAGGGACAGCACCGCGATGCGCATCGGTGCACTCAACGCTTGACCGCTTCGACTCGGCGTCGATGCGGCGCGGCGGCCGCCTGAGCGGGTGCATCGGCCGCCGCCGTCATCACCAGCGACTCGTAGACCTTGAGCAGGGTGTGCTTCCCCTCGGCGGTGAGCAGCGGGTCGCGCTGGATCGCCTCGGCGACATCGGGCAGGGGCGCCATCTCGTCGTCGAGGATGCCGGCGCGGACGTACAGCGTCTCGGCCGAAAGGCGCAGCGCCTTGGCGATCTGCTGGAGGATCTCGGCCGACGGCTTGCGCAGTCCCCGCTCGATCTGGCTGAGGTAAGGGTTCGAGACCCCCGCCAGCTCGGACAGCCGCCTGAGCGACATCTGCGCGATCGAACGCTGGGAGCGAATGAACTCACCCAGGTCGACGATGCGCGAGTCGGAATCAGGACCCATCGGCCTGCCAGGCTACGCGCATCGGCGCCAGAGCCCACCGGGCACGACGTCAGCCACCACTGACCGGGGGGAGCACGGCGACCTCGTCGCCAGGTCCCACGGCCTGGTCACGGTCCGCTGGCTCGCCGTTGACCCAGACCTTGCAACCGGCCAAGACCGCCGCAAAACCCTCGCCGTACCTCCCGATCGCCTCGTCGAGCACTGCCCCAACCGTCGCCGCGTCGACCACGTCGGATGAACGGCCGGCGGCTTCGCGGGCCGATGCAAACAGCCGGAGCGACGCCACAGGTGCTGACTCTACGGCCGGTACCGTGCGGTCATGGCTCCGACCACGATGGTCCTCACCGTGCGCCACGGTCAGTCGGCCTGGAACGCGCTCGGTCGATGGCAGGGCCAGGCTGATCCACCACTGTCCGAGCTCGGGGTGCTGCAGGCGTGCTCGGTCGCCGACGTCGTCAGCTCCATGGTTCGCCTCGACGCCATCGTCAGCAGCGACCTCGAGCGGGCCCGAGCCACCGCCCTGCTCATCGCTCAGTGCTGCGGACTCGATCCGCCGCAGGTCGACAGGCGCGTGCGCGAGCGTCACGCCGGCGAGTGGACCGGCCTCACCCGTCCCGAGATCGAGGCGAGGTTCCCCGGTTACTTGGCCGAGCGGCGCACGCCACCGGGCTGGGAGCACGACGACGACGTCATCGTGCGGGCCCACGCCGCGCTGGACGACCTGCGCAGGATGCACCCGGCCGGGGTCGTGCTGCTCGTGACCCACGCGGGCGTGATCCGCGCCCTCGAGCGGGGGGCCGGGCTCGAGGACGGGCTGGTGGCCAACCTCGGCGGACGGTGGTTCGAGGTCGGTGACCACGGGATCGAGGCCGGCGAGGCCGTCGGGCTGCTCGACGCCACAAGGGTCGAGGTCACGACGCCAGGTGTGCTGTGACGTTCCAGCCCGAGCTGCTGTTCCCCGAGCCCGACGACAGCGCGGCGTTCGCCGCTGACCCACCACCGTTCGCGCCGGTGGTCGAGGTGGTGCGCAGCGCCAAGCGCCGCAAGACCGTGGGGGCCCAGCTGATCGGCGACACCTTGAAGGTGACGGTGCCGTCGTGGATGCCCGCAGCCGACGTCGATCGCTGGGTGACCGAGATGACGCGGCGGTACGCGCGCAAGCACACGACTGAGCTGATCGACCTCCCGCGCCGAGCCCGCCAGCTCGCCGCCGAGCTCGGCCTTCCCCACCCGACCAGCATCCGCTGGGCCGGCGACCTGCGCAGCCGCTGGGGTTCGTGCACGCCTGCCACCGGCGCGATCAGGCTGTCGTCGCGCCTGGCCGGCTTCCCGGGATGGGTCCTCGACTACGTCGTGGTGCACGAGCTCTGCCACCTCGTCGAGGCCGGGCACACCCCGGCCTTCTGGGCCCTCGTGGCCCGCTACCCCAAGACGGAGCGGGCTCGCGGCTACCTCATGGCCAAAGCCGGCATGTCCGACGACGACGGTGCGTGAGCTCAGCCGCGGTAGCCGTTGGTGATCGGCAGGCGCCGGTCTTTGCCGAACGCCTTCGCGGTGACCCGTACACCGGGAGGTGACTGGCGGCGCTTGTACTCGGCCAGGTCGACCAGCCTCGTGATGCGGCGCACGAGCTCGGGATCCCAGCCCGCGGCGACGAGCTCGCCCGCGGTGATGTCGCGCTCGACGTAGGCCTCGATCAGCGGATCGAGCACGTCGTAGGGCGGGAGGCTCTGGTCGTCGCGCTGGTCGGGCCGCAGCTCGGCCGATGGTGGCTTGGTGAGCACGTCCTCGGTGACGACCTCGCGGCCGGCCACCCGGTTGACGTGGCGGCACAGCTCGTACACGAGCGTCTTGAGCACGTCCTTGATGACGGCGAACCCCCCGGCGGTGTCGCCGTACAACGTCGAGTAGCCGACGGCCATCTCGCTCTTGTTGCCAGTGGTGAGCACCATCCAGCCCAGCTTGTTGCTGAGCGCCATGAGCAGCACGCCCCGAATCCGGCTCTGCAGGTTCTCCTCGGTGAGGTCGACAGCGCGGTCACCGAAGGACGGAGCAAGCAGGTCGAGCAGGGCGGCGTGAGCCGGCTCGATGGGGATGGCCCGCAGATCGATGCCGAGGCGGCTCGCCAGCTCGGCAGCGTCGGTTCGGGATCCGTCGCTCGAGTAGCGCGACGGCATCGAGACGCCGTGGACGTGCTCGGCACCGAGGGCGTCTACGGCGATGCAGGCCACGAGCGACGAGTCGATGCCACCGGACAGGCCGATGACGACATCGGTGAAGCCGTTCTTGCCGACGTAGTCACGCGTGCCGAGGACAAGCGCGCCATAGACCTCGGCTATGGGGTCGAGCGGCGCCTCGATGACCGGCGCTCGCCGATCGCGGTCGACCTCGGCGCGGCCCGGGCCCTCGCTCACGATGACTCGGGGCAGCGGGGGCATAGACGTGCGACCCCGTGGATCGAGCAGCCGCTTGCGGAACACAGGCCTCACGTCGAGGTCGACCAGCACGAGCTCCTCGACGAACTGCCGGGCGCGGGCCACCAGGTTGCCGTCGGCGTCGAACACGAGCGAGGCCCCGTCGAACACCAGCTCGTCTTGACCCCCGACCTGGTTGACGTAGGCGATCGCGCACGAGGCGTCGGCGGCGCGCGTCGACAACATTCGCTCTCGCGCCGCGAGCCGGTCGGCGAAGTAGGGGGAGGCGTTGATGTTGACGATCAGTTCGGCGCCACCGGCCGCCGCGAGCCCGATCGGACCGTCGGGGCTCCAAGCGTCCTCGCAGATGGTCACCGCCACCGCCACCCCACCGATCACGAACAGCGTCGGGTCACCGCTGCCCGGGGTGAACCAGCGCTGCTCGTCGAACACCGAGTAGTTGGGCAGCAGCCGCTTGCGAAAGGTGCCGACCACCGAGCCACCGACGCAGAGGGCAGCTGCGTTGTAGAGGTCGTGCCCGGACTCGACGAACCCGACGACGGCGGCGCATCGGCCGGTGCGGGCCGCCACCTTGGCCAGCGCCGCCTGGTTGTCGGCCACGAAGCCGGGCTTGAGGACCAGGTCCTCGGGCGGGTAGCCGGTGATCGCCAGCTCGGGAAAGGCGACGAGGTCGGCGCCCGCGGCCTCGGCCTGGTCGTAGGCGTCGAGGATCCGGGTGACGTTGCCGTCGAGGTCGCCGACCACGGTGTTGAGCTGGGACAGCGCGAGCCGCAGGCGAGGCACGCGGCAGAGCGTACCGGCGGGCGCAGCGCAGGCCCTGGTGGACCTTTCGTAAGGTGCGCGCCGTGACCCTGGCCGATGCGATCGAGCAGTCGGCTGCGCCCCGGGCCGCAGCCCTCGCGGTCGACCAGCTCATCGCGGCCGACCCAACCGCGGCGGAGCGACTGAACGATCCGCTGCTCGCACGGGCAGTGGCCACCGTGACCGGGGCGAGCCGAGCCTTCAGCACCTTGTTGGTCTTTGATCCCGGGGCCCTCCACGTCCTCGGCGACCTCGACCACCGCTCCCCTCCGGTGAGCACCTCGATCGAAGACCTTCGGCGTTGGAAGCGCCTGGAGGAGCTGCGGATCGCGGCGCGCGACCTGCTCGGGCTCGATGACGTCGAGGCCGCCACCAGGGCCATCGCCCAGTGCGCGCGCGACGTGCTGACGGCATCGCTGGCCCTGGCGCAACCGGCCGAGCCGCTGGCCGTGATCGGGATGGGCAAGCTCGGCGGTGACGAGCTGAACTACGCGAGCGACATCGACGTGATGTTCGTCGGCCAGGGAGACCCCGGCGCGCTCGAGCGGGCCGCTCGGCGCACGATGGAAGCCACCCGCCCGTCGTTTCGCATCGATGCGAACCTGCGACCACAGGGCCGGGACGGGCCGCTCGTGCGCAGCATCGCCTCGTACCAGGCGTACTGGGAGCGATGGGCCGAGCCCTGGGAGATGCAGGCGCTGTTGAAGGCGCGCTTTGCCGCTGGCGCCGAGTCCCTCGGCCGCGAGTTCGAGGCCGTGGCCGAGCAGCGCCTGTGGTCGACGACGTTCAGCGCCGACGACCTTCGTCAGCTCCGGCACATGAAGGCTCGCACCGAGGCCGATCTCGCCCGCCGGGGGCTGACCGATCGAGAGGTCAAGCTCGGACGAGGCGGGATCCGTGACATCGAGTTCGCCGTCCAGCTGCTGCAACTGGTGCACGGGCGACTCGACGAGGATCTGCGCTCACCGACGACGCTCACCGCGCTCTCCGTGCTCGCCGAGGCCGGCTACGTCGACGGCGGCGATGCCGCCGCCCTCGCCGAGGCTTACCGCTTCCTGCGGATGCTGGAGCACCGGCTCCAGCTCTACGACGGCGCTCAGGTGCACGCCATGCCCGTCGACGATGGCGAACGCACCCGCATCGCCCGCACCATGGGCTTCGCCGATGGTCGCGCCGGGTCCGCGCTCGAGCAGCTCGACGCGGCCCTCGCTCGTCACCAGGGCACGGTGCGCACCATTCACGAGCGTCTCTACTTCCGGCCGCTCCTCGAGGCCTTTGCCGGGGCCGACGACGAGCTCCTCCACCGGCCGGGCGCCATCGAGGCCCGCCTCGCCGCCTTTGGCTTCTCTGACGGTCCCCGCACCCGCGCTGCCGTGCACGAGCTCACGCGCGGCCTGACCCGATCGTCCCGGCTCATGCAGCAGATGCTCCCGGTGCTGCTGTCCTGGCTGTCGACCACGCCTGATCCCGACCTCGGGCTCCTGTGCCTGCGCAACCTGAGCGACCAGCGCGACCGAGCCGAGGAGCTGGCCCGAGCCTTTCGAGACTCCCCCGAAGCCGCCCGCCGTCTCTGCTCGCTGGTCGGCACGAGCCGCATGACCGCTGACCTGCTCGCCCGCAACATCGATCTCGTCGCCCGCCTACCCGACAGCGGCCGGCTCTCGACCCAAGCGAGGCCCGAGCTGGTGAGCCGGGCCCGGACCGCGCTCGACTGGCGCCCCGACCTCGCCGACCGTCAGCGCGCCCTACGCCGATGGAAGGACCGCAACCTGTTCGGGATCGTGGCCCGCGACCTCCTCGGGGCGGCCACGACCGACGAGGTCGGTCGAGACCTCACGACCCTGGCCGAGGCGTCCCTCGAGGCCGCCTTGGCCGCACTCGATCCGGCGGTGCCCTTTGCGGTCATCGCCCTCGGACGATTCGCGGGCTCAGAGCTCAGCTACGCGAGCGACCTCGACGTGGTGTTCGTCTACGAGGGCTCCGGCGCCGCCGATCGGGCCGAGGCCGACCGGGTCGCCTCGGGCCTCAGGCGGTTCGTCGACGGAGCATCACCGGCCGAGCAGATCTGGAACATCGACCTGGGGTTGCGACCGGAGGGCAAGCAGGGTCCGATCAGCCGCTCGCTCTCGAGCTACGACCGCTACTTCGAGCAGTGGGCCTTGGTGTGGGAGCGCCAGGCGATGCTTCGGGCAAGGCCCGTGGCCGGTGACGCCGCGCTCGGCGTGGCGTTCATGGCCCTGCTGGACGGCTTCGTGTGGGAGCCCGGCCTCTCGGCCGATGATCGACGGGAGATCCGGCGAATGAAGGCCCGCATCGAGCGCGAGCGCCTCCAGCCTGGCGACGATCCGCAGTTCCACCTCAAGCTCGGGCGAGGGGCGCTGGTTGACGTCGAGTTCACCGCGCAGCTCCTGCAGCTCGAGCACGGGATCCGGGAGCCCTCCACGACGGCGGCGCTGCGGGCGCTCGTCGAGCACGATGCCCTCGACCCCCACGACGGGCTGGCCCTCGGCGAGAGCTACCGGTTCTGCGAGCGCACCCGCAACCGGATGTTCCTCGTGCGCAGCGCGCCGGGCGATGCCCTCCCCCAACAAGGAGCCCCGCTGACCTGGCTGGCCCGGTCCCTCGACACCACGCCGGCCGAGCTCCGCGAGGAGTACCGACGAGTCACGAGACGAGCACGAGCCGTCGTCGAACGCGTGTTCTACGGCATCACCTGACTACGGGCCAGGGACGACGAGGGCGACGGTCGGGAAGTAGCTCGCGTAGCGCGAACCGTCACGCGTGATGAGGCTGAGGCCGTCGATCGCCGCATGCGCGCCGATGTAGAAGTCCGGCAGCGTCGAGGTCCTGGCACCGCCTCGGCGCCGGTACTGCACGAAGGCCTTGCCGAGCCGGCCGCTGACCGACGTTTCCGCGGGTCAGCGGCCGACTGGCTCAGATGTCGTAGTACAGGGCGAACTCGTAGGGGTGCGGACGCAGGCGGATGGCGTCGATCTCGTGAGTGCGCTTGTAGGCGATGTGGGACTCGATGAGGTCGTCGGTGAACACCCCACCGGCGGTGAGGAAGGCGTGGTCGTTCTCGAGCGCTCGCAACGACTCCTCGAGCGAGCCCGGGACCTGGGGAACCTTGGCCAGCTCCTCGGGCGGCAGGTCGTAGAGGTCCTTGTCCATGGGGGGCGGGGGCTCGATGCGGTTCTGCACGCCATCAACCCCGGCCATCATCATGGCAGCGAAGGCCAGGTACGGGTTGGCCGAAGCATCGGGGCAGCGGAACTCGACCCGCTTGGCCTTCGGGCTCTTCTGCGCGATCGGGATCCGGCACGACGCCGACCGGTTGCGCTGGCTGTAGACGAGGTTGACCGGGGCCTCGTAGCCCGGCACGAGCCGCTTGTAGCTGTTGGTCGTCGGCGCGGCGAAAGCCAAGATGGCCGGCGCGTGGTGCAGCAGGCCGCCGATGTACCAGCGTGCGATGTCCGACAGGCCCGCGTAGCCGGTCTCGTCGAAGAACAGGGGCTCGCCGCCCTTCCACAGCGACTGGTGGCAGTGCATGCCAGAGCCGTTGTCCTGGAAGATGGGCTTGGGCATGAAGGTGAGGCTCTTGCCCGCCTGCCAGGCCACGTTCTTGAGCACGTACTTGAAGGTCATCAACTGGTCACCCATGGCCAGCAGCGTGTTGAACTTCATGCCGATCTCGCACTGGCCGCCGGTGGCGACCTCGTGGTGGTGGAGCTCGACTTCGATGCCGACGCTCTCGAGCGTGGCCGCCATGTCGGAGCGGAGGTCCTGGTAGTGATCCATCGGCGGCACCGGGAAGTAGCCCTGCTTGGTGCGGGGCTTGTAGCCGAGGTTCGGACCCTCGTCGCGGCCGGTGTTCCACACGCCTTCGACCGAGTCGACCAAGTGCATGCTCTTGTTGGGGCCGTACTCGAACTGGACGTTGTCGAAGATGAAGAACTCGGGCTCGGGACCGAAGTACGCCGTGTCGGCGATGCCGGTGGACTTCAGGTAGTCCTCGGCCTTCTTGGCCACGAAGCGCGGATCGCGCGAGTAGCTCTCCATGGTGAGCGGATCGGCCACGTAGCAGTGCAGCACGAGGGTGGATCGCTTCATGAACGGATCGACGTAGGCCGTGTCGGGATCCGGAAGCAGGATCATGTCCGACTCCTGGATCTCCTGGAAGCCTCGGATCGACGAACCATCGAAGCCGTGCCCCTCTTCGAAGGTGCTCTCGCTCAGGACCTTGGCGGGGATGGTGACGTGCTGCATGACGCCGGGCAGGTCGCAGAAGCGGAAGTCGACGAACTCGCAGCCTTCGTCCTTGATCAGTTTCAAGACTTGGGCCGGTGTGCGCTGGGGCACGATGCCTCCTTGGGGGCGTGAACGTGAGAGGTGGGCGGACGGGCCGCGTGGGACCAGCTGAAACACTCGCTTGGCCCGATTTCCCGACCGTTGCCCCATTGTGAACTAGTTGTGAACAGGGGTGTCGGCAGTGGAACCGGTACCGGGCGAAGATCGAGACTAGGTCCATGGAGCGACAGCACGATTACGTCCTGCGATCCGTCGAGGAACGGGGCGTGCGGATCATCTGGCTCTGGTTCACCGACGTGCTCGGTCAGCTCAAGAGCTTTGCCATCACGCCGGCCGAGATGGAGAACGCCCTCGAGGAGGGCATGACCTTCGACGGCTCATCGATCGACGGGTTCTCCCGCGTGCAGGAGAGCGACGTCCTGGCTATGCCCGACCCGGCCAGCTTCGAGCTGCTGCCGTGGGCCGAGGCCAAGGAACCGGCCGCCCGCATCTTCTGCGACATCAAGAACCTCGACGGCAGTCCTTTCGAGGGTGACCCTCGCAACGTGCTGCGCCGCAACCTGGACCGAGCTCGCGAGCGTGGCTTCTCGTTCTACGTCGCCCCCGAGATGGAGTACTTCTACTTCGCCGATGACGCCAACGGCCACCCCCAGCCGCTGGATCGGGGGGGCTACTTCGACCTGACCACGGCCGACGTCGCCGGCACCCTGCGCAAGCGCACCATCCACACGCTCGAAGCCATGGGCATCCCGGTCGAGTACGCGTTCCACGAGGACGCTCCGAGCCAGTACGAGATCGACCTCCGCCACACCGACGCCCTCACGATGGCCGACAGCGTGATGACCTTCAGGGTCGTCGTGCGCGAAGCCGCCCAGGCCGCCGGCGTGTACGCCACCTTCATGCCCAAGCCCCTTGAAGGCGTGCAGGGCTCGGGCATGCACACCCACATGAGCCTGTTCGAGGGCGACGAGAACGCGTTCCACGACCCCGGTGACCCGTACAACCTCTCGAAGACCGCCAAGGGCTTCATCGCCGGGCTGCTCCATCACGCCCCAGAGATCACGGCCGTCACCAACCAGACCGTCAACAGCTACAAGCGACTGATCCCCGGCTTCGAGGCCCCCGCCTACGTCAGCTGGGCTCGCAACAACCGCTCAGCCCTGATCCGCGTGCCCGTCCCGAAGAACAAGGCGTCCGCCACTCGCATCGAGTACCGGGCGCCTGACCCCGCGACGAACCCGTACCTCGCGTTCTCGGTCATCCTTGCCGCTGGCCTCAAGGGCATCGCCGAGGGCTACGAGCTCCCGCCGGAGGCATCGGCCAACATCTTCGAGCTCACCGACCAAGAGCGGGCCGCCGAAGGGCTGCACCCCCTGCCCCAGTCACTGGCCGATGCGCTGACGCTCATGGAGAAGTCCGAGCTGGTGGCCGAAGCCCTGGGCGAGCACATCTTCGAGTGGTTCCTGCGCAACAAGCGCAGCGAGTGGCGCGGCTACAAGACCCAGGTCACGCCATACGAGATCGACCGCTACCTGCGCACGGTGTGAACATGGTCCTGATGGAACCGATCCTGGTGTTCCCGGACCCGCCTGCGCCGGAGCTGGCCCAGACGCTCGACCTCGGCGGCTACGCGTGGAAGGCGGCCTCGGCTCCCGAGATCGCCAACCGGCTCGAGCCGGGCGATGGCTGGGGCGGCGCGGTCGTTGCTGCCGACCGCGACCCCGAAGGGGCGTGGGGCCTGTGCCGCTCGCTGCGCAAGCGCGACGTGCCGCTGCAGCCGCTGCTGCTGCTCGTGTCGGGCGCGCAGCTCGCCGAGCTCGACTTGCGCGACGACCTGTTCGACGACTTCTGCCTGGCCCCGTTCCACCCACGCGAGCTGGAGGCCCGCCTCAAGCACCTGTTCTGGAAGAAGGGCGGCGGCACTCGACCCGAGGTGGTCGAGTACGGCCCACTCGTGCTCAACCTCGAGACCTACCAGGCCTACATCGCCAGCCACCCGCTCGACCTCACCTACATGGAGTACGAGCTGCTCAAGTTCCTGGCCCAGCACCCGGGCAAGGTGTTCACCCGCGAGATCCTGCTCAGCCGCGTCTGGGGGTACGAGTACTACGGCGGTGCCCGCACGGTCGACGTCCACATCCGCCGGCTCCGGGCCAAGCTCTCCGACGAGCACGCCGGACTCATCCAGACGGTTCGCTCCGTGGGCTACCGGTTCGGGCAGAGCCGCTGGACGGCCTGATCAGGCCAGCGAGTCGATGATCATCCGCACGTCGTCGAGCGTGGTGCGGGGGTTGACGAAGCAGAAGCGCAGGCAGGTCTCGCCTGCGTGGGCAGTCGGGACCGTGAGCGTGAGGCCGGAGGACAGCACGGCATCGCTCCAGCTCGCGTAGTCGTCCGGCCCCCAGCCGAGGCGACGGAACAGCACGACCGACAGGCTGGGCTCGATGACGAGCTCGACGAACGGCGTCGCCCGGATGAGCTCGCCGACTTCGACGGTGAGGGCGAGGGTCGCCTCGATCGCGTCGCCGTAGGCCGCGGTGCCGTGGGTGGCGAGGCTGAACCAGAACGGCAGCCCACGCACACGCCGCGTGAGGTGGTACGCGTAGTCGCTCGGGTTCCAGTCGCCGCCCCCCGTGAGCACGTCGAGGTAGGCGGCGTGCTGGGTGTGCGCAGCGCGCGCGATGGCGGGATCGCGGTACAGGAGCGCGGCACAGTCGTAGGGAGCAAACAGCCACTTGTGCGGATCGACGACGAACGAGTCGGCGTGCTCGATGCCCGCGAAGCGGGGTCGGGCGCTCGGCGCCGCGAGGGCGGCACCGCCATACGCGGCATCGACGTGGAGCCACCACCCGTGCGCCCCGCAGACCTCGGCGATGCCCGCCAGGTCGTCGATGATCCCCTCGTTGGTGGTGCCCGCCGTGGCGACGACCGCGTAGACCCGGTCGAGCGCGGCGGGGGCCAGATCGGCGACCGCCTGTTCGAGCTCGCCGCCGGTGAGACGGCCCGTCGCCGTGGAGACCTTCACGACGTCGCCGTCCATCACCTTGGACGCCGAGGTGATGGACGAGTGTGCACCACTGGACGCGATGACCGTGAGGCGGCGCTCGGCGAGCTCTGGGCGCACCATCCGGGCGTGGTGGCGCGCCGCCACCCGCGCGCTGAGGTTGCCGGCCGAGCCGCCGGCGACGAAGACCCCGCCGGCGGTGGGCGGCAGACCGGCAAGATCAGCCAGCCACCGCAACGCCTCGTTCTCGGCAAAGACCGCTCCCGCCCCTTCCAGCCACGACCCGCCGTAGAGCGAGGACGCGCCGACGACCAGGTCGAACAGGATCGCCGCCTCGGTGGGCGCCGTGCCGACGAAAGCGAGGTAGCGGGGATGGTCGACCGAGATGGAGGCCGGAGCCAAGACATCGGCGAAGAGCCGCAGGGCCTCGAGGCCGCCGATGCCCTGCTCAGTGATCGTGCTCCCCACCGCTGCCCTCAGCTCGGCTGCCGACCGCGGGCCGTCGAGGGGTGGCGGGTCGAGGCGCGTGCGTTCGATCGCGTAGGTGATGACAGCCTCGGCCAGGGCCTCGGTCGACGCGTCGAAGCGGAACATGGATGAGGGCGGCCCACCGGGCATGGGATCAGCCGGGATCAGGTGTTCAGCTCGAGGAGCTCGCTGCCTTCATTGCGGACAGCGGCGTCACGATCGAGCAGTGCCCCGAGCGCGCCGGCGACGAAGAGGCAGCCGATGATCGCGAGCATCGGGAAGAGCAGCAGCACCACGACGATGACCAAGGCTCCGGGCACCACGGCATCGTAGGCCGATCGGGCTTCCGCCGTCGCCGCAAGCCGGCGCCCTCGCGGTCTGCTCAGGAGGCGGGCCGGTAGGCCCACGCCTCGATCTCGACCAGCCCACCGGCGGGGAGGGCGGCGACACCGATCGTGGAGCGGGCCGGGCGATGCGCACCGAACCCGGCCACGTAGGCCTCGTTGAACGTGGCGAAGTCACCCATGTCGACGAGGAAGCACAGCGTCTTGGCCACATCGTCGAGCGAGGCGCCCATGCCAGCGAGGTGAGCCGAGAGGTTGGCGACGGCCTGCACCGTCTGCGCGGCAACACCATCGACGAGCACACCGTCCTTGAGGCCGAGCTGGCCCGACACGATGATCCAGTCACCGGCGCGGACCGCCGGGGTGTAGGGGCCGACGGGCGACGCCATGGAACGACCTCCGAGAAGCGAGGGCGGCGACGATCGCCGCGCCTGTCCATCCTCCCCCAAAACACGATGGCGCGACGGGTGCTCGTCAACGACGGTCGGTGGGCCAGCGGTCGGGATGACCGCGGTGGCGCCAGGCGGCCGCAGCCACGGCGGCGAACACCGCGTCGCTGCCGTTGACCGCAGGGCTGTCGGCGGGCACGACCTCGACGTTGATGGTCGGCATGTCGACGGCCCGCAGCACGCCGAACGACCGGATGGTCAGATCGAGCGGCTCACCATCGCCGTCGACCGCGACGGCCTCGGAGCGCACCCAGCCCAGCGCTTGGTGGGCGGCTCCGATGCAGTACGAGCGGAGCACGACCTCGTCGAGGGGCGCACCACAGCGGACCCGAACGTCGACGCGCCCGTCGGTCACCTCGGCCTCGGCGACGGCCCCGGCGGGCGAGCGCACGAGGTCGGTCGCCTCGAGCGAGGCCAGCAGCACCGCGGCCTCGACCCATCCCGCGCCGCGCACGCCAGCCGAGGTTGGCGGGCCAGGCCCGTCGACCTCGACGACCACGAGCCCGGGTGCGACGGCGGCGATCGCCTCGGTGATCCCGGCGGTGCGAGCGATGCGCACGACGCCGCGGCCGTCGGCGTCGACTCCGGCCGCGAGTGGCGGGCGCTTCGGGCCTGTGCGAACGGTGTCCTCGCGAGTGAGCAGCACGCGCACGGGCCGGCCGTGCTCGTCGGCCAACCGGCGGGCCACCGCCCCCACGATGCTGTGCTGCTTGCCCCCGAACGCCCCACCGTTGGCGAGCACGAGCGCAGGCTGACCTCCCGGCGCGCACCACGAGGCATCGGGCTCGAGGTAGGCGGGCTCGACCCAGGTGGTGCGCAACGTGCGTGCCCAGGCACCGTCGGGCAACTCGATCGGCCAGCCGAGCGCGATCGTGGAACGGCGGCCCTGCACCGGGCTCGCGAGCCGGCGCACCTCGGCGACCGTCTCGCCCACCACCCACCCGCCGTCATGGCCCAGCATCGCCACCAGCGCGTCGGCGGGTGCTCCGTCGGCGGCGAACCCCCCTCGCCCCCGCGCGATCTCGCCGCCGACGCGCTGCGGCGATCCCCCCTCGATCGTGGCCCGCTCCGCCGCAGCGGCAAGGTCGCGGCCTTCGGCGGCTGGCAGGTCGGTCGCCGTGGACAGCCGGCTGGTCACCGTCGCCGCCGCCTCGACGATCGTCTGCCAGCCGGTGCACCGACAGAGGTGAGCAAGGAGTGCCTGGTCGACCGCAGGCCGGGCGAGGAGGGCACCGCCGGCCTTGCCCCGGAGCGCTTCGAGGCGCACCACGATGCCGGGCGTGCAGAAACCGCACTGGCTGCCTCCGGTGGCCACGAGGGCCGAGGACCACTGGTCGAGCACCGCCGGATCGAGCCCGTCGAACGTCGTGACCGACCGGCCCATCACCCGGCGAACCGGCGTCACGCAAGCCACCCGAGGCTGCCCATCGATCAGCACCGTGCAGCAGCCGCACTGGCCCTGGGGGCTGCACCCATCCTTGGCGGAACCCACCCGCACCTCGTCGCGCAGCACGTCGAGCAGGGAGGCTTCGGCGTCGCGCGCGGTCACCTGGCGGCCGTCGACGCTGAAGGTGACGGGGCCGCTCACGATGACGACAGTAGGTTGCCCAGTCGTGATGAACGCCCCCGAGTGGTCCCGGCGAACCTTCCTGGCGGCTTCGGCCGGCGTCGTGCTGGCGGCGTGTGGCAGCAGCGCGAAGAGCAACTCCACCAGCGGCAACGGCGTGTCGGGCCAAGCGCTCGCCAGCCTCCTGTCGCCGTCGCCGATCCTGGCCCCGGGCCAGCAACGCATCCCGGTGGCCATCGCCGACGCCGATGGCGTGCTGCTGAGCGACGGACCTGCCGAGCTGCCCATGACCGTGGTGGACGCCAGCGGCAAGCAGGTGGCTTCCTTCGTGGCGAAGCGCCACAGCCAGGGCATCCCGCGTCCCTACTGGCCCATCCTCACGACCCTGCCGATGGGGATCTACACCGCAGCGACGCCACTCAAGGGCGGCACGGGCCAGGTGACGTTCCAGGTCGTCGCGGCCAGCGAGGTGATCATCCCCAAGCCAGGCGACCCCATGATCCCCACCGTCACCCCGACCGCCGCGGACCCTCGCGGCGTCACCCCGATCTGCACTCGCGACCCGGCGTGCCCGTTCCACGCGGTGTCGCTGGCCGACGCCCTGAAGATCGGCAAGCCCACTGCACTCATGATCGCGACGCCGGCGTTCTGCAAGACCGCAGTCTGCGGGCCGGTCGTCGACGTGATGATGAGCCAGTCCGCCCGATTCGGCGATGGGCTCACGATCGTGCACGCCGAGGTGTACACGGACTCGACCATCACCACCTCGACGCAAGCGGTGGACGACTACCGGCTCACGTTCGAGCCGTGCCTGTACCTGGCCGACGCCAAGGGGACGATCACCGAGCGCTTCGACGGCGTGTTCGATGCCGATGAGCTGTCAGCGGCCCTGAGCCGGCTGACCGGCAAGTAGCCCGGCAGGGGTTCAGCTGAACGACTGACCGCACCCGCACGAACGCGTGGCGTTGGGGTTGTTGATGCTGAACCCGGCCTGCTGCAGGCCGTCCTTGTAGTCGAGGGTGGCGCCCGTGAGCAGCTGCGCGCTCGACTGGTCGACCAGCACCTTCACATCGCCGTAGGTGACCAGTTGGTCGTCGGCGGCCACGTCGGAGTCAAAGAACATCTCGTAGGCGAAACCCGAGCAGCCACCGGGGCGCACGGCGACGCGCAGTGCCAACGACGGCTCGCCCTCGGCCTCGAGCAGTTCCTTGACCTTCACAGCAGCAGCATCGGTGAGCGTGATCACGATCGGTTCCTCCTACGGCGTACGGGACCTGGTGGGGAAGGCTAGCGACTGATGAGTGTGACTTGACAAGGTCGACGGTGGGCGAGGGGATGGAAGTCGTCGACCTCGCCACCGCCCAGGGCTTCGACGAAGCCCTCGACGATGCCCCTGTGGAGCGAGCAAACGAGCTCGGGGTGGGCCTCGGCCAGCTCGCCGAACGGGCAATGGGCAAAGGCGATCACGGCCGCGCCGTCGTCGTCAGCGGCGCCGTCGTCGTCGTCCGGTGCGGACACCGTGGGGTCGAACCCGAGCTCGTCGAGCTCGGCGACGAGCGCCTCGAGGCAGGACGCGCTGTCGGCAAACGCAGTGGCGTCTGCCTGGCCCTGGACCCGGCCGACGCCGACGGCATCGTCGCCCGAGGCTCCGGCCGCCGTGGCGAGACGAGCCAGCATCCGGGCCACGAGCGGGACCGACGACGACACCAACGCGAGCGACGGGGCCTCGGGAGCGAGGCCGTAGAGGTGCTGCGGGCGACCGACGCCGGGGCGGGTGTCGACCTGAACGTCGAGCAACCCGACCTCGCGCATCCGCTCGAGGTGGGGACGGACCGTGTTGGGGTGGAGGCCGAGACGCTCGGCCACCTCGGCCGTGGCGAGCGGCCGGCGCGAGCGGACGAGCTGGCCGTAGATCGCGTACCTGGTGTCGTCGCCGAGGGCCTTCAGCACGTCGAGGCGGGGAACCACAGCCGACGCCATTGGTGGAGATTACACGGGCTTCCCCGGTAGAACTACGGGGGTGAGCACTACGTTTGCGGTCCCGACGGTCGAAGAGGTCACCGGACTGCTGCGCGGGGTGATGGATCCCGAGCTCGGTGGCAACGTCGTCGACCTCGGCATGGTGCCCTCGGTCGCCGTCACCGCCGACGGCGTCGTCCACCTCACCGTCAAGCTCACGATCGCCGGCTGCCCCCTACGGGCGCAGATCAAGCGAGACGTCGAGACGCGGGTCGCCTCCCACCCCGGCGTGGCCACGGTGAAGATCGAGTGGGGCGAGATGACGAGCGACGAGCGCAGCGAGGTGATGCTCAAGGCTCGGTGGAACGCCCGCGAGTCGGCACCGGACACCGAGATCCCCGCCACCACGCGTGTGCTGGCCATCGCCTCAGGCAAGGGGGGCGTCGGCAAGAGCTCGGTGACGGTCAACCTGGCCGTGTCGATCGCCGCGCTCGGGCACACCGTGGGCGTGCTCGACGCCGACATCTGGGGGTTCTCGATCCCCCGCATGCTGGGGGTGAGCGATCGCCTCGCGGCCGAGAAGGGCCCTGACGGTCGGGCGCTGATCCAACCCAACGAGCTCCGGGTCGGTCGAGGACTGCTCAAGGTGGTGTCGACTGGCAACCTCGTCGAGGACGAGGGCACCGCACTGATGTGGCGAGGGTTGATGCTCACGAAGGCCGTCGAGCAGTTCCTGCGTGACGTGCAGTGGGGCCCGATGGACTACCTGCTGATCGACATGCCGCCAGGCACTGGCGACGTGCAGATGGGCCTGGCCCGCATGCTGCCGCGCACCGACCTGATCATCGTGACCACGCCAGGCGTGAGCGCCCAGAAGGTGGCCATCCGCGCCGCCGACATGGCCCGGCGATCGTTCTTGCGCGTGGCCGGGGTCATCGAGAACATGAGCTCGTTCACCTGTGACCACGGGCAGTCGTACGCGCTGTTCGGCACCGGGGGCGGCCAGAAGCTGGCCGACGAGGTGGGCGCCCCGCTGCTCGGTCAGGTGCCGATCGAGCCGGCCGTGGCGGCCGGAGGCGACACCGGCCAGCCCGTCGCGCTTCACGGCACCGGTCTCGCCGCCGACGCGTTCCGGGCGATCGCCCATCGGATCGTCACCGAGACCGTGCCGCCCGTGCAGATGGCCGGCTGCAGTGCCCGCGTGCTCGAAGCGGTCGAGCTCGCCCTCGGACCCAAGCCCGCCTGACCGCCCGATCGGCGGTCTGCGGCACCGCTGCGCTCTTGCCAGCCGTCAGTGCGGGGCGGTGTCGTAACCGGGTTGGCCGGGAAGCAGCACGCGGATCGAGCCGTCGGCCTCGGTGATGATCCGGGGCTGTATGGCCGGTGGCCGACCCACCCGTGACGCCGCCGCCAGCACCTCGGCCGCAGTGGCGTGGGGCAACAGGAACTCGAGGTTGCGCCGGGTGGGAACGATCATCGCCAGCTCTCCGGCGTCGGCCCGGGTGAGCGCATCGGCCGGGTTGACCCACAAGCTGGCGATCGTCTCGCCGTCGTCGTGCAGCGGTTCTTGGGCGTCGGGGGCGCGGGCGACGAAGAAGCGGGTGTCGAAGCGGCGGGGCTCGCCGACCGGCGTGATCCAGTGGCTCACGTACTGGATGTCGCCGGTGACGAGGTAGAGGCCCTCGGTGGCACAGAGGTCGACCAGGCGCACGGAGCCGTCGTGCACGCCATGACGGGCCACGGTGAAGCGCTCGGCTACCGCCGGCTCGTCGAAGCGCACGACCTCACCGCTGTGGTGGGCGGCCAGGAGCACGCCAGCTTCCTCGAAGCACTCGCGGATGGCCGCCACCCAGTAGGCAAGTCCACCGGCGTCGATGCCGAGCGCGGCACTGGCCTCGGCGTCGTCGAGGTGGGGACTGATGGCATCGACCTCGGGGCCGCTGTCGCTGCTGTCCACCGCTCCACCGGGGAACACGTAGAAGCCGCCGACGAAGACCGCCTTGAGGGTCCTGCGCATCATGAACACCTCGAGGCCGTCGAGTCCGTCGCGCACGAGCATGACGGTGGCGGCGTTGCGCACGGGGACCGCGTGGGGGTCGAAGCCCTCGGGAACGGCGGAGCCGCTGATCGAGGCGCTCACGGGGTAGGACCGGCCGGTGGCAGCTCGATGGGCGGATGCCCGGCGGGGCGATCTTCGCTGGCGGAGGCATCCACGATCGGTCCGCACGCCGGAGGACCGGCCGCGGGGGGCCGGTCGTAGCTGACGATGACCATCCGCCGGCGCCGGGCGAAGCCGCTGAGCACGAGCCTGCGGACCACGACCCGAGTCGGGGGGATCACGAGCAGCAGGGCGACCACATCGGACACGAAGCCGGGCAGCACGAACAGGACACCGGCCAGCACGAGCAGGAAGCCGTCGACGACGGCGGCCTCGGGCGGCTCGGTCCCCAGCAGCTGCTCACGGCCCCGCCGCAGCAGACCCAGCCCGACGCGCTTCACGAGCCACACGCCGAACACAGCCGAGAGCACCGCCAGGCCGACGGCGTTCAGGAAGCCGATCGAGTTGCTCACCTGGATGAACACGTAGAGCTCGACCAGGGGAGCGACGATGAAGAACAGAACGAGCCAGACCACCGGGGGCGAGGCTACAGGGGCGCGTGCGACTCGACGTCGGGCCGATCGGCCACGCGAGGCGACGGAGATCGACCCAACGTGGGTGGTGGAAGACGGTGGTGAGAGACTCGGCCGTGATGCGTCCGCCGTCGGTCGACCGCCTGGCCCGCTCGCTGGCGGCCGGGAGCGACCTCCCCCATCCGCTGCTCGTCGACATCGCCCGCGAGGCGATCGCGGCCGGAGACTCCGACAGCGCTCCGGCCCGAGCGGCCGAGCTCGAGACCGCCCTGCTGCAGCCGGTGATCAACGCCACCGGTGTGCTGCTCCACACCAACCTCGGTCGCGCCCCCTTGGCCTTCCACCAGACCGAGGCGGCCACCAACCTCGAGCTGGACCTCACCACCGGCCAGCGCGGCTCGCGGAGCCTCCACGCGGGGCGCCTCCTGGCCCGGCTGGTCGGCGCCGAGGCCGCCCTGGTCGTCAACAACGGCGCCGCCGCGGTGCTGCTGGTCCTGGCCGCGCTGGCCAGGGACCGCGGAGTCGCCGTCAGCCGTGGCGAGAGCGTCGAGATCGGCGGGGGCTTCCGCGTCCCCGAGGTGATGGAGGAGAGCGGCGCCCGCTTGATCGACGTCGGCACCACCAACCGCACCCGCGTCACCGACTACCGCCGAGCCATCGACCGCCCCGGCTCGGACATCGCGCTCCTCCTCAAGGTCCACCCGTCGAACTACCGGATCGAGGGCTTCACCGAGGGGGTCGGCATCCATGCGCTGGCCGGGCTCGGACCACCCGTGGTCGCCGACATCGGCTCCGGCCTGCTCGACGCCGCCTGCCCATGGCTGCCCGGTGGGCCGCCGGCATGGCTGAACGGCGAGCCCGCCGCCCGCCAGACCCTCGAAGCCGGAGCAGGGCTCGTGACCTTCTCGGGCGACAAGTTGCTCGGCGGTCCCCAGGCCGGGATCATCGCCGGGCGAGCCGACCTGGTGGCGGCGTGCGCAGCCCACCCGCTGGCTCGGGCGCTGCGCCCGGGCGGGCTCGTGCTGGCGGCCCTCCAGGCCACGGCACTGGCCTACCTGCGCCGTGATGCCGCAACGACCGTGCCGTTCTGGCGCATGGCCTCGATCCCGGTGCCCGAGCTTCGCCGCCGCGCCGAGTGCTTGGGGGTGGGCCAGGTGATCGACACCGAGGCGGTCCCTGGCGCCGGTTCGCTCCCCGGGGCAACCATCGCCTCGGTGGGGATCACCTTCGACGGCGATCACCGCGCCGCGCTGCGTCAGGCTCGCCCGGCCATCATCGCCCGGGTGCACGATGGGCGCACGATCTGCGACCTGCGTTCGGTCGACCCTTCCGACGACGAGGCGCTGGCCGCGGCGCTGCGGGGGCTCAGCCCCAGGGGGTAGCGGTCAGGCGGCGCGGCGGCGGCGGAACCACAGCCAGATCAGCGTGACGATGATGGCCCCGATGATCGAGCCGATGATCCCGCTCGGCCTGAGCTCGAGCCCGTCACCGAACAGGAGGCTGGACAGCATCCCGCCGACGAACGATCCGATGAGGCCCGCCCCGAGCGCCATGCCCCAGTCGACCCCCCCGCCCGTCTGGCGGAGGATGAACTGCGCAGCCGCACCGATGACCATGCCGAACAGCAGGATGCCAAGAAGGATCACCGCACGAACCTAGCC
>JBBRTJ010000004.1:0-75504 GCA_038244535.1 Acidimicrobiales bacterium | reverse complement strand
GCTCGTCGCCATTGCCAACGTGCTGAACGATCTCCATCCCGCCGACCGGGGGCCGGCGCTGATCCATGCGCTGGTGGAGGTGGCGCGCGACACCAATGGTCAGGCATCACGCTTCCCGCTTACGGCCATGGCCGGGGCCGACGTGGACGCCGATCGGCTCGCGCAGTGGTACCGGCGCTTCGTGGACACCCGGTCGACTGATGCCGCTGAACGGGCACTGGCCACCGCCGTGGCGGGCGTGGGGGATCCCGGCCTGGTCGAGGCGATGGTGGCGTCAGCGGTGACGGACCACGTCGTGCTCGACGGGGGCCACACACTCGACTTCACCAACAAGGTCTTCGAATCGCTCCACTTCGCCCCGCCCGAGCTCGCGTCGATGGCGATCACGTCGATCGTGGGTCAGACCTGCAGCGCCGACCGGGCCGAGGAGTCATCGGAGTGGCAGCACCCCATCGATCTCGTTGCGCTCGTGCGCCGGGCCGAGGCCGAGTTGCCAGACGCGCTCCGCGTGGGCGTGACGGCATTGGAACCGAAGCCGGATGTCGCAGCGCTGGGCTGGGCGCTGCTCGATGACGACCCTGAGCGATCGGTGGCGGCGCTGCTCGAAGCCCTCCGCTCGGGGGCCACGCTCCGGGACGCCGGCCGAGCGGTCGCGTTCGCCGCTGCGCTGCGCGTCGTGCGCTTCCACGTGCAGAACGAGTTCGGTGATTGGGACACTGTGCACCACACGTTCACGATGGCGAACGCGGCTCACCAGATCGTGCGACGCGCGCCGACCAGCGATGCGGCCCGGGCCCTCCTGCACACCGTCGTGCGCATCCACCTCGACCGGTTCCTCAACGTGCCTGCGGCGCGGCTGCCCCACGAGGCCTCGGGTTCGCTGGCTGGCCTCGCCGAGTGCTGGGAGATCCAGGGTGGTGTGGATCGGGCGGGGCGCGAGGCCTACGGGTTCCTTCGGGGCGGGGGAGCGTCGGACGCGCTCGTCGCCGCCCTTGGTCACGCAGTGTTCCGAGAGGACGCCGGCTTCCACACCGTGCAGTGCCTCGAGGCGGCCGTCGAACAGGCTCGGGGCTGGCCCGAGGGATCTGAGGAGCAGGCGCTGATCCTGGTCGCCGCCGCCCGGTGGATCGCCGCGCATGCCCCCACCAGGAGGGAGCAGTCATCGACGGTCCGCATCGCGGCCCGCCTCCGCCGAGGCGAGGCTGTGTACGAGGAGGCTTCGTGATGAGCGCCAACGTGGATGACGGCCAGCGCGACGAGGCGCTCGGGCGCCTCATCGGCTTTGGACCCGAGTACGGGGGCGGGCTGGCCAGCCACGCTCCCATGGTGATCGACGCGCTGTTCGTGCTCGATCGTGCTGACGCCATCCACCCGTGGCTCGACGTCTACCTCCGCGACCTGGAACCGATGCCGACTCCCGTCGGCCGCCGCCGCCTCGGCGAGCTCGCCACGGTGGCTGACTGGCAGCAGCACTACCGCCAGCGGCTCGACGACGAGCCATGGGCAGTGGTCGCGACCGACGCCCTCGGTCAGCTCGCGCCAGGGCTCTCCGGTGCTGCTACCCACGGCTGGCTCCGAACCGCGCACGCGGTGCACGGGCTCCAGGGTGGCGCCTCGGCTTCACGGATCACCGAGCTTTCAGCGGCCCTTGGCTACTGGGCGGCGTGTCACCGCGTGATCGCCGGCGACCCGACCCCGCTCGGCCCGTTCGACCTCGTGGCGGCGGCGTCGGCGTTACCCGCACTCCCGCCCCCGCCGGGCACCTTCTTCATCTCCGACGCGGTGGCCAACCTCGACCACGAGCCTGCGTTCGCCGGGGCCGTTGCCGCCGCGGCGGCGCCGTTGAGCATCGCCTCGGTCGTCGCCGTAGCCGCTCGGCTGGCGCTCCGCGGGGCGTCGACCATGCCCATCGCCTACGTCCACGCGGTCACGGCCACCTGCGCCCTGGCGACGGTCGCACCCCTCCTCGAACCAGCCGCAGTGCCCGGGGTTGCGGCGCTCGGATGGCAGGCGGCTGCCGCCCTCGCCAGTGCCTACCCGGCCTCGGGGCCTCTCCCGCTTGGTGAGAGCGGGGCCGCGGTCGACCTGGCGGCGCTGGCCGATCGCGCCATCGAGTCCGGCGATGAGCATGCGATCAAGGTCGTCGCTGCCGCCGTGACGGCTCGCGAGGCCCTGGGCGTCCACTCCCCAGCCGCCGCCGCTGCCGCCCTCGTCCCGCTTCTGCACTGATTGCAACCCTCGAGATGAGCGTTCGGGGCCACCCGCGCCGCCAATGCTCCTCTCGGTGCGGGGCGCGGGCGGGCCTTTGACAAACTGCCCGCGTGACTGACCTTGCTGACCGGACGTCCGCGCTCGAGGGCCAACTCGGCCTGGCCCACACCGTCGTCGACGCCGATGCCCTCGCCCGTTCGGTTGAGCGGTTCCGCGAGCAGCGCGTCGTGCTGCCGACGTTCGCTCAGCTGGCCGACCCGAGCACGATCCCGCCGGCGATCACGGCTCGCCTGGCCGCCGTCGACCGTGATGCCGCCGATCCGCTCAACCTCTTTCGGGTTCACTGGTGCAACACCGCAGCGGGAAGGGCTCCGGGCACCGTGGCGGTCCCCGAGCACGTGGTCCTGCCGTCGTCGTTGACCGGGGTGGCGGCCCCGATCATCGTCGTGTTCGGCGACCGCTTCCCGATGATCACGGCCCACAAGGTGCTGGCGGCCTACGCCTGCCTTGCGCCGCGTGTGATCACGGGGCAGTTCGATCCCACCCACCACCGGGCGATCTGGCCGTCGACCGGCAACTACGCCCGCGGCGGGGTCGCCATCAGCCGGATCATGGGCTCGAGGGGCGTGGCCGTGCTGCCTGCGGGCATGAGTCAGGAGCGCTTCGACTGGCTCGACCGGTGGGTCGGCGACCCGAGCGACGTCATCCGCACCCCCGGGTCCGAGAGCAACGTCAAGGAGATCTACGACGCCTGCAACGAGATGGCGCTCGACCCCGAGAACTTCATCTTCAACCAGTTCTGTGAGTTCGCCAACCACCTCGTGCACTGGTCGGTGACGGGCCGGGCCCTCGGCGCCGTGTTCGAGCATGTCACCGCCAGCCACCCCGGCCTCCGCCTCGCCGCCTTCACGTCGGCGACGGGATCGGCCGGCACCCTCGCCGCGGGCGACCACCTGAAGGAGCAGTACGGCGCGCGTGTCGTGGCGGTCGAGGCCCTCGAGTGTCCGACCATGCTCGAGAACGGCTTCGGTGAGCACAACATCCAAGGCATCGGCGACAAGCACATCCCGCTCATCCACAACGTGATGGGAACCGATGTCGTGGTAGCGGTCAGCGATCGAGCGACCGACGAGCTGGACGTGCTGTTCAACACCGAGGTCGGCCGCCGCCACCTCGTCGAGCGGAAGGGCGTGCCCGAGCCCATTGTGGCCTCGCTGGCACACTTCGGCTTCTCGTCGATCTGCAACATGCTCGCCGCCATCAAGCTGGCCAAGCACCTCGACCTCGGCCCGGACGACGCTGTCATCACGATCGCCACCGATGGTGCCGCGCTGTATCCAAGCGAGCGCGCCAAGACCATCGCGGGCCGCTACCACGGCTCGTTCTCCGAGATCGACGCGGCGACGGCGTTCGCCACCCACGTCGAGGCGGCCTCCACCGACCACCTGTTGGAGCTGACCGAGCGCGACCGCCACCGCATCTTCAACCTCGGCTACTACACGTGGGTCGAGCAGCAGGGCACGCCGCTCGACGTGTTCGAGCAGCGCCGCAAGCAGTCGTTCTGGACCGGGCTGCGCCCCTTGCTCGGCGAGTGGGACGGCCTGATCGACGAGATGAACGCGCGCACGGGAGTGGCCGCCTCGCTGTGAGCACCATCGGGTGGCGCTGCGCAGCCTGTGGCACCACCGTCGACATCGCAGTGAGTCACCCGTGGCGCTGCCCCCGGGCCACCGCCGCCGATCGCCATCACGTGCTGCATCCCGTCACCGATCTCGCGCCGCTGCGCCCGCTCGACCACGACAACCCGTTCGTGGCCTTCGACCCGGTCCTTGCGTGGTCGGCGCACGCTGCGGTCCATGGCATGGTCCTCGACGACCGCGTAGCCCTCGTCGAGGACCTCGACGCTCGGGTGCGAGCCGTCGACGCCCGGGGCGCCGGCTTCCACCCCACGCCGCTCACGCGGGCCGACGCCTTGAGCGATGCGCTCGGGTTCGATGCGGGCGCGGGCGGCGGCGTCTGGATCAAGGACGAGACCGGCAACGTGGCCGGCAGCCACAAGGGCCGCCACCTCGCCACGGTCATGCTTCACCTGCTGGCCTGCGAGCGTCTCGGCCTGGCCGGGTCGGTGGGGTCGGGCTCGGGCACCGCCGGCCGCCCCCGGCTCGCCATCGCCTCGTGCGGCAACGCGGCGTTGGCTGCCGCCACGCTCGCTGCCGCCGTCGAGTGGCCGTTGCGGGTCTTCGTCCCGCCGAGCGCCGACCCCTGGGTGCTGGCCGAGCTCCGCCGCCTCGATACCGAGGTCGTGGTGTGCCCCCGACGACCCGATGATCTTCCCGGTGATCCGTGCCTGCACCGGTTCCGTGATGCGGTGGCATCCGGCGCGGTGCCGTTCAGCGTCCAGGGTCCCGACGATGCGCTCTGCCTCGACGGCGGCCGAACGCTCGGCTGGGAGATCTTGCTGGCCTTGGGGCCCCGGCTCGACCGGTGGTTCGTCCAGGTCGGTGGGGGAGCGTTCGGGTCGTGCCTGGCCTTGGCGGCGCGCTCTGCGGGGCTCCATCCCCGCCTGTTCGCGGTGCAGGCCGAGGGCTGCGCCCCGTTGCCCCGGGCCTGGCAGCGTTGGCGGTCTGGTGCTCGCCGGTGGGATGACGTGATGTGGCCGTGGGAGACCGAGCCGCACAGCGCGGCCTCCGGCATCCTCGACGACGAGACCTACGACTGGCTCGGGATCATCGAGGGCATCGAGGAGAGCAACGGCTCAGCGGTTGTCGTGCCCGAAGCCCTCGTGGTCGAGGCCGGCGAACTGACCAGAAGGACGACGACCATCGACGCCTCGCCGACGGGCACGGCGGGCCTCGCCGGCCTGCTCGCGATGCGCTCCGAAGTCGCCGACGACGAGCAGGTCGTGGTGGTGTTCAGCGGCCGTCGCTGGACCCCTGCACCTCGATGAGGCGCCCGGTCTCGACTTCGTAGACGAACCCCCGCACCTCGGCGGTGTGGAGCAGGAACGGGCTGGTGCGGATGCGGCCCATGCTCTGGCGGACGTCGGCGTAGGGGTCGTCGAAGGTCTCGATCGAGAACGGCGGCTTGATGCCGACCTCGGCTTCGATCTCGCGCTTGAACTGCTCGCCGCTGATCTTCTGCAGCCCGCAGTCGGTGTGGTGCACGAGCAGGATGTCGGTGGTGCCGAGGAGTCGCTGGGACACCACGAGCGAGCGGATCACGTCGTCGGTGACGACGCCGCCCGCGTTGCGGATGATGTGCGCCTCACCCTCGCCGAGGCCGAGCACCTGGAACAGGTCGAGCCTGCTGTCCATGCACGCCACGATGGCGAGGTGCTTGGAGGGGGCAAGGGGGAGCGCCGTACCCGTGTGGAACTGGGCGGCGAAGCGCTCGTTGTTTGAGAGGAGTTCGTCAGCAACAGCCATCGCAGGAGTGGACGGTAGCCTGCCCGCATGCCCGAGCTCCCCTTTCCGAACCCCCATGCGTTGGACGCGCCGACCGGTGACCGCACCGACATCTTCCAGCGCCTGCTGAAGAGCCGCATCGTCATGCTGGGCACCGACGTGAACGACGACATCGCCAACCAGATCACCGCGCAGCTGCTCTACCTCGACTCCGAGGACAACGCCGACATCTGGCTGTACATCAACTCACCGGGCGGATCGGTCACAGCCGGCATGGCCATCTACGACACCATGCAGTTCGTCGACTCCGACGTGCGAACGGTGTGCATGGGCCTGGCTGCGTCGATGGGGCAGTTCCTCTTGTGCGCGGGCACGCCGGGCAAGCGCTACTCCTTGCCGCATGCCCGCATCATGATGCACCAGCCGTCCGGCGGGCTCCGGGGCCAGGCCTCCGACATCGCCATCCAGGCCGAGCAGATGGCCTACACCAAGCGGCTCATGGCCGAGCGGATCGCCCACCACACCGGTCAGCCCGTCGAGCAGATCATCGCCGACTCCGAGCGCGACCGCTGGTTCGGCGCCGAGGACGCCAAGGCCTACGGGATGATCGACCACGTCATCGTCAAGCGGGGCACGCTGCTCTAACCGGCTCTAACCCTTCGCCGTGGTGGAGGGCGCCGCCTTGGTCGTGGTGCTCGTCGCCTTGGCGCTGGTCGTCGTCGGGCTGCGCTTGACGGTGGTCGTCGTCGCCGTCCGCTTGGTGGTGGTCACCGGGCCTGCGGTTGTGGGCGGCACCGTGGCTGCCGGCGCCGTCGTGGCCGGGCTCAGGTCGACCGAGCAGTTGGTGCGCACGTAGTCGCTGACGGCCCGGGCGGCCGGCACTGCGTTCGACGACGCCTCGGCCACTGCCGTGCGCGCCGCGGCATCGCCGGCTGGCGCTGCCGCGGCTTGGCGCACGACCGCGGTCAGCGTCGCCCAGTCGGGCCGTAGCGAGCCGGGCGCCATCGTGCCCAGCTTCTCGAAGAGCGCGACTGTCGCGGCAGCCTCGGCCGGCGAGGCCACGGCGCCCATCAACGCTGGTTGGTTCGCCTTCACCGCCGCACAGAACGAGCTGGCGTCGGGGCTGTCGGAACAAGCGGCGAGCAGTGCGGCGAGAGGCGCGAGGACACCGATCACCAGAGCACTGAGCCGCACCCGACCAGTCTCCCAGCCATGGCTCCCGACCACCGGTCACCGGGAGTCCCGCCCCGCCCGGCTCGCCGGCGCCGCTGGCAGTCAGGACTGTCACACCGCTCACGTAGAGTCGGGGTCACTTCCTCTCCCCGCCGTCTACGGCGCGTGTTTCTGCGCGCGGGTGAGGAAGCCATGCTCGCCACCATCCCTTCGGCCATCGTGCTGGGCACGCGGGGCCATCAGGTCAGCGTCGAGGTCCACGTCTCCACCGGGCTCCCGGGCTTCACGATCGTCGGCCTTCCTGATGCCTCGGTGCGTGAAGCCCGCGACCGGGTCCGCGCCGCCCTGCTGTCCAGCGGGCTGCCGTGGCCGCAGCAGCGCGTCACGGTCAACCTCGCTCCCACCGGCATCCGCAAGACGGGAAGCGGCCTCGACCTTCCGATCGCCGTCGGACTGCTCGTCGCCAGCGGCCGCCTGCCCGCCGAGTCGGTGGCGGGGCATGCCTTCATCGGCGAGCTCGGCCTCGATGGGTCGGTGCGCCGCGTCCCGGGCATCGTCCCGCTCGCGGCGGCGGTGGCCGAGCACGTGGTCGTGGTCCCGGCGGGCTGCACGATCGAGGCCGCGCTTGTGGCCGGTCCGGTGCGCTGCGCCACGACCCTGACCGAGCTGGTGGCCGCCCTGATCGGCGACGAGCCCTGGCCCGACGCACCGGCCCAGCCGCCGCCCCCGCCCGACATCGCCCCGCCCGACCTCGCCGACGTGCGCGGTCAGGGCGTCGCCAAGCTCGCCATCGAGCTAGCCGCGGCCGGTGGGCACCACCTGCTGCTCATCGGACCGCCGGGCGCAGGCAAGACGATGCTGGCGCACCGGTTGCAGCCCCTGCTGCCGCCGCTCACGCCGGAGGTGGCACTCGAAGCGACGATGGTGCACTCGGCGGCCGGGATGGCGCTGCCCGGCGGCATGGTCCGCAGGCCACCGCTGCGGGCACCGCACCACACCGCATCGCTGGTGGCCATGGTCGGGGGCGGCACGACGGCGCTCCGACCAGGGGAGATCAGCTTGGCGCACGGGGGCTGCTTGTTCTTGGACGAGCTGGGCGAGTTCGCGCCCGCCGTGCTCGATGGGCTGCGCCAGCCGCTGGAGGAGGGGGTCGTTCGCATCACTCGAGCGCGGGCCGCGGCCGAGCTCCCCGCTCGATTCCTGCTGGTCGGCGCAACGAACCCCTGCCCGTGCGGCCAGGGTGGCCCCCCGGGCTCCTGCAGCTGCGGCGAGGTGGCGCGGCAGCGGTACCTGCGGCGCCTGTCAGGACCCGTGCTCGACCGGTTCGACCTCAGGGTTGAGGTGCATCGACCCTCACCCGACGAGCTGCTCGGGCCGCCGGCGCGTGACGGCACTGGTGACGTCATCGGCCGAGTCCTGCGGACCCGAGCGCTCGCCGCGGCCCGTGGCCTGACCTGCAACGCTCAGCTCCCAGCCGAGCGCCTCGACGAGCTGGCGCCCCTCACGCCTGCCGCCCGTGCGCTCCTGCGGTTGGCGCTCGAGCGGGGCTCACTGACGGGTCGAGGACTGCACCGGGTCCGCAGAGTCGCCCGCACCCTGGTCGACCAGGACCGGGGCGACGACGTCATCGACGACGGCGCCGTGGCGCTGGCCATGAGCCTGCGCGTCGCCATCAACGATCGGCTGCGGATGTCGGCATGAGCAGCGCACCGCACCACCTCCCAGCTGCTGGCGGCGACCCACCAGCGCTCGGATCGATCCCCATCGGGCCACCGGTGCTCGGCGAAGCGGCCGCGGCCGCAGCCGCGGCCCTGGCCTCGCTGCCGGGCATCACCCCGGGGCGGCTCCGACGGCTGCTGGCCGCTCGGCCTCCGGTCGAGGCTTGGGCTCTCGTCGCCTCGGGCGACCTCCGGGCCGAGCCTTCGCTGGCCACCCTGGCGGCGCGCCATCCGAGGGTGATCGATCGGTGGCTCCAGCACGTGTCCACTTCCCCGCCGGACCAGGTGGCGGTTCGATGCGCCGCCGCCGGTGCCTCGGTCACAGTGATCGGTCACCGCGGCTACCCCGAGTCACTCCAGTCCGATGCGCACGCGCCGGCGGTGCTGTTCTCCCGGGGCGACCTGGCGGTCGCCTCGAAGGGCCGCCGGGTTGCGGTGGTCGGCACCCGCAACGCCACTGCGGCCGGCCGTGACATCGCCGTCGAGCTCGGTGCCGGCCTCGCCGCGGCGGGCGTGCACGTGGTGTCCGGCCTGGCCCGAGGCATCGATGGCTGCAGCCACCGCGGTGCCCTCAGCGTCCAGTCTGATCCCGGGTCGGCGGCGCCGATCGCCGTTGTCGGCACGGGGATCGATGTGATCTACCCGAAGGAGCACCAGCAGCTCTGGGACGCGGTGGCCGAGGCCGGCGTGGTGCTGTCCGAGTGGCCTCCCGGCACGGGTGCCGACCCGTGGAGGTTCCCGTTGCGCAACCGGATGATCGCCACCCTGGGCGAGCTGCTGGTGGTCGTCGAGTCGAGGGCCACTGGCGGTTCGATGCTCACCGTGAGCGAGGCGGAGCGGCGGGGCCGGGACGTGCTTGCCGTGCCGGGGTCCACCCGCAGTCGCGCCTCGGATGGGACCAATCAGCTCCTGTCCGAGGGGTGCCCGCCGGCCCGCGATGTCGGCGACGTCCTGGTTGCCCTCGGACTCACCCCGACGCCGGGTTCGGCCCTGGCCGGGGGCCGCCGCCGCCCGCCCGAGCCGGTCGATCGGACCGTCCTGGCCCTGTTCGGCGCCGACGCTCTCGACCTCGGCGACGTGGCGCGCCTCGCTGAGCTCGCCCTGGTCGAGGCAGCGCTGGCCTTGGGTCGCCTCGAAGCGGGCGGTTGGCTCGTCCGTGCTGGCTCCTGGTTCGAGGCGGCCGGCACCGGGGGAGGTCGAGGTGGCTGAGCATGCCTCAGTACGGTTCGGCTATGGCCTGGTGTCTCGACGAGTTCGGGCGGTCGCTCACCTCGGTGAGCGCGGCGACCGTCGCGGCCTATCGCAGCGATCTCGAGGGCTTCGTCTCCTGGGCCGAACGAGCTGGGTGGTCCGGCCCCGAGCACGTGGATCGTCTTGCGCTGCGTCGCTACCTCGCCTACTTGGCCACGCGGAAGTACGCCAAGCGGTCGCTCGCCCGCAAGGCCTCATCCCTGCGTCGGTACTTCGGCTGGCTCCACACCACCGGCGTGCTGCCCGCCGACCCCAGCCGATCGTTGTCAGCGCCCACGGGCGACGGGCGCCTCCCGCGTGTGCTGCGCCCAGACGAGCTCCGGGCCCTGCTCGACGACCCTGTGCACGTCGTCGGCTCGGCCCCCGCTCGCTCCGCCGACCCGGTCGAAGCGGCCGTCCACCTCCGAGACGACGCCGTCGTCGAACTGCTGTACGGCTGCGGCCTCCGCGTGGGCGAGCTCTGCGGCCTCACGCTCGCTGACATCGACCTCGCCGGTCACCGCATCACCGTGTGGGGCAAGGGTTCCAAGCAGCGACGGGTCCCCCTCGGCGAGCCCGCGGCGCTGGCGGTTGCGGCCTGGGTCAGCCGGGGGAGAGCGGTCCTGACCGGCGCGGTGCCGGGTGCACTCGCCGGCGACCATGCCAACAGGCTGTTCCCCAACCGGCGCGGGCACCCGTTGTCACCGCGCGACGTCCGTCGGATCCTCGACCGGCGGGCCATCGCCCCGACCCACCCGCACGCCCTGCGCCACACCTACGCGACCCACCTCCTCGACGGCGGCGCCGACCTCAGGGTGGTGCAAGAGCTGCTCGGCCACGCCGACCTGGCCACGACACAGGTGTACACGCACGTCAGCAAAGAGCGCCTCCGCCGCGTGTACGACGACACCCACCCCCGCGCCTGATCGGCAGCGGAGCTCGCCGGACCCTCCGGCCGCCGTCAGCGGCTTCGGCCGCCGATCCTTGGAGGTTGCCGTGATTCGCATCGCCGCTGTCGCTGTCGCACTGGCCGGGGTGCCCGTGATCGCCCACGCAGCCCTCGTCGCACCACACCTGCCCTTACCGAGTGTTCACCGGACCGGTTCGCAGGCGACGCCCGCCCGCACCGCGTCATCGCCGTCGTCCACCGGGCCTCGGTACCAGCCACCGGTCGAAGGCCCGATCACCGATCACTTCCGCCCGCCCGCCCGCCCCTACGGGCCCGGCAACCTCGGCGTCGACTGGTCCCCACCGGCGGGTACCCCGGTGCGAGCCGTCGCGCCAGGCACGGTGACCTTTGCCGGCCAGGTCGGGGGCACCCTGCACGTCGTCGTGCTCCACGGCGACGGCATCCGCACGACCTATGCGTTCCTCAGCTCGGTCTCGGTCCACGCCGGCCAGGCCGTCGACCACACGACCACCGTCGGCGTCGCAGGGCCTGATCTTCACCTGTCGGCCCGCTTGGGCTCGGTCTACCTCGACCCCGAGGCGCTCCTGGCGGGCGGCCGGCCCCGCGCCCGGCTCATCGCCGACCCCAGCCGGCCTGCGCCAGGCTGATCGCACCGCCGCCCGCTAGAGTCTGCAACCGGCCGGTGTCCCGCTGGCCCCGACATCAGATGCTGCGTCGCCGCACTCCACGGTCGCCCTCGCGGGCGCCGGCGTCGCAGCCAGCAACCGTGGACGAGGAGATCACCATGGCACCCGTCGTCACCATGCGCCAGCTCTTGGAAGCCGGCGTCCACTTCGGTCACCAGACCCGCCGGTGGAACCCCAAGATGAAGCGGTTCATCTTCGGGGAGCGCAGCGGCATCTACATCATCGATCTCCAGCAGACGCTGGGCCGGATCGACACCGCCTACTCGTTCGTCCGCGACCTCGTGGCCGAGGGTGGCACGGTGCTGTTCATCGGCACCAAGAAGCAGACGCAGGACCCGGTCCAGAGCTACGCCGAGAAGTGCGGCATGCCGTACATCAACGAGCGTTGGCTCGGCGGCATGCTCACCAACTTCGAGACCATCGCCAAGCGCGTCGCCAAGATGCAGGAGTACCAGCGCATGCGGGCCTCTGGCGAGTTCGAGGCCATGCCCAAGAAGGAAGCCCTCATCCTCGGCCGTGAGCTCGACAAGCTCGAGCGCAACCTTGGTGGCATCCGCAAGATGGCCAAGCTCCCCGACGCGGTGTTCATCATCGACACCAAGAAGGAGCACATCGCGGTGACCGAGGCCAACAAGCTCGGCATCCCCGTGGTGGCCGTCGTCGACACCAACTGCGACCCCGACATCATCCAGTTCGTCATCCCGGGCAACGACGACGCCATTCGGTCGTCGTCGCTCATGTGCCGGATCGTGGCCGATGCAGTCGAAGAGGGCCGCTACATCGCCAGCCGCCGCAACCCCCAGGTGGCCAGTGCGCCGGCCCGCAGCGCCGAAGACGAGGCCCGGGTCGCGTCGCAGCAGGCCGATGCTCGCCGCCAGGCCGCCCTGGCCCAGGCCGAGCGCGATGCCCGCCTGGCCGGCGCCAAGGCCGAGCCCTCAGCCGATGACGAGCTCGTCGCCGAAGCAGCGGTCGAGGCCCCGGCCGACGCCGCGGTCGAGGCCCCGGCCGAAGCAGCTGCGGAAGCCCCGGCCGAAGCAGCCGTCGAGACCCCCGCCGACGCCGCGGTCGAGGCCCCGGCCGAAGCAGCCGTCGAAGCCACTGAGGCACCCGCCCTGGCCGACATCACCGAGCCCGTGGTCGCCGATGTCGCCGAGGCTGCCGCCACCGAGACCACAGAAGCCCCCGAGATCCAGGAGTCATGACCAGCATGTCGTTCACGGCCAAGGACGTCCAGGAAGTCCGCCAGACCAGCGGCGCCGGGATGATGGACGCGAAGCGCGCCCTCGAGGAGTCGGGCGGCGACAAGGAGCAGGCGCTCCAGATCCTTCGCGAGAAGGGCCTCGCCGCCACCGCGAAGCGCGCCGACCGCGAGAACGCCCAGGGTGCGGTGGCCCTGTTCATCGACGGTCAGAAAGCGGCGATGGTGCTGCTCAAGTGCGAGACCGACTTCGTGGCCTCGTCCGACCAGTTCAAGACGCTCGCCCACGATCTGGCCGCCCTGGTGGCCGAGCACGGCGAGGATGCCGTCGCTCAGCGCCAAGACGAGCTCGACCAGCTCAAGATCACCCTCAAGGAGAACATCGACCTCGGCCGCGTGGTCCGCATCGATGCGGTGCCGGGCAACCTGATCGAGAGCTACCTCCACGTCCAAGGTGGCCGGGGCGTCAACGGCGTCCTGGTCGAGCTGTCCGGTGGCACGCCCGAACTGGCCCACGACATCGCCGTTCACATCGCCTTCGCCCGCCCGAAGTACCTCAGCCGCGACCAGGTCCCAGCCGACGCCGTCGACAAGGAGAAGGCCACCCTCGAGGCGATCAGCCGCAACGAGGGCAAGCCCGAAGCCGCGCTGCCCAAGATCGTCGAGGGGCGCATCAACGGGTACTTCAAGGACCTCTGCCTGCTCGAGCAGAGCTTCGCGAAGGACGAGAAGAAATCCATCGCCGATGTCCTGGCCGGCGCCACCATCGTCGGCTTCGCCCAGGTCGAGATCGGCTGATCGTCGCCATGCCCGAGGCCAGCGCACCGAACGGCGACCAGGCGCGGCCCGCCCCCCGATGGGGGCGCATCGTGCTCAAGCTGTCCGGTGAGGCCCTCGCGCTGGCGGGTGGCATCGGGATCGACGGCGACGTCGTGGGCCAGATCGCCGACGAGATCGTCACCGTCCGGCGGGAGCTGGGCGTGGACATCGCGGTGGTGGTCGGCGGGGGCAACTTTTGGCGCGGCGCGGTCGGAGCAGGTGCGGGCATGGACCGAGCCCAGTCCGATCACATCGGCATGCTCGGCACCGTCATGAACGCACTGGCCCTCCAGGACGCCCTCGAGCAGCTCGACCAGCCCACTCGGGTGATGTCGGCCATCGAGATGAACCGGATCGCCGAGCCCTACATCCGTCGACGGGCCATGCGCCACCTCGAGAAGGGCCGGGTGGTGATCTTCGCGGCCGGCACCGGCAACCCGTACTTCACCACCGACACGGCCGCTGCGTTGCGGGCCGCCGAGATCGAGGCCGACGCCATCTTGAAGGGCACGCACTCCGGCGTCGACGGCGTGTACACCGCCGACCCGAAGAAGGACCCGACGGCCACCCGCTACGAGCTGATCTCCTTCGCCGAGGTGCTCGCCAACGGGCTCCAGGTCATGGATTCGACGGCGATCACGTTCTGCCAAGAGAACGCCATCCCCATCGTCGTGTTCGACGTCCTCGAGCGCGGCAACGTGGCGTCCATCCTGCGCGGTGCGCAGGTTGGTACCTTGGTCCAGTGACCGACGAGACCCTCCTTGACGCCATCGACAAGATGGAGAAGGCCGTCGAGCACACGCAGAGCCAGTTCTCGACGGTTCGCACCGGACGGGCGACGCCCGCCCTGGTCGAGAAGTTCCTCGTCGACTACTACGGCTCCCCGGTGCCACTGCTGCAGCTCGCAGGGTTCAGCGTGCCCGAACCGCGCATGCTGGTCGTCAAGCCCCACGATCGGGGCGCTATGACCGCCATCGAGAAGGCGATCCGCGACAGCGACCTGGGGGTCAACCCGTCCAATGACGGCGTTGTGATCCGTCTGTCGTTCCCGCCCCTCACCGAGGAGCGGCGGCGGGAGTACGTCAAGATCGCCAAGCACATGGCCGAAGACGGGCGGGTGGCAGTGCGCAACGTGCGCCGAGACGCCCGCAAGCACCTCGAGGCAGCCGAGAAGGACGGCGCGATCTCCGCCGACGAGCTCGAGCGGGCCGAGAAGGAGCTGGAGAAGATCACCCATGAGCACGTGGATGAGATCGATAAGGCGTTCCAGCGCAAGGAGCACGAGCTCCTCGAAGTCTGAGGGGCGAGGTTCCGTGGGGACCACGCGGGCGCACGACGAACGAAAAGAGGTCGGCGATGGCTGACGAGCACCGGGGCTTTCGGCCCGATGACGAGGGAAACAGCGGGGGAGACCCCACGGAGAACGTGCGCATCATCGGCTTGGAGGACGACCAAGAGCCGGCGCTGCGCTTCGACACGGTGAACGACACCGGTCCGCTCCCGCACTGGACCGAGCCCCCGACCGGCGAGGTGCCTCGCATCTTCGCCACGGCCGAGGCCGACGACGACCTCGATGCCTGGTCGGGCCTGACCGGTCAGGCGCCAGTGTGGCGCGAGGACCGGGGCCGCTTCGAAGACGACCTCGACTTCAGCGCCCTGGCCGACGAACAGCGCCTCGGAGCCCTCGACGAGAGCGAGCACCCCGAGGACCCGTTCTTCGACGAGCTCCCGCTCGCGGCCCCCGCCGAGACGGCGAGCGTCACCGCCATCCGCACCCGGCGAGCCGGTGCTGGCCGTGCCAGCGACGAACGGACCCGGGCGGCCGCCCCGACCACGGGCACCGCGGGGCGCAACATGCCCCAGGCGATTGCCACCGGTGTGGTCATCGCCGCCATGGCGATCGTGCTCTTCGCGCTCGGGCCGAAGTACGCCATGGGCCTGGTCGTGCTCATCATCGTGGCCGCCGCCGTCGAGCTGTTCGACGCGTTCCGTCGGGTCGGCTACCAGCCGGCCACGCTGGCCGGCCTCGTGGCCTGTGCCGCGATGCCGTTGGCGGCCTACTGGGTCGGCGAGAGCGGCTTGCCCCTCGTGATGATGCTCACGGTCGTGGTGTCGCTGCTCTGGTACCTGTGGGCTGAGCCCGAGGTGCCGATGGTCCCCAACACTGCGGTCACTGTCCTCAGCGTCGCCTACGTCGGCATGCTGGGCTCGTATGCGGCCCTGATGCTCAAGTTCCCCAACGGCACCGGCATCCTGCTCGGCGTCATCGTGACCACCGTCGCCTACGACGTGGGTGGCCTCTTCGTGGGCAGCAGCGCCGGCCGTTCGCCACTGGCGCCGAACATCAGCCCCGGCAAGACCGTCGAGGGTCTGATCGGGGGTTGTCTCGCCGCGGTGCTGGCCGGCGTCGTGCTCAACCTGGCCGGCCTGTCCCCCTGGGACGACAAGCTCGTCCATGCGTTCCAACTGGGCGTGATCGTGGCCATCGCCGCCCCGATCGGCGATCTCGTCGAGTCCAAGATCAAGCGAGACCTCGGCGTCAAGGACATGGGCACGATCCTGCCCGGGCACGGCGGCGTGCTCGACCGCTTCGACGCCTTCTTGTTCGGACTGCCGGCCGTCTACTACCTCTGCGTGGTGCTGAACATCTCCTGAGCCGGTGTCCAGTGGAACCAGCGACCCCCGGGTCGGCGTTCAACCACCGATGACTGCGAGACTGCCCCGGTGACGACCGTTCGCGTCGCCCTTGCCGGGTCGACCGGTTCGATCGGCACCCAGGCCCTCGAGGTCATCTCGGCCGAGCGCGATCGCTACGAGGTCGTCGGCCTCGGCGTCGGCTCGTCGGTCGACGCGCTGATCGCCCAGGCGCTGATCTGGCGACCGAAGGTGGTGGCGGTGGCCGACGGCAGCCGGCGCGCCGAGGTGGCGCGGGCGTTGCCTTTCGCCGACGTGGTCGACGACCTCACCGAACTGGTGGCCGACGCCGACGTGGTGGTGAACGGCGTCGTCGGGTTTGCCGGCCTGCCCGTCACGCTCGCCACGTTGCGAGCCGGTCGGCGGTTGGCGCTGGCCAACAAGGAGAGCCTGATCGCCGCGGGACCGGTGGTCCAGCCGCTTCGGACCACCCCCGGCGCCGAGCTCGTCCCCGTCGACTCCGAGCACTGTGCCATCCACCAGTGCCTCCGGGCCAGCATCCACCCGGGGGCGGACCGCGAGGTCACCCGCCTCATCCTCACCGCCAGTGGTGGGCCCTTCAGGGGATGCACGGCGGCCGAGCTGGCCGAGATCACCGTCGCGCAGGCGCTCGCCCACCCCACGTGGTCGATGGGACCCAAGATCACGGTCGACTCGAGCACCCTCATGAACAAGGGGCTCGAGGTCATCGAGGCCCACGAGCTGTTCGGGGTTCCGTACGACCAGATCGAGGTCGTCGTGCACCCGCAGTCGATCGTCCACTCGATGGTCGAGTTCACCGACGGCGCCACCATCGCCCAGCTCTCCCTGCCCGACATGCGGTTGCCCATCGGCTACGCCCTGGCCTATCCCGAGCGCATCGCCACGCCGTTCGGCGCCATCGACTGGTCGGCCTTGCGCCGCCTCGACTTCGAGCCCCCGGACCTCGCCACCTTCCGGTGCCTCGGCCTGGCGTTTGACGCCGGCCGCCTCGGCGGCACGGTCCCGGCCTGGCTCAACGCCGCCAACGAGGTCGCCGTCGAGGCGTTCCTCGGCGCCCGGCTGCGCTGGAGCTCGATCCCTGACGTCCTCGAATCGGTGTTGTCCCGGCATGATGGGTCACCAGCCGACAGCGTCGATGCCGTGATCGAGGCCGACCGAAACGCCCGCCTGCGGGCCCACGACGAGATCCGACGGAGAGCCACATGAGCCTCGACCTACCGCCTCAGCCCCCCAGCTCCCTCCCGCCGCCGACGGGCTCGCCGATGTCGCGGCACCTGCCGCCGCCGCCCCCGGCGCCGGGTTCCGTGCCCGCCCGGCCCGATCGGGGCAACCGGACTCGGCTGGTCGTGCTCCTCGCCGTCGTGATCGGGCTCGGCATGCTCGGTGGCTGGTCGACGCTCGTCGTCATCGCCGCGCTGGTCGTGATGATCTTCATGCACGAGCTCGGCCACTACGTCATGGCTCGCCGAGCGGGCATGAAGGTGTCCGAGTTCTTCCTGGGGTTCGGACCCCGCATCTGGAGCTTTCGCCGAGGAGAGGTCGAGTACGGGTTCAAGGCCGTCCCCGCCGGTGCCTACGTCCGCATCCTGGGCATGAGCAACCTCGAAGAGGTCGACCCGGTCGACGAGCCCCGCACCTACCGCCAAAAGAGCATGTGGCGCCGGTTGTCGGTGGCCGTCGCCGGCTCGGCGATGCACTTCCTCATGGCCCTCGTGATGCTCCTCATCCTTCTCGTGGGCTGGGGCATGCCGAGCGAGGGCAACTGGCGGGTCAGCCAGGTCAGCCCCAACAGCCCTGCGGCCCGAGCCGGGCTGGTGGCGACGGATCGCATCGTGGCCATCAACGGCCAGGAGGTCGCCACGTTCAACGACCTCACCACGATCGTGCGCTCCAAGCCCGGTGAGGCGGTCGTGCTCTCGGTGGTGCGTGACGGTGCCGAGATCCAGGTCGACACGGTGCTGGCCGCCCGCAACCCGCAAGGCCAGGACGTCGGGTTCCTCGGCATCGGGCGGGAGTACCCCCGCGAGCGCGAGAGCATCCCCGGTGCCGTCGTCGGTTCGGCCACCACCTTTGGTGACATGGCCTGGCAGTCGGTCGCCGGTCTCGGTCAGATCTTCAGCCCGAGCGGGGTGAGCCGCTACGTCGACAACCTCACCGGCACCCAGTCGGCGCCGTCCGGGGGAGGGTCAGGGGGCCAGTCCACCTCGCAGAGCAGCGACGAGGGGCGCCTGGTCTCGCCGATCGGCGCGGTGCAGATCGGCTCGTCCGCGGTGCGCGACGGCCTGCCGAGCCTGCTGACCTTCCTCATCGCCGTCAACATCTTCGTCGGCATCTTCAACCTGGTCCCGCTTCTGCCCTTCGACGGCGGCCACGTCGTGATCGCGCTGTACGAAGGTGTCCGGTCCCGCAAGGGCAAGCGCTACTACGCCGACGTCTCCAAGCTCATGCCGCTCACCTACGCCGTGGTGCTGCTGCTGGGGCTGCTGTTCATCGGCAACATCTACCTCGACCTCGTGCGGCCCGTGGGCGGCTGACCGATGGCCTTCGACTTCACTCGGCGGGTCACCCGGCAGATCCACGTGGGCTCCGTGGCCGTGGGCGGCGACGCCCCCGTATCGGTGCAGTCGATGACCACCACCAAGACGGCCGACGTCGAGGCGACCCTTCAGCAGATCTACGCCCTGGCCGGCGCCGGTTGCGACATCGTGCGCTGCACGTGCAACGAGACCGAGGCCGCCGAGGGGCTCGCCCGCATCGTCCCCCGGTCGCCGCTGCCGGTCGTGGCCGACATCCACTTCCAGTACAAGCTGGCGCTGGCCGCGCTCGACGCCGGGGTGCAGCAGCTCCGGCTGAACCCCGGCAACATCCGCAAGCCCGAGCACATCAAGACCGTGGCGGCCGAGCTGAAGGACCGCGGCATCTCGTGTCGCATCGGCGTCAACCTGGGCTCGCTCGACCCGTCGCTCGACGAGATGGCCGCCACCGATCCCGCTGGGGCCATGGTCGAGTCGGCCAAGCGAGAGATCGGCTACTTCGAAGAGGTCGGTTACGACCTGATCGAGATCAGCGTCAAGGCCTCGAACCCCAAGACCATGATCGACGCCTACCGCCGCCTGGCCGACGTTACCGACCACCCCCTTCACCTCGGCGTGACCGAGGCCGGTCCGCTCCCCGGTGGCCTCGTCAAGGCCACCGCCGGCATCGCCACGCTGCTGGCCGAGGGCATCGGCGACACCATCCGCTACTCGCTCACTGCCGACCCGGTCGAGGAGGCCAAGGCGGGTCGGGTGCTCCTCGAATCGCTCGGCCTTCGTGAGCGTCGGGGGCTCGATCTCATCGCCTGCCCGAGCTGCGGCCGGGCCGAGATCGACGTGATCGCCGTCGCCACCGCGGCGCAGACCGCCCTCGAAGGCCTCAAGATCCCGATCCAGGTGGCCGTCATGGGTTGCGTCGTGAACGGCCCGGGCGAGGCGGCCTCGGCCGACCTCGGCATCGCCGCCGGCCGCAAGCGCGGCCATCTTTTCATCGACGGTCAGGTCGTCAAGGTCGTACCCGAGAGCGAGATGGTGGCCGAGCTGGTCAAGCTGGCCGACGTCCTGGTGCGCGACGGCAAGGCGGCGGCGCTGGCCGCGGCCGATCCCAACGCCGCGGCCGAGGCCGAGGCCGATCGGGCCGCCCTGCTGGGCGAGAAGGGTGACGACGCCAACGCCAGCGAGCAGCGCGTCGAGGTCATCCGCAAGCGCGTCGCCGCCGAGTAGGCGCACCCCCCTCGTTACGGTCTCCCCCATGACCGTGAGCTCGGAGCGCCTCACGAACTGCACGTCCTTCCAGGACTTGGCGGGGGTCCGTTGCGGAGCCGACCGTGGTGAGGTGTCCACGTCGAGGCCGATCCGCATCGGTGCGCGTCGGGGGAATCAACCCGATGTCATGTGGTACCCGGCTGAGCGCGTCCAGCCTCAGGGCCGGGATCGTTGCGTGGGCCTTCCGTTCTTGGTCGTCGAGGTGCTCTCGCCGTTGACGTCTCGTCGCCGGGCCGCCGGCGACGCTCAGCTCGATGGCGGAGTGCCGGCATCACCGCTGGCGCTCGGTCCGGTTGCTCGACGAAGTCGCTGATCAGTTGAGCGACGAGCGCGGGCTTCTCGAACGCGATCGCGTGGGAGGTGTTCGGGACGATGGCCAGCTGCGCGTTCGGGAGAGCTCGGTACAGCGCGGCGGTGTGTTCGATCGACATCTTGTCGTCGTCGGCGGCAAGCACGAGCGTCGGCACGGCGATGACCGACACGTCGTCGATCGTGAAGGTCGGTTCTTCAAGGGCGAGGCGTCGCCCCTTGGCCGCAACGACTGGCCAGTGACCGGCCCCGTCGGGGGACAAGCGGGCGTAGTGCAATGCCCCAGGGCTGTCGGCGACGAGGTTGGCCTCGAATGCGGGAATCACCCCGGGTCTGATGAGGCCGTCGACGTGGAAGTTGACGGCAAGAAGGACCATCGAGCGCAGCAGCTCGGGTCGGTTTCGAGCCAGGTGCAACATCACGGCGCATCCGTCGCTGAACCCAACGGCGTGGACCGGTGCGATGCCCAACGTCTCGATGACCGCGGCCACCTCGTCAGCCATCGACGAGTGGTGGAACTCGGGGGTGGTGTCAGCGGTTCGACCGTGGCCTCGGCGGTCGAACATCACGAGCCGGTAGCGATCGGCGAAGAGGTCGCGGTACTGGGCCCAGACGTCGCTGCTGCCAAGGCCGCCGTGCAGGAGCAGCAGCGGCGGGCGATCACCCCCGTCGTCGTGGACCCAGGTTGGGTGACCAAGGATGTCGCGGTAGTCGCCCATGTCCCCCCCCTGTGCCCGGCGTCTCGAGACGATGGGCGGCGCCAGCGTTCCACTTCTTCTGGCAGCGTGCGACGGTGGGTTGCTGCCCTCGGGTGAGGCCACGTCAATGCACGGTTTCGCGCAGCGACCACGCCACTAGCCTGCCGCCCCTATGGCGAAGGCACCCGTGCTCACCCCCCAGGCCGAGGACTTCCCTCGCTGGTACCAGGACGTCGTGGCCAAGGCGGAGCTGGCCGACAACGGCCCGGTCCGGGGCACGATGGTCATCCGGCCCTACGGCTACGCCATCTGGGAGCGGATGCAAGCCGAGATGGACGCCCGCATCAAGGCCGCCGGCGCCCAGAACGCCTACTTCCCCCTGTTCATCCCCCAGAGCTACCTGACCCGTGAGGCCGAGCACGTCGAGGGCTTCGCTCCCGAGCTTGCTGTGGTGACCCACGCCGGCGGCAAGGAGCTCGAGGAACCCGTCGTCGTGCGGCCGACGAGCGAGACGATCATCAACTCCTACTTCTCCAAGTGGGTGCAGAGCCACCGCGACCTGCCGCTGCTCATCAACCAGTGGGCCAACGTCGTGCGCTGGGAGCTGCGGCCCCGGATCTTCCTGCGGACCACCGAGTTCCTCTGGCAGGAGGGTCACACCTGCCACGCCACCTACGACGATGCCCGCCAGTACGCCGAGCGGATCTTGTTCGACGTCTACGCCGACTTCATGGTGCACGTCCTGGCGATGCCGGTGTGGCCGGGCCGAAAGACCGCCAAGGAACGGTTCCCCGGCGCCATCAACACCCTCACCTGTGAGGCGATGATGCGCGACGGCAAGGCCCTCCAGATGGGCACCAGCCACGAGCTCGGCCAGAACTTCGCCAAGGTCTTCGAGACGCAGTACGCGACGGAGAGCGGCTCGCTCGAGCACGTGTGGCAGACCAGCTGGGGCACGAGCACCCGCATGGTCGGCGGGCTCATCATGGCCCATGGCGACGACAACGGCCTTCGATTGCCCCCCTCGGTGGCACCGATCCAGGTCGTGGTCATGGTCATTCGGGCCGAGGATGGAGCGGCCGAGGCGGCCGCCGAGCTCGCCGCCGAGCTTCGCCATGCAGGGGTGCGCGTCGAGCTCGACGCCCGGGTCGACATCGGCTTCGGCCGCCGGGCCGTCGACTGGGAGCTCAAGGGCGTCCCGGTCCGGGTCGAGATCGGCCCCCGTGACGTCGCCGCCGGCCAGGTCACGGTCGTGCGCCGGGACGAGCAGGGCAAGGCGACCCTCCCGCTCACCGGTGCCAGCGGGCAGGTGCGCACCCTGCTGGTCGACGTGCAGGCCTCACTCGTGGCCGACGCGACCGCCCGCCGCGACGCGGCCACCGCGGACGTCACCACCCTCGACGAGGCCATCGAGGCGGCCGCCGTCGGCTTCGCCCGCCTGCCCTGGGCGGCCGTCGGGGTTGCCGGCGAAGAGCGCCTTCGCGAGCACGCCATCACCGTGCGTTGCCTGCGCATGCCCGATGGCACCCTGCCTCCGAACGAGGACGCGCCCGACATCATCGCCCTCGTGGCTCGGGCCTACTGAGCCGCCCCGACGGACGCCTTCGGGGCAGACAGCCCTGGATCGGGGTGGGTCGGTATACTTCCCCAGCACTTTGGAAGTCGTAGTCCGGTCTGGAGGCGTGGGCAGTGCCCACGCCTTTCCACGTTGGAGGTCCAGTTGTCAGGAGGTGGTGATCGATGAGCATGGTGGACACGGTGCGAGACATCGTCGCCCCCGTCCTGGCCGACCTTGGCCTCGACCTCTACGACCTCGAGTACAACGGCGGCGTCATCAGGGTGCTCGTCGACCGTGATGGTGGTGCCGACCTCGAGTCGATCGCGACGGCCACCCGGATCATCTCGCGCGAGCTCGACCACGCCGATCCTCTCCCCGGCCGCTACACGCTCGAAGTGAGCAGCCCGGGCCTCGAGCGACCACTGCGCACCCCCGACCACTTCCGCCGCATCGTCGGATGGAAGGTCTCGGTGCGGATGCTGCCCCACGTCGAGGGCGAGCGACGGGTGCAGGGCGTGCTCCAGTCAGCCGACGACGAGGGCGTGACCGTGCTCGTCGACGAGGGGCCCGATCCCGGCGAGCGGCACGTCCGCCACGCCGACATCGAGCGGGCCAAGACCGTGTTCGAGTGGGGGGCAGGGCCCAAGCCCGGTTCGCCCAACGCTCCCCGCAGCGGCGCCGGTTCGGCGTCGAAGGATCGCGCCGGTGCGGCGCCGAGGAAGAAGGCAGCGTCATGAGCAGCAACATCGACATGGCCGAGGCCGTCAGGCTGCTCGCCACCGAGAAGGGCATCTCCGTCGAGACCCTGCTCCAGGTGCTGGCCGACGCCTTGGTATCGGCCTACAAGCGGAGGCCTGATGCGGCCGACGAGGCCGAGGTGCAGATCGACGCGGACACGATGGACATCCGCATCGTGGCCTACGACATCGATGAGGACGGCAACTGGGTCAACGCCCGTGACGACACGCCGAGCGACCTCGGCCGCATCGCCGCGCAGACCTTCCGCCAAGTGATGAACCAGCGCATCCGCGAGGCCGAGCGCGAGCGCAAGTTCGAGGAGTACGCCAACCGCGAGGGCGACATCGTCACCGGCATCATCCAGCAGTCCGACAGCCGCTACACGCTGCTCGATCTCGGCAAGGTCGAGGCTCTGCTGCCCCAGGCCGAGCAGGTGCCCTACGAGCGCCCGGAGCCCAACGCGCGCCTCAAGGCCTACATCGTCGAGGTGCGCCGCACGTCAAAGGGCCCGCAGATCGTCGTGAGCCGCACCCACCCCGGCCTCATCAAGCGCCTGTTCGAGCTCGAGGTGCCCGAGATCGCGGACGGCGTCGTCGAGATCAAGGCCTGCGCTCGCGAGCCAGGCCATCGCACGAAGATCGCGGTCTGGTCCAACGACCACAACGTCGACCCGGTCGGTGCGTGCGTCGGCGCCCGGGGTGCCCGGGTGCGCATGGTCGTCAACGAGCTCCGGGGCGAGAAGATCGACATCGTGCCGTTCAGCGAGGACCCGGCCGACTTCGTGGCCAAGGCCCTTTCGCCCGCCAAGGTCAAAGAGGTCCGCATCCACGAGGACACCGGCACCGCCGAGGTCATCGTCCCCGACTACCAGCTGTCGCTCGCCATCGGCAAGGAGGGGCAGAACGCCCGCCTCGCCGCTCGCCTCACCGGATGGCGCGTCGACATCAAGAGCGAGACCCAACTGGCCGACGAAGAGGCCTACGGCACGGGCGGCGACGACGTCGAGTGGGCCGAGGGCCAGTGGGTGCAGAACGACGTCACGGGCGAGATGGAGTGGCACCCGGCCGAAGGTGGGGCAGCCGTGACGGCTGACGCCTGGGAGCACGACGGCGAGGCGGTGGTCGAGGCGACCAACGACGCCGCGCCCGCCAGTGCCGACGTCCCGGCGACCGAGGTCGCTGACGCCGGGGCCTGACGCGGCGGCCCCAGGGCCGATCCGCACCTGTGTGGGGTGCCGGCGACGCGCCGGCCAGGTCGAGCTGATCAGGCTCGTGCTGGCCGATGACGAGCTGGTGGTCAGTCGCACCGCCCCCGGGCGTGGCGTGTGGCTCTGCCCGGCTTCGCCGGCGTGCGCCGAACTGGCGCTGCGCCGCCGCGGGTTCGACCGGGGCCTCCGCCGGCCCGTGACGGTCGATCGTGAGCGGCTCCTGCGGCTTGTCGCAGGGGGAGGGGCGGAATCCGCCCAGGACGTGAGAGACTTAGCTGTTGCCGAGCGAGCGCTCGACGACAGCCCCATGGGTACGAAAGGCTGAACGCGCACGTGGCACCAAAGATCCGGGTCCATGAGCTCGCACGCGAGCTCGGCCTCACCAACAAAGAGGCCCTCGACCTCTCCATCGATCTCGGGATCGGTGTCAAGAGCCATTCGTCCAGCATTGAGGACGCGCAGGCCGATCGTGTTCGCCGCAAGGCCCATCGTGACGGACTGGTCCGCGCCGAGCAGCCCGAGGAGCCCAAGCCGGTCAAGGTGACCAAGGGCAAGGCGACTGGCGCCGCGCCCGTTGCCGCCGAGCCGGCCGCTGCAGCGGCCGTTCCGGCCGCCGTGGTACCCGCCGCTGTCCCAGTACCCACGCCCGCGCCTGCTCCCGCTCCGGTGGTTGCCCCGGCTGCCGCGGTGCCCGCTCCTGCTGCTGCCTCCGTACCGGTGATCGCCGTCGAGGCCGCACCGGCAGCACCCGAGGCCGAGCATCGGGTCATCAGCAGCAGCCGTCACGTCGAGGCCGACGTGTCCCGTCCGGCCGCTCCGCCGGCACCACCGCGTCCGCCTGTGGCGGCCAGGCCCGCGTCATCGCCGGCCCGTCCGCCGGGGTACCCGCCCGTTCGCCCGGCCGGCCCCCCGCCCGCTCGCCCCGCGCCTCCGGCGAGCAGCGCCCCGGCCCCGCCGGCCAGCGTCGCTCCCGCCCCGGCCCCGTCGTCTGCCCCGGTCCCTGCCGCTCCTGTGGTCCCCGTGGCTCCTGTGGCGCCGGCCGCCGCCGCGACCGCGGCGGTCGAACCCAGTGCCCCGGCTGCCAGCGGTGAGGCGCAGGTGGCAACTTCAGCGCGTCCGTCCGGCCCTCCGCCTGTGCGTCCCCCGGGTTCGCCGCCTCGGCCGACGTCGCCCACCGGCAGGCCCATCCCGCCGCCCCCGGGCCGTCCTCTCTCGCCGACCGGCAAGCCGATCCCGCCGCCGCCCGGTGGCGGCGCCCGGCCCGGCATGCGCGCCGGTGGCCCGGCCCAGAGCCGCACCGGTGGATTCACGACGGGTCGCCCTGGCGGCCCCGGTGCCCGCCCCTCGGGTCCGGGTGGCCCTGGTGGTCCTGGCGGTCCTCGCCCCGGCGGCTTCGGCCCGCGCCCGGCTGGCGCCGGCGCTGGTCGGCCCGGTGCTCCGGGTGGGGCCTTCGGTGCCCGTCCTGGTGGCGGTCCCGGTGGTGCTCCCGGCCGCCCCGGTGGTCCCGGTGGTGGCCCCGGCGGTCCTGGCCGTCCCAACTCCCAGCGTCGTGCGCCCCGCAAGCGGTCCGGAGGCCGGCGTCGCCGCAACTCCGACGAGCTGCAGCCGCAGCTGTCCACCTCGTACCTGCCGTCCGGTGCACCGGTGCCCGAGGGCACGATCGTCATCGAACGCGGTTCGTCGGCTCAGGAGCTGGGGCCGAAGCTCAACCGCTCCGCCGTCGACGTCGTGCGCTTCCTGTTGCAGCACGGCGAGATGGTCACGGCCACCATGGCCCTCACCGACGACCAGATGGAGCTGTTCGGGCTCGAGCTCGGCGCCGAACTGCTCCTCGTCGAACCGGGCCAGCAGCAGGAGCTCGAGCTGCAGGCGCTGTTCAACGACGCCGACGACGACGATCCCGACGCGCAGCAGACCCGGCCACCGGTCATCACCGTCATGGGCCACGTCGACCACGGCAAGACCCTGTTGCTCGACCGGATCCGGTCCACGAACGTGGTTGCCGGTGAGGCTGGAGGCATCACCCAGCACATCGGTGCCTACCAGGTGAACAAGGACGGCCATCAGATCACCTTCATCGACACCCCCGGCCACGAGGCCTTCACCAAGATGCGGGCCCGTGGTGCCGATGTCACCGACATCGTGGTCCTCGTGGTGGCGGCCGACGACGGTGTGATGCCCCAGACCATCGAGGCCATCAACCACGCCAAGGCGGCCGAGGTGCCGATCGTGGTGGCGGTCAACAAGATCGACCGCGACAACGCCGACCCCCAGCGCGTCATGCAGCAGCTCTCTGAGTACGAGCTCGTCCCCGAGCAGTGGGGCGGCGACACGATCATGGTCGAGATGTCGGCGCTGCAGAACCTGGGCGTCGACGACCTGCTCGAGCAGCTCCTCGTGGTGTCCGAGCTCGAAGAGCTCACCGCCAACCCCGAGGGTCGGGCCAAGGGCATCGTGCTCGAGGCCAACCTCGACGTCGGTCGGGGCCCGGTGGCGACGGTTCTGGTCGACAAGGGCACGCTGAAGGTCGGCGACCCGATCGTGGCAGGCGCGGCGTGGGGTTCGGTCCGAGCCCTCATCAACGATCGTGGCGAGCAGATCAAGGAAGCCGGTCCATCTACACCGGTGCAGGTGCTCGGGTTGTCGATCGTGCCCGGAGCGGGCGACGAGTTCCGGGCGGCCCCGGACCTGAAGACCGCCAAGACCGTGGCCGAGGCACGCGAGCAGCGGCTCCGCCTGAAGGCCCAGCGCGGCGACGCCCGCGTGGCCCGCGGTGTGAAGCTCGAAGACATCTTCGACCAGATCCAAAAGGGCGAGACAGCCACGCTCAACCTGGTGCTCAAGGCCGATGTGCAGGGCTCGCTCGAGGCGCTCACCGAGAGCCTCCGAAAGCTCGAGCGTGACGAGGTCAAGCTGGCGTTCGTCCACCGGGCCGTCGGTGGCATCACCGAGAACGACATCACGCTCGCGGCGACCACCAACGCCACCATCATCGGCTTCAACGTCCGGCCCGACCGCAAGGCTCGCGAGCTGGCCGATGCCGAAGACGTCGAGGTCCGGACCTACGAGATCATCTACCAGATCCTCGAAGACATCGAGAGTGCCATGGTCGGCCTCCTCAAGCCGGAGTTCGAGGAGATCGTCACGGGCGAGGCCGAGGTCCGCGAGGTGTTCCGGGTTCCCAAGGTCGGGGCCATCGCCGGCTGCTACGTCCGCCATGGCGTCATCTCTCGTGGCACCAAGGTGCGCTTCCTGCGCGAGGGCGTGATCATCTGGAACGGTTCCATCCAGTCGCTCAAGCGATTCAAGGACGACGCCCGTGAGGTCCGTGAGGGCTTCGAGTGCGGCATCGGCTTGTCGGACTTCCAGGACCTCAAGTCCGGCGACATCATCGAGACCTTCGAGGAGCGGGAGATCCCCCGCACCTGAGCGGTGGATCGAGCGCCACGATGTTCGTCCTCGCCCTCGAGGTGGATCTGCACGTCCCGACCTCTCATTCGCTCAAGGAGAAGCGGCGACCGGTCAAGGCCATCCTCGACGGTGGTCGCCAGCGCTTCGGCGTGGCCGCCGCTGAGGTCGCCCACCACGACTTGCTGCAGCGGGCGGGGCTCGGGTTCGCGGTGGTCGGCGCCCAAGCCCGCCACTGCCAGGACGTGATCGACGAGGTGGAGCGATTCGTGTGGTCCCATCCCGAGGTCGAGGTGCTCGCCATGGAACGACGGTGGCTCGAGTGACTCGCCCGAAGCGCCCCCGCCAAGCGGCCTCGCCGCACCAGGTGCCGCGCCCGGCACGCATGAACCAGTTGCTGCGCGAGGTCATCGCCGACGAGCTCGAGCGGATCGGGGACGAGCGGCTCGAGCAGGTCGCCGTGACCCAGGTCGAGGTCGACCGTGAGCTGCAGCGGGCAGTCGTGTACGTCGACTCGCTCGGCGGGGAGGCTGCCGATGCCATCGTGCTCGAGGCGCTCGGGCAGCACCGGGTGCGTCTGCAGGCCGCTATCGGCCGCCAGGTGCGAGCCCGGCGGACGCCCCTGTTGGTGTTTCGACCCGACGAGGTGATCCGCTCCGCTGATCGCATCGAGGGGATCCTGCGCTCGCTGCCTCCGGTCACGACGAGCGACGACGACGCTGGAGCGAAGGCTCACGCGGAGGTGCCTGAAGTGGTTGACGACCAGGCCGAGCGTGGCGACGAAGGTGATGACGATCGCTAAGCGAAGGCCTCCGAAGCTGCACGGCTTCGCCGTCGTCGACAAGCCCGCTGGCATGACCTCCCACGACGTCGTCGACCGGGCTCGCCGCCAGCTCGGCGAGCGCCGGATCGGCCACTCGGGCACGCTCGACCCCGATGCCACCGGTGTGCTGCTGCTGGGCATCGGCTCGCTCACCCGGATCCTGCGGTTCCTGACCGCGCTCGGCAAGAGCTACGCCGGCGAGGTGGTGCTCGGCGTCGAGACCTCCACCCTGGACGCATCGGGAGCGGTTACCGCCACCTACGACATGACTGCCGTGACCGTCGACCAGGCCCGATCGGCGGCACGATCGCTCACTGGCGCCATCGAGCAGGTGCCGCCCATGGTGTCGGCCGTCCAGGTCGGAGGGAAGCGGCTGCACGAGCTGGCCCGGGCCGGCATCGAGGTCGAACGGGCACCCCGACCGGTGACCGTGCACCGCTTCGACATCGAGGCCACCGATGATCCGTCGGTGCTGCGCATCGAGGTCGACTGCTCGTCGGGCACCTACGTGCGAACGTTGGCCGCCGATCTCGGGCGGCTCCTCGGCGGTGGCGCCCACCTTCGGAACCTGCGCCGGACTGCGATCGGATCGTTCACGGCGGCCGAGGCCAGTCCGATCGATGCCATCGTGGTGCGTCCCCCGTGGGAGGCGCTGCGCGATCTGACCACCATCGTCCTGGGCCCCGAGGCGGCAGCCGCCGTCCGTCACGGCAAGGTGCTTCCCGCGTTCCCCGGGTCGCCTCCGTGGGCGGTGCTCGACGGGCAGAACGAGTTGCTGGCCGTCTACGAGCCTCACGGCGAGGGCCGGGCCAAGCCGGCGGTCGTCTTGGCGGGCGACGACGGCCAGTAGCGTCGCGTCCATGCAGGTGCTGCGCGAGACCATCGGGCAGGTGCCTCCGCCGGAGGGCACCGTGGTGACCATCGGTGCCTACGACGGTGTGCACCTCGGGCACCAAGCGGTCATAGCCGAGGTTCGTCGCGAGGCTGCCGCTCGGGGGGCCAAGAGTGCGGTCATCACCTTCGACCGGCACCCGGCCGAGGTGGTCCGGCCCGAGTCGGCTCCCCGGTTGCTCACCGACCTCGACCAGAAGCTCGAGCTGCTCGCCGCCACGGGCGTCGACACGACGGTCGTGGTCCACTTCGACCTGGCCCGCGCCGCCGAGGCGCCGGAGGCCTTCGTCGACGAGGTGCTGGTCGGCTGCCTCGGCACCCGCGCCGTGGTGGTGGGTGAGGACTTCCACTTCGGCTACCAGCGGCGGGGCAACGTTGCGCTCCTGCGTGAGCTGGGCGCGGTGCACGGCTTCGAGGTCGTCCCGCTCCCGCTCGTCGACCGGCTCGACGGTGTCGACGAGCCGGTGTCGTCCACCGCGATCCGGCGCTCGCTGGCCGGTGGCGAGGTCGACGTGGCCAACCGCCTCCTCAGCCGGCCCTTCGAGGCGCGTGGCATCGTCGTGACCGGCGACCAGCGGGGCCGGCTCTTGGGGTTCCCCACCGCCAACGTCGAGGTGCCGAACCACATCTGCCTGCCGGCCGATGGCGTGTACGCCGGCGTGTACGAGCGGTCCGACGACAGCACGCATGCTTGCGCCATCAACCTCGGCCGGCGGCCGACGTTCTACGAACATGCGGACCACTCGCTGCTCGAAGCGCACCTCCTTGACTTCGAGGGCGACCTCTACGGCGAGCGGGCCAAGGTGCGGTTCGTGTCGTTCCTGCGCAGCGAGCGCAAGTTCGACGGCATCGATTCGTTGATCGTGCAGCTGAAGCACGATGTCGAGGCAGCCCGCGCCTCGACCGGCCAGTGACGGTCAGCTCGACCGCCACCGGCCGGGGACAGGTCAGCTCGCCGGCCAGATGACGGTGCCGTCGGGTCCGTACACGGCCTTGGCGATGTCCGACCAGGTGCCGTCGGTGGCGGGCTCGGTCTTGAACACCCCAGCCTGGGTGTAGGCGGCGACCTCGGCCCTCAGGAGCGCGGGGTCGATGATGCCGACCGACTGACCCTTCGGGGTGCTGTCAGTCACGACCTTGGACTCGATCTTCCAGCGAAAGCGCTCGCCATCGATCGACAGGTAGTTCTTGTTGCCGTTGGCGTTGATGAGCTTCACGGCCATGTCGACGGCGGCGTCTGGGTCGGCGATGGCGTCGGCGAGCCCCTTCATCGATGCCCGCACGAAGTCCTCAGCGGCCGTCGGGTGCTTGTCGATGAAGTCCTGGCTCGTGTAGATGACACCGAACGAGCCTGGGATGCCGTCCGCGGTGGGATCGAAGAGCTTGTAGGCGATGCCAGCCGCGGTGAGCTGGCCCGGCTCGTTGGACTTGTAGACGGGCAGCGCGTCGATGGGCTGCTGCAGGTGGACCTTGGGGTCAAAGCCCTGCAGAGCGACCTCCTTGTAGTCCTTGCCCTCAGCCAGGCCGGCCTTGAACAGCATGGCGACGAGGGCCGGCGGCATCGCGCCCTTGATGCCGATCACCTTGCCCTTCAAGTCGGCCGGGGTCGTGACCTTGCCGTCGTCGCGCACCAGGAGCGCGTTGATCGCGGTCTTGCCATCGATCGCGACCGCCGCCAGCTTCTGGCCGTTCTTGGAGTTGTCGGCGAGCTCGCTGTATGAACCGCCGGAGGCGAACTGGGCCTGGTTCGATGCGATCAGCGGGTAGTTGGCGGTCGAGAAGCTGGGCTTGAGGTCGACATCGAGGCACATCTTGTCGAAGTAGCCCTTCTGCTTGGCCACGATCACCTCGACGATCGATGCCGACGCGGCGAAGTCGAAGCCCGACAGGTAGGTGATCTTGCCGGCGGCCTTGTTGGCGGCGCAGCGCTCGGCGGGGATGCCCGCGGTCGTCACCTGGCCAGGGCCGGCGGCGACCGTGGTCGCCGGGGCAGCTGTGGTCGTGGCTGCGGCGGGCGCCGCAGTCGTCGTCGTGCTGCCGGCCTTCGAACTGCTGCCGCAGGCGGCAGCGACGAGCGAGCCGGCGAGCGCCAAGGCGACGGCGGTGGGCAGTGGTCGGGGACGAGTCATCCGGGAGCTCCAGTTACTTGGTGGTGGTCGGTGGTGGTCGGTGGTTGGTTGCGGGTGGGCGGGGGATCAGGCGTCGGTGAGTCGGGGGTTCCAGCGCAGGGTGACCCGCTCGAGGATCGAGACGGTGGCGATGCCGACGGCGCCGAGGAGGCCGGTCGCGTAGATGTCGGCCCACAGTTCGACGACGTTGCTGCGGTTGGCGTTGCGCAGGATCGACACGCCCAGGCCGTCGGTCACCAGCGCATACCCCTCGGCCAGCAGTGCCCCGATGAGGGCGAGGCCGACTGAGATGCGCGCGGCCGTGAACAGGTAGGGGAGGGCGTGGGGCAGTCGCAGGTGCCAGAACACCTCGCGTCGACTGGCATCGACCGACTGCAGGAGCTCATGGGTGGCCGGGTCGATCGAGCGCAGCCCCGTGACGGTGTTGAACAGCAAGGGGACGAAGCAGATGATGGCGGCCACCATCACGATGCTGCGGAAGCCGAACCCGACCCAGATGACGACGGCGGGCGCGTAGGCGATGATCGGGGTGACCTGCACGAGGACGGCCACCGGGTAGACGGCCTGCTCGAGCCCGCGGCTGTGGGCCATGAGCGTGCCGACGACCAGCGCCAGCACGAGCGCCACGACGAACCCGGCGAACGCCTCGCGACCGGTGACGATGGCGTCGTCGAGGTACCCGTGCCAACCACGGATGAGCTCGCCAAGGATCTCGCTCGGTGCCGGCAGCTTGTACGGCTCGATCCCGAAGGCCCTCACCGTCAGCTGCCAGCCGCCGAGGAAGACGGCAATGCCGAGCACCGGCGCCAGCCATGTCCGCGTCGAAGCTGGCATCACGCCGACCGTCCTTGGAGGAGCGCGTGGCGAATGCGGCGGACCTGCTCGACGAACTCGGGCCCGTCCTCCTGCGCCTCGTGCCGTGGCCGGGGGAGCGTGACGTCCTCGACGACCTGGATGCGGCCCGGCCGCGCCGCCAGCACGACCACCCGATCGGAGAGCAGCACGGCCTCGGCGATCGAGTGGGTGACGAACAGCGTCGTGGCCCCGGTGCCTTCCCACAGCCGCAGGAGCAGGTAGCGCATCTCGGCCCGGGTGATCTCGTCGAGTGCCGCGAACGGCTCGTCCATCAGCAGGATCGGCGCGCCGAGGGCGAAGGCCCGCACGAGGCTGACGCGCTGCTGCATGCCACCGGACAGCTCGTGCGGGTAGGCGTCGAGGAACTCGCCGAGCCCGACCTCGTCGAGCAACGCGTGCGTGACCTCGGTGGTGAGCGCAACCTTGCCCCCCGCGGTGCGGTTGACCTCGCTGAGCAGGGCGACGTTGCGCCGCACGGTTCGCCAGGGCAGGAGCGCCGGGGTCTGGGGGACGAACCCGAAGTGCTTCGTGGCCCGCGCCGCCCTGGGCGGTGCGCCCTCGACGGTCACGGTGCCGGCATCGGGATCGAGCAGACCGCCGACGAGGCGCAGCAGCGTGGACTTCCCGCAGCCACTCGGACCGATGAGGCTGACGAGCTCGCCCCGCGCAACGTCGAGGTCGATCCCGTCGAGGGCGTGCACCTCGCCCCTGCGGGTCGAGAACCTCTTGCTCACGCCCCGCAGGCTGATGATCGGGTCGCTCGGGCTCACGCCGGCCTGGCTCCAGGTCCGGGCCGGCCGCGGATGCCGAGCGCCGTGACCTCTTCGCCGCAGTGGCGACACAGGAAGACCTGGTCGAGCTCGTGGCCGCACGTGGAGTGCACGAGCGACAGCGGGGGTCCCTCGGCGCCTCCTCGATGCTTGTCGCCCCAGAGCATGAGGGCCACGAGCGCCGGGCTCAGGTCGATGCCCATCGGCGTCAGCCGGTACTCGTAACGGGTGGGACGCTCCTGGTAGGGCACCTTCTGCAGCACCCCCTGGTCGACCAGCCGCCGCAGCCGGTCAGCCAACAGGTTGCGGGCGATGCCGAGATCGGTGGCGAGCTCGTCGAAGCGCCGAACGCCCCGGAACGCGTCGCGCAGGATGAGCACCGTCCACCGGTCCCCGATGACCTCGACGGCGCGGGCGATCGAGCTCTCCGCCGGATCGGAGTGGGGGTCACGGGCAGACACGGCGGGCAAGGTAGTCGCGCAAGGTTTCGATTCACAACTCATAGGTTTCGAATCGCTACCCAGTGGAGTTGGGTAGTGGTCCGGGCCGCTGGGGCGATCGGGGTTGCTCAGCGCCGGAGATCGACCCGACGCCGATAGCTCAGAGCTCCGCTGAGCGGATCTCGGCTTGTGCGCCGGAAGGGGCCTTGTGCCACATTCACCGCACAACCTGGTGACCAGGTCCGGCTCGTCATCGCAACCGCCCAGGACAGCGAAGTGGCACCCTGCGCTGGTAACATCCGGCGGTCCGTCGCGGCCAGGTGCTGCGGCGTGATGCGCCCGCCGTCCGGCCGGCGCGACCTCCCCCTCGGGGACGTCTGACCACAGAAAGCGATCTCTCCTTGCCGAACAAGCAAGCAACCATCGATGACAACGCGCTTCACGCCACCGATACGGGTTCGCCCGAGGTGCAGATCGCACTCCTCACCGAGCGCATCAACCACCTCACCGAGCACCTGAAGTTCCACAAGAAGGACCATCACAGCCGACGCGGGCTGCTGATGCTGGTCGGTCGTCGCCGGCGCATGCTCGACTACGTCAAGGACACCGACATCGAGCGCTACCGGACGATCATCGCCAAGCTCGGCCTTCGCCGCTAGCAGTCCCACAACGGGCCGGCCCATCTGGCCGGCCCGTGCCGAACCCCAACACCGGAGCGGTCAAGGGTCGGTTGTCAGTCGCCGGTCCCTCGCACCGGCCCCGCCCGATCGGGCGGTCCGAGGGGTTGCCGACTGGGAACCGACTTGCCGCTCCCAGATCGGTCCCGCACGAGGCGGGATCGGAAAGGAGCTCCGCTATGGCGGGATCCACCAAGGTCACCACGAACGTGTCAGGTACCGACAAGGACCTCACCTTCGAGACCGGCAAGTTCGCCCTGCAGTCGATGGGCGCGGTCGTTGCGTCCATGGGCCGCACCACCCTGTTGGCCACGGCCAACGCCGCCAAGGGCGTCCGTGACGGCATCGACTTCTTCCCTCTCACCATCGACGTCGAGGAGCGGTCCTACGCGGCCGGCAAGATCCCCGGCGCCTTCTTCCGTCGTGAAGGTCGCCCGAGCGAGCAGGCCATCTTGACCTGCCGCCTGATCGACCGGCCGCTGCGGCCCGCCTTCCCGGACGGGTTCCGCAACGAGACCCAGGTCGTCATCACCGTCATCGGCGCCGATCAGGAGCACCCCCACGACGTGCTGGCCATCAAAGCAGCTTCTGCGGCGCTGATGCTGTCGGGCATCCCGTTCGACGGCCCGATCGGTGCCGTGCGCATCGGCTATGGCCAAGACGGCCAATGGGTGCCGTTCCCCACCTACGAAGAGGGCGAGCAGTCCACGTTCGAGCTCGTGGTGGCCGGCCGCCAGCTCGCCGACGGCGACGTCGCCATCATGATGGTCGAGGCCGGCGGGACCGAGAAGGCCTGGACCTACTACGAGGGCGGGGCGCCCAAGGTGAGCGAGGAAGTCATCGCTGCCGGCCTCGAGGCCTCCAAGGTGTGGATCAAGCAGTCGATCGCCCTCCAGCGCGAGCTGGTCGCCGGTGCCGGCGTGCGGGCCCCGCTCGACTACACCCCGGTGCTCGACTACGGCGCCGACGTGTTCGCTCGCGTCGAGGCCGTCACCACCCCCAAGCTGGCCACGGCCATCACGATCTCGGCCAAGGCTGATCGCAACGCCGCCACCGATGCCGCCACCGCCGAGACCCTTGCCGAGCTCGGCGACGAGTTCCCCGGTCGCCAGAAGGAGATCAAGGAGGCGGTTCGTTCGCTCACCAAGAAGCTGGTGCGCAAGCGGGTGGTCGAGACCGGCGTGCGCATCGACGGGCGTGGCCCGGCCGACCTGCGTCCCGTGTCGGCCGACGTCGCCGTGCTGCCCACGGCCCACGGCTCGGGCTTGTTCCAGCGGGGCGAGACCCAGGTCCTGACCGTGATCACCCTGGCCATGCCCCGCATGAACCAGATGCTCGACACGATCGGCCCAGTCACCTCGAAGCGCTACCTCCACCACTACAACATGGCTCCCTGGGCCAATGGCGAGACCGGCCGCGTGGGTTCGCCCAAGCGCCGCGAGATCGGCCACGGCGCCTTGGCCGAGCGGGCGCTGCTGCCCGTCGTACCGAGCCAGGCCGAGTTCGCCTACACGCTGCGCCTCGTGTCCGAGGTCCTGTCGTCCAACGGCTCCACCTCGATGGCGTCGGTGTGCGCCTCGTCGCTCGCACTCATGGACGCCGGCGTGCCGATCAAGGCGCCGGTGGCCGGCATCGCCATGGGCCTGATCTTCGCCGAGGGCAAGTACACGACCCTCACCGACATCCTCGGAGCCGAGGACGCCTTCGGCGACATGGACTTCAAGGTGGCGGGCACGGCTGATGTCGTGACCGCGCTGCAGCTCGACACCAAGATCGAGGGCATCCCGGCCGACGTCTTGGCCGCGGCGCTGCAGCAGGCCCGTGACGCCCGCCTGGCCATCCTCGCCGTGATGAACGAGGCGATCGAGGCCCCCCGGTCCGAGGTCGGCGAGACCGCTCCGAAGATCACGTCGTTCACGATCCCGCTCGACAAGATCGGCGAGGTGATCGGGCCGAAGGGCAAGGTCATCAACACGATCCAGAGCGAGACGGGCGCCGACATCGCCGTCGACGACGACGGCATCGTGGGCACGGTCACGATCGGCTCGCCCGATCAGCGCAAGGTCAACGAGGCCCGCCGCCAGATCGAGCTCATCGTCAACCCGCCCACCGCGAAGGTCGGCGAGATCTACATGGGCCGGGTGGTGAACATCACCAAGTTCGGAGCGTTCGTCAACATCCTCCCGGGCCGTGACGGCCTGATCCACATCTCCAAGCTCGGCCGCGGCAAGCGGATCAACCGGGTCGAGGACGTGGTCGATCTCGGCGACGAGATCGAGGTTCGGGTCGAGGACATCGACCCCAACGGCAAGGTCAGCCTCGCTCCCGTCGGTGACGGGCCAGATGCGTCTGCCGCCGACCAGGGTGAGCGCCCCGAGCGGTCTGAGCGCCCCGAGCGGTCCGAGAGGTCTGAGCCCTCTGAGCGGGCACCCCGGCCGGTTCCGGCCGCCGACGACGTGGCTACCGTCAGCTTCGAGGACACCTTCGAAGGCGAGGCCCGCGCCGCCTACGGCGATCTCGGTCCGGCGCCCGCTGCCGATGCCGGTGGTGACCGTCGCGACGGCGAGAAGGGCGACCGCAGTCGCAACGGCCGCGGCGACCGTGGGCGCTCCCGCCCGCGTTGACCAGCTCGAGCCGCACCTCAGCTCAACCACAGCGCCGCCGGCTTCAGCCGGCGGCGCTGCGCGTCACCACCACCGAGGCCGGGATCCGGGTGGTGACGGAGGCGATGCCCACCTCGCGCGCTGCTGCACTCGGCGTCTGGGTGGGTGTCGGGGCCCGGGATGAACCCACGGAGCTGTCCGGGGTGTCGCACTTCCTCGAGCACCTGCTGTTCAAGGGGACGGCGACTCGTTCCGGGCGAGAGATCTCGGCCGCCGTCGACCGGGTCGGGGGCGACATGAACGCCTACACGATGAAGGAGGCGACCGCCTTCTATGCCCGCGTGCCGGCCACCGAGCTCGCCCTTGCCGTCGAGCTCATGGGAGACGTCGTGACGGCGCCGGCGTTGCGTGACGATGACGTCGAGGCGGAGCGGCAGGTCATCCTCGAGGAGCTGCGGATGGATGACGACCTGCCCGAGGATCGGGCCCACTCGCTCCTGCAGGAGTCGTTGTTCCCAGAGCACCCGCTCGGCCGCGAGACCGCGGGTACGGCCGAGTCGGTCGAGGTCATCACCGCGGCCGAGGTGCGGTCGTTCTTCGAGCGGTGGTACCGACCGTCCAACTTCGTCGTCGCCGCCTCCGGGGCTGTCGATCACGACGAGGTCGTGCGGCTCGTCGAGCGCCACCTCGATGGATCTCGGCGGCGGCGTGGCCTTGGTCGAGGAGCGAAGGCGTCGAGTGCTGCTTCCCGGCCGGCGAGGCTCGCGCCGGAGGCATCACCGAGGGCCGTGGCCGTGCTGAGGCGGCGATGCGAGCAGGTGCACCTGGCCCTGGGCGTCTCTGGCCTGCCTCACGCCCACCCCGATGCCGAGGCCTTGGAGCTGCTGCACCACGCCCTCGGCGGAGGGATGTCGAGTCGCCTGTTCGACGAGGTGCGCGATCGGCGGGGCTTGGCCTACTCGGTGTACTCGTCGACGGCGTCCTACGTCGACGCCGGGACGTTCACGGTGTACGCCGGCACGCAACCCGCTCACCTCGACGAGGTGGTCGGGCTCATCCGGTCCGAGGTCGCGAAGGTCATCGAGTCCGGGTTGACGGCCGACGAGCTCGACGTCGCCAAGGGCTACGTTGCCGGGGCCTTCGTCCTGGGCCTCGAGAGCCCGACGAGCCGGATGGCCCGCCTCGCCGAGCACCTCTCGATCTATGGCCGAGTGCTCACCGTCGACGAGGAGCTGGCTCGGTTCCGTGCGGTCACCTCTGACGACGTCGCCCGGGTCGCCCACGAGGTCCTCGGTCGGCCGTGGTCGGCCGCGGCCGTAGGGCCGGTGTCGGCGAAGCATCTCCGGCCCCTGCTGGCGTAGCCCCCGCCCGGCCCCTGGTCGCCGCCGCCGATTCTGGGGTTGATGCGTCGCATCGATGCGTCTGAGCGCACCGAGAACCGATCCAGAGATGAAATCGGCGAGACACCACAGGTGGGGCGGTACGGTCCGGAGCCGTGACGATCAAGGTCGGAGTTCTGGGCGCAGCCGGAAGGATGGGGACGACGGTGTGCTCGGCGGTCGCCGGCGACCCGGGGCTCGAGCTGGTCGCTGCGGTTGACCGCCATGGCGATGGCCGCACGATCGAAGGCGTCGCTCTGTCGACCGAGGTCGAGGCCCTCGTCGACACCGGTGCCGAGGTGGTGGTGGACTTCACCGTCCGTGCCGCCGCCATGGAGAACCTCGCGTGGTGCGCGGCCAGGGGCATGCACGCCGTGGTGGGCACGACGGGGCTCAGCGTCGACGATCTCGAAGCACTGCGGTCGGCGTTCATCACGTCCAACTGCGTGGTGGCACCGAACTTCGCCATCGGTGCGGTGCTGATGATGCGCTTCGCCGAGCTGGCCGCGCCCTTCTTCGAGACCGACGAGGTCATCGAACTGCACCACGACGCCAAGACCGACGCCCCCAGTGGCACGGCGATGATGACCGTTCAGCGCATGGCTGCGGCATCGTCGTCGTGGGCGCCCGATCCCACCATGCACGAGGTCGTGGCCGGGGCCCGAGGTGGCGTCGGCCCGGGAGGCATCCACGTCCATAGCCTGCGCCTCCGGGGCCTCGTGGCCCACCAGGAGGTCATCTTGGGCACGTCGGGCCAGAGCCTGACCCTGCGCCACGACAGCTACGACCGGGTGTCGTTCATGCCCGGCGTGCTGATGGCAGTCAAGCAAGTCGCAGGACGACCCGGTCTGACCGTCGGGCTCGACGCGATCCTCGGGGTGTAGCGATCCTCGGGGTGCAGTGAGCCGCGGGGTGCAGTGAGCCGCGGGGTGTAAGCGCTCAGGGGGTGTCGAGCTCAGCGGCTGGCGGTGCTCGTGCCGTGGCGCCGGGCCAGCTCCTCCTTGATGGCCTTGGCCCCGCCCTCGGCGACGAGGTGGTGGACCCAGAGCAGGTCCCTTTGCGCCTGCACCCGGCCGGCGAACGCATCGGCGCAGAGCTCGGGCTCGAGGTTGGCGGCGGCCAGGATGGCGCCCGCACAACCAAGCGCGCCGGCGGTCAGCAGCAGCGCCGACGATCCAGTGAAGACCGGGACGTGACCGTGCACGAGCTCGTCGAGCAAGCGGGCCGGGTCACCGGTCGAGTCCTTGATGCCGGCGACCTTGAGGGCCTTCAGCTCCTCGATCGTGATGCCTGGAGGCGAGATGTGGGGCCAGTGGTAGGCGAGCACCGGCATGGCGCCGGCGGCGGCGACGACCTCGCCGTAGAACTCGCGGACGTCGCCGTGGTGCGGTGACAACGTGAGCGCGGCGGCCGCGCCGTGAGCCGCGGCTCGCCGGGTCAGGTCGGGCACGCTGACGCCCGGGGCCAGACCGCCGGTGCCAAGCACCACAGGGACCTGGGCGGGCACCGCGGCCCTCACGGCGTCGAGGAGCGTCAACCGCTCCTTCATCGACAGGTGGGCGGCCTCGCCAGTGGTGCCGGCCACAACCACGGCACGAACCCCACGCCCCGCGAGGTGCACGGCATGGTGAGCGGTTGCTGGTGCATCGATGTGGCCGTGCTCGTCGAAGAAGGTGACGAGGGCAACGGCGACGCCGGTGAACACGGGGCGCTGGATCATGCGCTGCTCCTGGTGTGGTCGGTTCGGTCAGTGCGCGGTGCAGTTCGGTGCGGTCAGTGCGGTCGGTTCGGTTCGGTCAGTGCTGTGCGGTGCGGTGATCGGCGGGCGAGGGCGCGGTCAGTCCGGCGATGGCCGGCGATGCATCATGCGGGCGGTGGCCTGATCTCGCGGCTTCACGACGATCTGATCGATGTTGACATGCGCCGGGCGGGTGACGGCCCAGGCGACGCAGTCGGCGATGTCATCGGCCACGAGCGGGGTCATGCCCTCGTACACGGCGGCGGCTCGCCCCGCATCGCCCCCGAAGCGCACGAGGGAGAACTCGGTCTCGACGGCGCCCGGGTCGATCTCGGTGACCCGTACGGGCTGGCCCAGCAGCTCCATTCGCAGCACCTGGGTGACGGCGCGAAGCCCGAACTTTGCAGCGTTGTAGCCCGCCCCGCCCGGGTAGGCCTCGAGGCCGGCGACGGAGCCCATGGTCACGATGTGGCCGTTCCCGCTCGCAATCAGCGCGGGTAGCAGTGCTCTGGTGACCCTGACGGTGCCCAGGACGTTGGCCTCGTACATCCAGAGCCAGCCGGCGTCATCGGCGGCGGCCACCGGGTCGGCGCCGAGCGCGCCGCCGGCGTTGTTGACGAGCACGGAGCAGCTGGGGATCGCAGCACAGAACGACTCGACCGACGCGGGGTCGGTGACGTCGAGGGGCAGGGCGAGGGCACCGAGCGGCTCCGCTACGGCCCGGAGCCGGTCGAGGCGCCGTGCGCCGAGGACGAGCTCGAACCCCTCGGCCGCCAGCCGCACGGCGGTGGCCGCCCCGATGCCGCTGGATGCACCAGTGATGACCGCGACGCCTCGATGCATCGTCGGCACGCTACTGCTCGTTGTCGATGGCGGTGCTCGGGTCCCCTTGCGGTTCGAGATCGCTCCCCGCGCCCACGACCACTTCTTCGATGATCGGTCCCTGCCGCTTGCTCGACCTGGTGACCTGGACGGCCACGATGACGAAGAACATGATCATGAGCGGCCATTGGAAGCGGTTCACCCAGTCCAGCACGACGTCGAGCGGGCCTTTCAGCGCGTTGCCCAGCCACCACACCAGGAGCAGGCGGGCGATCGTGCCGGTGATGTCGAGCGTCCAGAACAGGCGGGGGGACATGCGCCGGGCGCCGGCCAGGAGGCAGACCAACGCGCTCGGCATGACGAAGGCGAGCACGACCCCGGCGCGGTCGAAGGCCTTTTCGATCCACCGCACGTAGAAGGGCAGGCCACCAGCGTTCTCCTCCATCCACGCACGGCCGCGCTCGCCGTACCAGCGGCCCAGCAGGAAGTAGAGGGGATCGGGGGCCACGAGAGCGAGGAAGCCCACGATGAAGAAGCTCCAGGGCGAGATCCCGGCCGCCACGACGAGCAGGAGGTGGCGCAGCCGGGGGTTGAGCGCGATCAGCAGGGTGGGGTTGCTGCTGACCAGCTTCGAGAACAAGATCGTGCCCGTGTACCCGGCGATGACGAACCCGCTGATGGGGATGAACAACGTGGCCAGCCGGGAGCGATGCGACCCCACCGAGGCGTGCTCGGGCTCCTCGACGGTCGCATCCACCGGGCGTGCCTAGGCGACGAACCGCCCGCTCGGCAAGTCGCCCGGTGCTCTGATTGCTTGACCGGTGCCATACAGTTCGTGCGGGGAGACCAACAACGGGGTCGGCTCCTGCTTTGTTCATCGCGGGCAGGGTTCAGTCGACGTGCCGTCAGGCCACATGGACAGGAGGTGCGATGCGCGGTCTCATGCAGGACCATCCACTGGCGCTCACCCATTTCTTCGAGCGCAACGAGCGGCTCTTCGGTCACAAGCGCATCGCAACCGCGACCGGCACCGGCGTCGAGCGCACGACCTATGCCTCCTGGGCCGAGCGCACCCGCCGCCTCGGCGGTGTCTTCGACCACCTCGGCGTGCCGCCGCTCGGCCGCGTGGCCACGTTCGCGTGGAACACCAGCCGCCACCTCGAGCTGTACTTCGCGGCACCGTGCACGGGCCGGGTCCTGCACACCCTCAACATCCGGCTGTTCCCCGACCAGCTGACCTACATCGCCAACCACGCCGAGGACGACGTGGTGTTCGTCGACCGCTCACTGACGGCGCTGCTGTTCCCGCTGTTGAAGACGTTCACCACCGTCCGCCAGGTCGTGATCATGGACGACGGCAAGGGCGAGGTGCCCGACGACGCCGCCGGGTTCGAGCTGCACGACTACGAGGAGCTCCTCGCTGCCGCCGAGCCAGTCGAGTTCCACGTCGAGGACGAGTGGCAGGCTGCGTCCATGTGCTACACGTCCGGCACGACCGGCAACCCAAAGGGTGTCGTGTATTCGCACCGTTCGAGCTACCTGCACACCCTCGGCAGCATGACTGTCGACTCCCTTGGTGCCTGCGAGTCCGACGTCATCTTGCCGGTGGTGCCCATGTTCCACGCCAACGCCTGGGGGCTGGCCCACTCAGCGGTCGCCTCCGGGGCATCGCTCGTCATGCCTGGCCCCGACCTGTCGCCGGCGGCCATCGTCGAGCTCGTCGTCACCGAAGGCGTCACCGTGGCTGCCGGCGTGCCGACGATCTGGATGGGTGCGCTGCCGCTGTTCGCCGGGCGCGACACGTCGTCCTTGCGGGCCATCGTCTGCGGCGGCTCCGCGGTGCCCAAGGCGCTGTCAGCTGGGTACCGGGAGCAGCTGGGCCTCCCGATTCTGCAGGCCTGGGGCATGACCGAGACCAGCCCCATCGCTTCGATCGGGCACGTCACGACGGCGGCGGCCGAAGGGAAGACCGAAGTCGAGCTCGACGACGTCCGCGCCGCCCAGGGCCTTCCCGCGGTGGGTGTCGATGCCCGCATCGTCGAACCTGGAACGACCACGAGTGTCGCGTGGGACGCCATCGCGAGTGGTGAGCTCCAGGTCAAGGGGCCTTGGATCGCCGCGGCGTACTACAACGACCCGACGACGGTTGACTCGTTCACGGCCGACGGGTGGCTGCGCACCGGTGACGTTGCCACGATCGATCCGCTCGGCTACATCCGCCTGGTCGACCGGACGAAGGACCTCATCAAGTCCGGCGGTGAGTGGATCTCCTCGGTCGAGCTCGAGAACGAGCTGATGGCCCATCCGCTGGTCGCCGAGGCCGCGGTGATCGGCGTCCCCCATCCCAAGTGGTCGGAGCGCCCAGTCGCCTGCGTGGTGGTGAAGCCCGGCGCCGAGCTCTCCGAAGCCGAGGTGCTCGACTTCTTGCGTCCGAAGGTGGCGCGGTGGCAGCTCCCCGACAGGGTGATCTTCATCGACGAGGTGCCAAAGACCTCGGTGGGCAAGTTCTCCAAGAAGGACCTGCGTTCGCGCTTTGCCGATCTTGAGCTCTCAGAGTGACGCCCCATGGCGTGGTCCCGGCCGCTGGGGCGACCGGTGCCGCAAGCGGCCAGGTGGTGTACGTCGCTGGTGCTGAACTGGCCGCCCTCTCGGCGCGCCAGTCGCGCACCGGGACCGAGGTGGTCTTCGACGAGGTGCTGCGCTCCGCTCGTGCCGGTCACGCGTGGGCCTTCGAGCGCATCTTCACCGATCATTCGCGTCCGATCGCCGCCTACCTGCGCACGCAAGCGGCCCTCGACCCTGATGGCACGACCAACGACGTGTTCCTCCGAGCGTTCCGGGGCCTCGACCGCTTCGAGGGCGGCGAAGCCCAACTGCGGGCGTGGCTGTTCACGATCGCCCGGAACCTCTTCATCGACGAACGGCGCCGGGCCAAGCGCCGACCAGTGACCGAGCCCATGGGCGACGCGCCGTTCACCGGCGAGCACGAGCCGGCATCCGAGCAGCTCGCCATGTCTCGCATGGGCTCGCTCGATGCAGTCGCGCTCATCGAACAACTTGTCCCAGACCAGCGCGAGGTGCTGCTGCTTCGCATCGTCGGCGACCTGACGATCGAGCAGATCGCCGAGATCGTCGGCAAGCGTCCCGGGGCCGTGAAGGCCTTGCAGCGTCGGGGCCTGGCGGCGATCAGGCGAAGGTTGGGGTTGGACGTACCCCTCGCCTCTGCTGGGGCGTTGGACACCACGGACGATGGAGCTGCGACCCCACCACTCACCTGACGACAACCGACAGCGTCCCGAGTCCGGCACGACCACAACCGCACGGAAGGCGAAGCGGGCGAGCGACCCGATCGGCGGTCCGGATGAGGCGATCGAGGCGGTGCTGGCTCGGGCCCGCCATCAGATGCTCGATCAGTCGGCACCGTCGGCGTCGGCCGACGTCGAGCGCTGGTTCGCGGTCGGTGGCCCCCGCGTCGAGCGAACCACCGTGGAGCTGTGTGACCTCGCCCCCCGGCGTCGTCGGCCCGTGGGGGCCTTACGAGTGGTGGTCATCGTGGCCGCCGCGGCTGCAGTCGTGATCGGTGTGCTCGCATCGGGCCCGGGCGATCGAGTGGTGGCCACGCCGTCGTCCGCCCCGGCCGGATCGGTCGATGCTCCGAGCTCGGCACCGGCGCCGATGGTGCTGGCCGACGGAACCTTGATACTCGTCGGTCCTGCCGGCGATCGGTGGGCCGACGCAGCAGGCTCGGGTTCGACGGAGCTCCCCGGGACCGCCGAAGTCACTGGCGACCAGACTGGTGCAGAGGAGGCGGCATCCGCTTCGGTCCCCTCTGCTCCGGGGACGGCGACGGACACGGGGACCCGCCGCGGGTCGGCGACCACGGTGCGGCCGGCGCCTCCCACCCGCAGCGATGTGGCGGCCGGCTCGTCAAGCGGACCTGTGCCTGCCCCACCAGCCGCCGCGGGGGAGACGTCGCTGCGCCCCGACGCAAAGGTGCAGATCGACTACTGGTTCGCCGTCCACCGCTACAACCTGTGCCTCCAACGCAGGGCGTTGGCAACACCCGAGACCGCTCGCCCCTGTCGGCTGACGATACCGGCGCCCACCGTGCTCCGGCCCTATGTGGAGGCCGTGGGGAGGCACGGCGCCTGCATCGCACGGTGGGAGCCCGTGGTCGGTGCCGTTCGCGCCCGGAACCGTTGCGGAGCGTCCCCGGATGCTGCGCAGTTCGGTGTCGTGGCCGATCCGTTCGGGCCCAGGAGCGCTGGCCCTGACGGTCCTTGACACTGAGACGCTTTTCGTCTTATCGTCTCACCGATGGGGGTGCAGGGACCGCTCGAGACGCACCGCGTCGAGGATCGGGTGCTGGACGCACTGAGGGACTGCTCTGAGCGCTGGGGCAGGGCCAGGGTCACCGTCGACGACGTGGCCGCCGAGGCTGGGGTCAGCCGAGCCACCCTCTACCGCTTGTTCCCGGGTGGTCGCGACCGGATGTTCGAGGCGCTGCGGGTCCGCTCGATCGCCGAGTTCTTCGCGTCGCTGACCGAACGCCTCGCCGGAGCCGACGGGTTCGAGGACCTCGTGGTCCGGGGTCTGGTCGAGGCATCCATCGCGTTGCACGACGACGTCCACCTCCAGGTGGCGCTCGCTTCGGAGCCCGGTCAGGTCGTGGCCGAGCTCACCATCGACGGGCTCCCGCGCATCATCGACGTCGCCATCGAGCTCCTGTCGCCATGGTTCGACCCCTACATCGGGCCCCAGGCCTCGGCTCGCTTGTCCGAATGGCTCTCCCGGGTCGTCATCTTCTACTTCCTCGTCCCGTCCCAGCACGTTGACCTGACCGACGTTGCATCAGCCACCGAGTTCACCCGCCTGTTCATCCTGCCGGCGTTCCCGCTCACCGGGACCGGCTCCACCGGAGGTACTTCCCAGCCATGACTGCCACTGACGACCTGATCGGTCGCGCCCAGATCGACGACGTCGAAGCGATCCTGTCGATCACGAACCACGACGTGGATGCCGTCGACCACGTCGTGACGAACAACGCCGACACCATCTTCACGTGGGACTACAGCCTCAGCCGGCCCCCGTTGCGCAGGCTCTACGAGAAGGCCAAGACCGGGCAGTGGAACGGCGAGACCGACCTGCCCTGGGACACCGAGGTCGACCAGGTCGCGGTGGTCATGGCCAACCAGGCGATGGCCGGCGCGGGGATCGGCGCTGACCCCAGCTACTACATCGGCACCCCGGTCGAGAAGTGGGGTGACAAGGAGTGGATCGAGTTCGGCGTGCAGAGCCAGAACTGGACCCTCAGCCAGTTCCTCCATGGCGAGCAGGGCGCGCTGCTGTGCACCGCCAAGATCGTCGAGACGGTGCCGTGGTACGACGCCAAGCTGTACGCCTCGACCCAGGTCGTCGACGAGGCTCGCCACGTCGAGGTCTTCGCCAAGTACCTCGACACCAAGCTGTCGGGTCACTACCCGATCAACGCCCACCTCGGGCTGCTGCTCGACGACATCGTCAACGACAGCCGCTGGGACATGACCTACCTCGGCATGCAGATCATGGTGGAGGGACTCGCCTTGGCGGCGTTCGGGTTCATGCACCAGATGACCACCGAGCCGCTGCTCAAGCAGCTCCTGCGCTACGTCATGAGCGACGAGGCTCGCCACGTGGCCTTCGGGGTGCTCAGCCTGAAGGAGGTCTACGACCAGATGAGCTCGGCCGAGATCCGCGAGCGCCAGGAGTTCGCGTTCGAGGCCGCCGTACGGATGCGTGACCGCTTCCTCCAGCAGGAGGTGTGGGACCGCATGGGGATCAACCCGCGCGAGATCGTGCCGTTCGTGCTGGCCGACCCGACGCGGGGCCTGTTCCAGCAGATGCTCTTTTCCAAGATCGTCCCCAACTGCAAGAAGCTCGGGCTGCTCGATGCCGCCGACGGCTGGTTGCGGCACCGGTTCGAGGAGCTCAACGTCATCCAGTTCGAGGACTGGGTCGACACCGGCGAGGAGTACGGAGCGTTCGCGCTGGACGCCGACGCACCAGTGGCCGCCGCCGACTGACTCGGTCCCCGCGGAGGCCGAGCTTGTGCGTCGTGCGGGCCCCTGCGCCCTGCTTGCCGCACAAGCTCGCTGAAGTTGACGACGGCGCGCTGGTAGGTTCAAGGGTCCTATGGGGACCGCATCGACGTCGTCGTTCGTTGTTCTGCACTCGCTGCGGGTGAAGGGGTTCGCGACCACCGGGGTGCTCGTCGAGCTCTCCGGCCTCGACGCCGAGGTGGTCGAGACCGAGCTCCGGGCGCTCGTGGCGACCGAGCATGCGATGTTTCGCGAGAACCGGTCGCTGTGGCAGCTGACTCCCGCAGGCAAGGCGCTCCACCTGGCGGCCATCGACGGCGACGCCGCCGCGTCCCGAGACGGGCTGCGCCCGTCCTACGAGGTGTTCCTCGTGCTCAACGAGCGGTTCAAGGAGCTGTGCGGCGAGTGGCAGCTCAAGCCCAGCAGCGACGGCTCGCTCGAGCCGAACGCCCACCACGATGCGGCCTACGACGCCGTCGTGATCGACCGGTTGACCGACCTGCACAACGAAGCGGCGCCGGTCTGCGGGCAGTTCGCCTCGGTGCTCTCCCGCTACGCCACCTACGAGCCCCGACTGGCGGCCGCTGAGGCACGGGTCCAGGCCGGTGAGCACAAGCAGTTCACCGGCGTGATGTGCGACTCGTACCACGATGTGTGGATGGAGCTGCACGAGGACCTGATCTTGACCCTCGGGATCGATCGGACCAAGGAGGGGAGCTTCTAGTGGGCGGTCGGTTCGGCGGAGTGCTCACCGCCATGGCGACCCCGTTCGACGCCTCCGGTGCGCTCGACCTCGACGTCGCGCGGCAGCTCGCCCGGTGGCTCGAGGAGCAGGGCAACGACGGCCTCGTGGTGGCCGGCACCACGGGCGAGGCGCCGACGCTCAGTGACGACGAGAAGCTCAGCCTGTGGGCGGCAGTGGTCGAGGCGGTGAGCATCCCCGTCATCGCCGGGTCGGGCTCCAACGACACCGCGCACTCCGTCCACCTGACCGTCGAGGCCACCAAGCTCGGCGTGGCCGGGATCCTGGCCGTCGCCCCGTACTACAACCGGCCGTCGCAGGCCGGCTTCGACGGTCACTTCCGGGCCCTCGCGGCTGCCACCCACCTCCCTGTGATGGTGTACGACATCCCGGTCCGCACTGGCCGCAAGATCAGCACAGCGACCCTGCTCCGCCTCGCCCGCGACGTTCCCAACGTGCTTGCCCTGAAGGACGCGGCCGGGAACCCCGGCGAGACCGCACGCGTGGTAGCCGAGGCTCCCGCCGGGTTCGAGGTCTACAGCGGCGACGACCTCCTGACGCTGCCCCTGCTGGCCATCGGTGCCGTCGGCGTCGTGGGGGTGGCCACGCACTGGACGGCGGCTGATCACCAAGAGCTCCTCGCCCACTGGGGCAAGGGCGACGTCGAGGCGGCCCGCAGCGTGAACGCGCGCTTGTTGGCGAGCTTTGCGTTCGAGACGAGCGACGAAGCGCCCAACCCGGTGCCGACGAAGGCGATCCTGCGCACGCTGGGGCTGCCGGTGGGCGAGTGCCGGCTTCCCATGGGCCCGACGCCGGCCGGGCTCGAAGATCGCGCCCGGGAGGTGCTGGCTCAGCTCAATGCCGCCCGCTCGGCGTGACGGTCCGCGGAGCCCCGGTCCTCCCACCCGCACGCCGTCACGGCGGGCACGGCGCCGAAGTACGGTCCTGCCATGGCTGATCCCGTCCGCATCGTCTTCCTCGGGGGGCTCGGCGAGATCGGGCGCAACTGCATGTGCATCGAGGTCGAGGGCAAGATCTTGCTCATCGACTGCGGCCTCATGTTCCCCGAGGCCGACATGCACGGCATCGATCTCGTGCTGCCCGATTTCACCTACCTGCGTGAGAACGCCAGCCGCATCGTCGGCGCCGTCCTGACCCATGGCCACGAGGATCATGTCGGCGCGCTGTCCTACCTGCTGCGTGAGCTGTCGTTCCCGCTGTTCGGATCGGCGCTGACGCTCGGCCTGGCCCGCAACCGCATCGAGGAGGCGGGCCTGCTCGGCCGGACCGAGCTGATCACCGTGGCCGACGGCGAGCGTCGCCGCATCGGCCCGTTCGACGTTGAGTTCATCCCCGTCACGCACTCGGTGCCGTGCGCCTATGCCACCGCCGTCCACACGCCCCAGGGGATCGTCCTCCACTCGGGTGACTTCAAGATCGACCTGACCCCGGTCGACGACCGTCGCACCGACCTGGCCCACATCGGGGCCCTCGCCGACGGTCCCGGCATCCGCCTCTTGATGGCCGATTCGACCAATGCCGAGGAGAAGGGTTACGCACCGAGTGAGCGCGACGTCGGCGCCGTGCTGCGCCAGCTGTTCGCCGGCCTGGCCGGTCGTCGGGTCATCACCGCCAGCTTCGCCAGCCACATCCACCGCATCCAGCAGATCGCCGATGCGGCCATCGCCAGCGGCCGGGTGGTGGCCACGCTGGGGCTGTCGATGAAGAAGAACGTGCGCCTCGCCCGTGAGCTCGGACTGCTCAAGATCCCCGAGGTCTCGCTGATCGACGTCGAGGAGATCGATCGGTTCGAGCCGGGCCAGGTGTGCGTGATCTCGACGGGTTCGCAGGGCGAGCCGATGTCGGCGCTGTCGCTCTTGGCCCAGGGCGAGAACCGCCGCCTGAAGCTGGGGGACCACGACACCGTGATCCTGTCCAGCCACGCCATCCCGGGCAACGAGTCCAACGTCAACCGGGTCATCGACGGGCTCGTGCGGGCCGGCGTCGAGGTGGTCCACAGCGGCATCGCCGACGTCCACGCCACCGGTCACGCCCAGGCCGACGAGCTCAAGCTCCTCCTGGCCATCACCCAGCCCGAGTGGTTCATCCCGATCCACGGTGAGCTGCGTCACCTGCAGGCCCACGCCCACCTCGCCGAGATCATGGGCGTGCCTCGCTCCAACGTGCTCGTCTGTGAGGACGGCGACGTCGTCGAGCTCGGCGACGCCGGGGCGGCGATGGCGGGCCGAGTGCCGGCCGGTTACCTGTACGTCGATGGCATCGTCGGCGACGTCGGCCAAGGGGTGCTGCGCGATCGCCGGGTGCTGGCCGAGGAGGGCGTCGTGGTGGTCATCGTCGCCGTCGACACCGAGAGCGGCGAGGTGATCACCGGACCCGAGGTGATCACTCGGGGCTGGGTGTACGCACCCGAGGCCGAGGATCTGATCGACGAGGCATGCGAGGCAGTTGCGGTCGCCGTCCAGCGGGCCTTCGCGTCGGGCACGCGTGACATCGAGGGCCTCGAGAAGGCCGTGCGCCGGGCCGCGGGCAAGTTCGTGAGCGACCGCACCAAGCGCAAGCCGATGATCGTCCCCGTGGTGATGGAGGCCTAGGGCGGCGTGCACGTCTGGTCGTCGCCCGGCGATCGGCCCCGCTGGGCAGTCGTCGGCGTCTTGGTGGTGCTGGCGATGGCCTTCGGGCTCGCCGCTTGCGGAGGCGGTGGTAGCCCGCGGGTGCTGACGACGACGAAGCTCCAGGTCGACTTGATCCCGGCGGCCGTGGCGGCCGTTGAAGCGTCGTTGGGGGGATCCCAGCGCTACACCGAGATCAACACGACTCCCCAGGGGGTCAACCTGTTCGTGGCCGTGAGCGACACCGAGGAGGTCGCCTACTTCTTCACTGCGAACGGCCTCGGCGACCCAGGCGCCAAGCAGCAAGTGGGCGGCACGCCGTTCACCCTCGGCGGGGTCTCGCTCGACATCGGCCGCAAGCTCGTGCTCGACACGCAGCAGAAGTTCCCCGGCAGCGAGGTCACCCAGACCTCGATCGTTCGGACACCTGATCTCGCGACGGTGTGGGGGCTCAAGTCGCGCTCGTCCAGGGGGGGCGTGCTGAACGTGCTGTACGGCCCGACGGGCTCCCTGCTGTCGGTGGCACCCGAGGGTGAGCCGACCACGACCGTCCCCTGATGGGCGGTGCCACCGGGGCCCGGTGAGCGGTGAGGGGCAGACATCACCGCGAGCCCCGAGGTCACTCGGTAGTCTCGGCAGGAGCGAGCGGGCGGAGGAACCCGATCCCAGGTGGTGCCATGCCCGCAGCCAAGTCAGCCAGCCGCTCCCGGCCGCCGGCCGCGTCGTCGGCGGCGCGAGCCAAACGGGGTGGCTCGTCGTCAACCGGCCGCTCGTCGGCCCGTCCCCCCCGCCCGTCCGGCCCGGCGTCGCCGTCGCTGCTCGCGTTGCACCGGCGGGAGCTGATCGGCCTCGGCCTCATCGTGTTGGGCGTCCTGGTCGGCCTGGCCGTGGTCGGTGTCGGCGGCGCCGTTCTCGTGGCCCTCGACATCGCGACCGGGGCGCTCGTCGGCATCGGCCGCTTCGTGCTGCCCATCGTGCTCGTCGTGATCGGAGCGCTCGTCACCTGGGGTCATCGCAGTGCGCTGAGGCCCCGCCTGGCCGCGGGCTCATCGATCATCGCCGCCGTCGTGCTCGGCCTCGCCCACCTGGCCAATGGTCCCACCGACCTGCCCGGCGCCGTCGATGACGTGCGGGCCGCAGGGGGCTGGATCGGTGCCCTCGTCGCCGGTCCTCTGGCATCGGTGATCTCGACACCGGGCGCCGCCGTCGTGCTGGTCGCCGTCGGCATCGGCGCGCTCATCGTGGTCACTGGTTGGTCGATCAGGGGCATCGCCGGGGGAACGGCTCGACGCGTCGGGCCGCCGCTGTCGGCGGCCCGTCGAGCGGCGGCGGCGTTCACGCAGCTCGACAGCGAGCGGCAGGTTGCCGGAGGCGACGCCACCACCCCGGCGGCCCCGGCCGCGCTGGCTGGGCATCCGGTCATGCACGTCTACGACGTCGCCGCCGAGGACCTGGCGGCCGGATCGTCGACGGCGAAGGGCGCCAAGCTGCTCAAGGGTGACTCGGCGGGCAAGGGCCGGGCCGCGAAGCTCGAGCAGCTCGAGATCGACCTCGGCCCGGGCGTCCAGCCGGGGAAGTGGAAGCTCCCACCGGCCAACCTGTTGTCGGTCACCCCGGAGCAGGAGGTCGACCACAAGGCCATCGAGTCGCGGGGCCGGATCCTCGAAGCGGCGCTGGCGTCCCACGGCGTCGAGACGCGCCTCGTCGGCATGACCGTCGGCCCTACCGTGACTCGCTACGAGCTCGAGCTGGCTCCCGGCGTCAAGGTGGCTCGGGTCACCGCGCTCAACAAGGACATCGCCTACGCGCTGGCCGCCACCGACGTGCGCATCCTGGCGCCCATCCCCGGCCGGTCGGCGATTGGCGTCGAGGTGCCGAACAACGCCCGCCACCTCGTGGCCCTCGGCGACCTCATGGCCGCGCCCGAGGCCAAGGCAGCCCGTCAGCCCCTCGAGGTCGCCATCGGCAAGGACATCGCCGGCCGGGCCGTGTTCATCAACCTGGCCACCACGCCTCACCTACTGATCGCGGGTGCCACCGGGGCGGGCAAGTCGAGCGGGTTGAACTGCATCATCACCTCGCTCTTGATGCGCACGACGCCCGAGCAGGTGCGCCTCATCCTCATCGATCCGAAGCGGGTCGAGATGGGCCAGTACAACAAGCTGCCCCACCTGCTCACCCAGGTCGTCACGAGCCCGAAGAAGGCAGCCAACGCGCTCCAGTGGGCGGTCAAGGAGATGGAGCGCCGCTACGACCTGCTGCATGAGGTCGGCGTACGCGACGTCGGCGGGTACAACAGCGCGTTCGATCGGGGTGAGCTGCGGGGCGAGCCCGGGACCGACCGCACCTACGAGCGCCTGCCGCTCATCGTGATCGTCGTCGACGAGCTCAACGACTTGATGATGGTGGCTGCCCGTGACGTCGAGGACTCGATCTGCCGGATCGCCCAGATGGCTCGAGCCGTTGGCATCCACCTCGTGATCGCTACGCAGCGACCGTCGGTCAACGTGATCACCGGCGTCATCAAGGCCAACATCCCGGCCCGCATGGCGTTCGCGGTGTCGAGCCTGGCCGACAGCCGCGTCATCCTCGACCAGCAGGGTGCCGAGCGGCTCGTGGGCAAGGGCGACCTGCTGCTGCTGGGGCCGGCCTCGTCGGTGGCGCAGCGCATCCAGGGCGCATGGGTCAGCGAGGAAGAGGTGCGCAAGGTCACCGGGCACTGGCGCCGCCAGGCCCCCGAGGTCACCTACGTGAGCGGGGTCGAGACAGCAGGCGGTGACGCGGCCACCGGGTCGGCGGCCGACACGGGGGACATCACCGATGCTCCGATCGGCGGCGACGATCAGGACGACGAGGCCCTCGTGCGCCAGGCCATGGACCTCGTGGTGCGCTCACAGCTCGGCTCGACCTCCATGCTGCAGCGCAAGCTCCGCATCGGCTTCGCCCGCGCCGGGCGCATCATGGACCTGCTCGAGCAGCGGGGTGTGGTCGGCCCGAGCGAGGGGTCCAAGGCACGCTCGGTGATGATGACGGTGGAGGAGCTCGAGGGGCTGCACCCGGCCGGGAACCACTGAGCGGACTACGGTCCGCCCGTCCCAACGACGCGACGTGGAGGGCCCCATGGCCGAGCTGACCGAGGTAGCCACCGGACTCGACTTCCCGGAAGGGCCGATCGCCATGCCCGACGGCACCGTGGTGCTCGTCGAGATGTTCGGCCCCCGCCTCACCAGGGTCCATCCGGACGGCCGCAAGGAGACGATCGCCGAGATCGCAGGCGGACCCAACGGCGCGGCCGTCGGCCCCGATGGCGCGATCTACCTCTGCAACAACGGGGGGTGCTTCACCAAGGTCGAGATGATGGGCCTGGTGCTGCCCGGCCCCTTCGATCCCGATCGCTACATCGGCGGCCGCATCCAGCGCGTCGACCCGGCCACTGGCGCGGTGACGGACCTCTACACCGAGTGCGACGGCCATCCGTTGTGCGCGCCCAACGACATCGTGTTCGACGCCGCCGGGGGCATGTGGTTCACCGATCTCGGCATCGGACGCGGGCGCTCCCATGACGTCACCGGCATCTACTACGCGCAGCCCGACGGCTCGTCCATCACCGAGGTCGTCTTCCCGGTCAACCAGGCCAACGGGATCGGGCTCTCTCCCGACGGCACCAAGCTGTACTGGGCCCAGACATCCGAGGGTCGCGTCTACCAGCGCACGATCGTGAGTCCCGGTGTGATCGCCGAAGGCAGCCCGCTCGACCCGACCAACTGCCTGTGCGGCCTCCCCGGCTACCAGCTCCTCGACAGCCTCGCCGTCGACGGTGACGGCAACGTGTGCGTGGCCACGATCGTCAACGGCGGCATCACGGTGATCGCGCCGGACGGCGAGATCCTCCAGCACGTCCCCACCGGCGACCTGCTCACCACCAACATCTGCTTCGGCGGACCCGACCTGCGCACGGCGTACATCACGCTGGCCTCCACCGGGAAGCTGGTCTCGATGCGCTGGCCCTACCCGGGTCTCGCCCTGAACTACTGAGCACTCCCGGCCACGCCCTCGCCCGGGGTCTGAGCTCAACGTGTGCGCTGAAGGGGGACCTGGGCCGCATTCGCCGCACAAGCTGTTGCCCGAGCTCCACCGGCCCACGACCGGCGCCGGGGGAGACAGGGGCTGCGGCACTAGCCTCGCTCCGATGCCGAAGCGGTACTACGTCGAGACCCTCGGCTGCCCCAAGAACCAAGTCGACTCCGACAAGCTCATCGGCACCCTCGTGGCCGATGGCATGGTCGAGGCGGGTTCGGTCGCGGACGCCGACCTCGTCGTGGTCAACACCTGCGCCTTCATCGAGGAGGCGCGCCAGGAGTCGATCGACACGATCCTGGCCCTCGACGGCCAGCGCAAGCGCACCGCCAAGCTGATCGTGACCGGTTGCATGGCTGAGAGATACGGATCCGAGCTGGCCGACGCGCTGCCCGAGGTCGATGCCGTGCGCGGGTTCGGGGTGCCGGTCACCCTGTCGACCCGCAAGCAGGCGGTGCCGAGCCTCGACTTGCTGAACCTGCCCCGCCCGAAGGCAACGGCACCCTGGGCCTACGTCAAGGTGGCCGAGGGCTGCGACCGCACCTGTGGCTTCTGTGCGATCCCCAGCTTCCGTGGGCCGCAGCGAAGCCGGACGCCCGAGTCGATCCTGGCCGAAGTCGACCAGCTCGAGGCCCGCGAGATCGTGCTGGTGGCTCAAGACCTGGCGAGCTACGGCAAGGACGTGAGCGGGCTGGGGGCCGGAAGCATCGTGGCGCTGATCGAGGCCGTCGCGGCGAAGGTCGATCGCACCCGGCTGCTGTACCTGTACCCGTCGGATCTGACCGATGCCCTGATCGATGCGATCTGTGCCACCGGCGTCGCCTACTTCGACCTCTCGCTCCAGCACGTCAGCAAGCCGCTGCTGCGGCGCATGCGCCGATGGGGTGACGGCGACCGGTTCGTGCGCCGGATCACCGACATCCGCAACCGCGAGCCCGACGCCGCCTTTCGCTCCAACTTCATCGTCGGCTACCCGGGCGAGACCGAGGCCGACCACGACCTGCTCCTGGCCTTCGTCGAGGAGGCGCAGCTCGACTGGTGCGGGTTCTTCGCCTACTCGGCCGAGGCCGGCACGTATGCCGTCGATCTTGATGGTGCCGTGCCGCGGCCGCTGATGGACGAGCGGTTGGCCGAGCTGCGCGAGCTGCAGGACCGGATCACCGCGGCTCGCCGTGACGACCTGATCGGGCGCGAGATCGAGGTGCTGGTCGACGAGCCCGGTGTCGGTCGCAGCCATCGAGAGGCGCCCGAGATCGACGGTGTCGTGCAGGTGCCCGAACACCTCGCGGTGGGCTCGTTCGCCCGGGTCGTGGTGGTCGATGCCATGGGGCCTGACATCGTGGCCGAGGCCGTGGTGCCATGACCCACACCCCCGACGCCATCGCCACCTGGGCCAACGTCATCACGGTGGGTCGACTGCTGGTGTCGCCGGTGCTGTTCGCCATGATCGATGGCAGCAAGGGCTCGTGGGCGGCGTTCGCGCTGTGGACCGTGCTCTGCCTCACCGACGGGATCGACGGTTACCTCGCCCGCCGCTACGGCACGACGCGCTCGGGGGCGTTTCTCGATCCCTTGGCCGACAAGGTGTTGGTGCTGGGCGCCATGTTCGCCTTGGTGCACGTCGGCGTGTTCCCGGTGGTGCCGGTGGTGATCATCTTGGCCCGCGAGCTGGCGATCAGCATCTACCGCTCGATGGCCAGCCGCCAGGGCGTGACTGTCCCTGCCCGGCGTGCTGCGAAGCTGAAGACCGTGGTCCAGCAGTTCGCCGTCGCCTTCGCCCTGTTCCCGCCCACCGCCGAGGTGACGTGGCTGTGGCTCACCACGTTGTGGGTAGCCGTGGCGCTGACGATGGTGACCGGAGCGCGGTACCTCCTCGACGCTCGCCAGCATGCGTCGGCGCAGTTGGCGCACTGAGGTGGCACTGCGCTGCGAGGTCGTCGCCGTCGGCACCGAGCTGCTGCTCGGCCAGATCGTCGACACGAACTCGTCGTGGATCGGCGAGCAGCTCGCGCTGGCCGGCATCGACTCGCTCTACCAGACGAAGGTGGGGGACAACCTCGGCCGCATCGTCGGGGCGTTGCGGTTGGCCCTCGATCGCAGCGACGCCGTCATCGTGTGCGGTGGTCTGGGTCCGACGCACGACGACATCACCCGCGACGCCATCGCCGAGGTGATGGGCGTTGCGCTCGTGCGCCACGACGAGATCGCCGACGTGATCAGGCTCATGTTCTCCTCTCGGGGACGAACGATGCCCGACAACAACCTGAGACAGGCCGACGTCCCCGCGGGTGCGTCCATCATCGAGCAGCGACGGGGGACGGCGCCCGGCCTCGTCTGCCCGGTCGGCGCCAAGGTCATCTACGCGGTGCCCGGCGTGCCGCACGAGATGCGAGAGATGGTCGAACGGTCGATCCTGCCTGACCTTCAGGAGCGATCCGGCGAGACGGCGGCGATCGTCAGCCGGGTGCTGCGCACGTGGGGCGAGAGCGAGAGCGGCCTCAACGAGCGCTTGGCCGGGGTCATCGCCGAGCTCGACGACACCGGTGAGGCGACCTTGGCGTTCCTGGCCAGCGGCATCGAGGGCCTGAAGGTTCGGCTCACGGCCAAGGCGGCCGATGTCGCCGCGGCAACGACGATCATCGACCGCTGGGATGCCCGGGTGCGAGAGCGCGTCGGCGATCTCGTGTTCGGCGTCGACGGCGAGACGATGGAGTCCGTCGTGCTGGACGCGCTGCGCCGCCGGGGCCTTTCGCTCGGGTTGGCCGAGTCGGTGACGGGCGGGATGGTGGCGACCCGGTTGACCGGTGTGGCCGGGGCCAGCGAGGTGCTGCGGGGCTCGATCGTGTCGTATGCGAGTGAGGTGAAGTTCGACCTCCTCGGCGTCGATCCCGGGCCGGTGGTATCGACGCGCGCCGCCGAGCAGATGGCGACCGGGGCGCGACGCGTGCTGGGGGCCGACGTCGGCCTGGCCCTGACCGGCGTGGCGGGACCGGCCGAGCAGGATGGCCAACCGGTCGGCACCCTTCACATCGGCATCGCCCTGCCGGACGGCTCGGTGCGGTCGTCGACCGCTCGCCTGCCTGGTGACCGCGAGCAGATGCGCCAGTTCGCCGTGATCACCTCGCTCGAGCTGTTGCGCCGGACGCTCGCCCAGCTCAGCTGAGCGCTCGAGCGGGCCGACGTTGGCCGGCGGCGGGTCAGCGAACGGGGCCGGGAGGCACGCCGACCAGGATCAGGTCGGCACCGTCGGGTGCGCCCCGCGTGAGCACGGGCACGTGGGTGTCGGTGATCCATCGCAAGGCGCCGTCGACCGTGATGCGCGCTGACAGCGAGTAGGTGTGGCGCGGATCGATCGACCCGGTCGGCACTTCGATGCGGAAGGGCACCGGGACCCCCGAGGCGCCGTCGATGCGCTGCTGGCCGATGATCGTGGCCGGCGCGTCAGCTTGGGAGACATCGCTGACGGTCACGATGACGACCGCTTCGGGTGGCAGAACCCTGCGCTCGCGATAGCCGACTGTGCCCTGCACCACCCGGGCCGGCCGCTCCCGGCGCAGCGTCAGTCTGCCCAGCGTGAGCTCGTCGCCGCGCAGCGCCATCGACAGGTCGCCCTGAAGCGCTTCGAGCACCGACGACTCCTGCTCCATGAGCTCAGGAGGACCGGCCATCCGGGTGACGGCGAGGGGACCGACGTGGACGCTGGTGGCGGTGCTCGACCACGAACCCCGGAGGCGGTTGATCCCGCCGCTGCCCGTGAGGTCACCCTGCGTGCCGAAGGTCAGCGAGCTGCCGGGGCCGATCGGACGTCCCGCCACCTCGGTCACCAGCCAGGTGGTGCCGCGCAGCTGATCGATGTTCTCGGTGGCTCGCGCCATGAAGACCTCCTCCCGGGCGAGGAGCGTAGAGGTACCCGCACTGCTTGCGCGGGTACCGTCTCACCTCACGCCTCCGTAGCTCAGCTGGACAGAGCAGTGGACTTCTAATCCGCCGGTCGCAGGTTCGAATCCTGCCGGGGGCGCCGGATAAAGCCTGCATAATCAGGGTGTGGTGAGCTGACAGACTCCCAGATGGTGGGCGAACACCCGAGTGTCCGCCAGACTGTCCGCCATTTTCGCTACTGTCCGCCGTCGTGCGGGGAACGATGCGGGCGGTGAAGGGCCGGGCGGGCTACTGGGAGCTGGCGGTCGAAGCCGGCCGTGATCCGCTCACGGGGAGGCGCTCCCGCGTCGTGCGAGGGTTCCGCGGGACCAAGCGTGAGGCAGAGCAGGCCCTCAACCGGCTCGTCACCGATGTGGGCAACGGTCAGGTGTCGGCGTCAGCGGTCACGTTCTCCGAGCTTCTTGCCCTGTGGCTCGACAACGTCGGTGGATCGTTGTCGCCGACCACCTTGGCCGGCTATCGCCTCGTGATCGCTCGCCGGATCAACCCGGCCCTCGGCACGGTCAAGCTCAGGAAGCTCTCGTCAGTGCACCTCGACCGCGTCTACCGCGCGCTCTCCGATGAGGGACTCCGACCGGCCACCATCCGCCAGGTCCATGCCGTGTGCAGCTCGGCGCTCAGCCAGGCGGTGCGGTGGGGATGGGTCGGCTTCAATGTTGCTGATCGCGCCACTCCGCCGCCCGTGCGCCGTGTCGCGCTGAAGCCGCCATCGCCGGAGGATGTGATCAGGTTGATCGATGCGGCCAAGAGCTCTCGCAGCCCCGAGCTGGGCGTCCTCGTTCACGTTGCTGCAGTGACCGGCGCTCGGCGGGGCGAGCTCGTCGCGCTGCGATGGTCGGTTGTTGATCTCGTTGGCGCTGAAGTGCTGGTCGATCGGGCCATGGTGCAACTTGGTCGCGACGTCGTCGAGAAGGACACCAAGACCCATCAGGCTCGACGCCTGGCGCTCGACTCGGGGACGGTCGATCTTCTCGGCCGGTACAAGACGGCGATGGAGGAGCGTGCCGCGCTCTTCGATGTTGTCTTGAGCGACGACGCATTCGTCTTTTCTGATGCGCCGGATGGCCTGACGCCGTGGAAGCCGGATCGGATCACGCTTGCCTTCTCGAGACTCTGCGCCCAGGAGGGCATCGAAGGGGTTCGCTTCCATGACCTGCGCCACTTCGCGGCGACCCGTCTGCTCGCCTCCGGCGTCGACGTCCATACCGTGTCCGGTCGGTTGGGACACGCGAACGCAGCGACGACCCTCGGGGTGTACGCCCACTTCCTGCAGTCCGCCGACAAGGCGGCGGCCGACACGCTCGGTGACATCCTGGAGCAGGCGAGCAAGACCGTGAAGCGCTCGGGCTCGCCACCCGCGGTGCGCTGAGCTCGTCGGTCGGCGACGAGGTGAGCGGGCCGGTGTGGGCCTTCAGTGACGAGAGCGAGCGTGCCAGCGCGATGTTGCTCGGCCTTCTCACCGTGCCCACCGGTGGCGTGATCGAGGCCCGTCGTCGGATGCGCTCGCTGCTCCTGCCCGGTCAGCGCCGCATCCACATGGCCAAGGAGTCGCCGACCCGACGCCGCCGGATCCTGGTCGCTGTTGGAGAGCTCGATGTGACGGCCACGGTGTTCGTGCTCCACCGACCCCTTGGCCTTCGCCGCATCGAGGCGCGCCACCAACTGCTCGGCGCCGCCGCGATGACGGCGGTTGCCCGGGGCACATCGGTGTGGGTGCTCGATCACCAGGACGACGCTCAAGCGGCTCGCGACCGCCAGACCCTTGAGCTTGCCTTCGACGCTGCGAACTCAGCGGTTTCCTACGACCACCGTTCAGCCCACGAGGAGCCCCTGCTCTGGGCGATCGACGGGATCGTGTGGGCCGTAGGCGCTGGTGGCGACTGGCGACGGCGGATTGCCCGAGGGATCGAGGTCACTGCACTTGACCCCTGACGCGCCACACCCGGCTACCCACCGTCCGGAGGGCTCACCGGGTGTGCTTCCCATCGCTACTGCGATGAGCCTCGTCATTCTCCGCCCTGGGCACCCTCGCCGCAACCCCCGGTGGATGTCAGCACCGCGAATTCGTCCCCCCGATGATGCGGCGCGGTCAAAGGGTAGGTGTGAACAACGATGACGACCGCACCGCCTAGGCCGGACCGATCGGCGGATCGGGGCGGCCGGTGGGAATCGGCAAAGGGACGACAACGGGGGTAGGCGGTGGCGGAGGATCTGACATCTGAGCCGTGGCAGGTGAGGTCCGTGGCCGTTATTGCTCGCGGGTTGCGGAGTTGGCGTGCCAGCCGTGAGGACCGAATGGTCCTTCGCGTTCTCGGCCTGTTGCCTCTGCTGGCCCTCGCTGCAGGCGTTGTCCTGAGCGTCCTGTAGGCAGGTAGGCGTCGGGGCCGTCAGGTGGTCCCACGGAGGGGAAACCAGGTACATCGTGGTTCCGAGGCAAGCGTGTTCTCGATCCCGTGACGGGCCAGGATCGGATTGAGTCGTGCCTTCATGCGCGCTCGCTGATGCGGGGTGGCGGCGTGTCCAATCATGCCGGTCGTGATGCGAGGCGCTTCCGGGGATCGCCCGGCACGCTGACCGCGATGGCGATTCCGAAGAGCCGCGACCGATCCCATCCGACGCTGCCAACGCCGGGCCAAGGCCATGACCGTGTGGACCCTACGTTGGCACTGGTGATGCCCGATTCGTCGACGATGAGCCTGGACCGCATCGCCCGCATGATCGCCCCGCAGGCCACAAGAGCCACGGCCACGCGGACCCCGATGGACAATGCGGTTGACGGGATGCGGTCCCTAGCGTTCTCGCTGGCCAACAGCGCGCCGACGAGGAGGCAGGACGAGGTGCGGATGCGTGCCCACTTTGAGCGCAGAACCACCACTGTTGCCCCCTCGCCGCCGCCACCCATCGACACACACGGCCCGATCCCGGCGCCTGCCGCTGACCAGGCCGTCCGACCTACGAGCCGATCGGCAGCTATGAGCGCGAGCCGTCCCGAAGGGCGCGACGTGACCACACCACAGCGCACAGGCCAAAGAAGACGACGCAAGCGATCCCGGTCAGCCGGATCAACAGAGCCGAACTCCGGCCCGGATGAACGAAAGTCTCCGGAGTGATGGTCAGGGCGAGCCTGAGCAGGACGAACACGAGGGAGCCAATAGCGGCGTGGCCCGGTGACTTCTCGATCCACTCGCTCACCCGTCGCCGCCTCATAGCGACGAGTATGCCTCAGCACTCATAGCGGCAGTTAGGGCGTCGAGTTTCGGGTCGCAAGGTCGGACAGGTGTCGCAGGGAGTTGGCGAGATGCTCAGGACCGAACGGCGGGAAGTGGATGCCTCGCTCTCGGATGAACTGCGGCACCGCTGACCAGTCGTAGCAGAGCGTGACCTCAGTCTCGGACGGGCCATGCGGCGCGAGGTCGTAACGCCACACCCAGCCGCCGAACTCCACCTGACCGTCGCCCAACTCCTGCCCCGTCAGCCAGGCAATGGCGCGAGGAGCGTCGAACACCTGGACCTGGTTGACCACCTGGTAGTTACCGTCCGGGTGGTCGGCGTGGTACATGCTCATCCGGAAAATCTGCCCGGCCTCGGCGATCGGCGATCGGTCGACAACTTCTCGAACCCAGCCAGTGCCGTCGATCGCGCTATGGGTCGACGGGTCGGCCAGCACCGCGAACACCGTTGCTGGCGTGGCATCGATCGTCATGGACGCGGCAACGCGCTCAGTTTCCATGTCAGTGCAGACCGCTCGGAGGGCCCGAACTCATCGGCGCATCAGACGGTTCTGCTTGAGCAGCCATCTGCGCTTCTGGTTCCGAAAGTCCCCGCATGAGCGCATAGTGCCCGGTATGTGCTCGTGGCGCCAGCGGTTCTTGGGGGGTTAGCGGGCGGCTCCGGCGATGAAGGTGGCCACGATGTAGGTGGCGTGACGGTCGAGTGAGACGCGGGCTCGGTCGTAGCGCATGGTGGTGCGAGGGTCGGCGTGGGAGGCGGCTTCTTGGACGTCGCGGAGGGGGACGCCGGCGTCGAGGGCCGCGGTGATGAACCCGTGACGCAGGCTGTGCGGCCCGATCCGTTTGCCGATCTGTGCCGCCTTGGCGATGCGGCGCACGATCCGGGCGGCGGCGTGGCGGTCCAATGGTGCGCCGTTGGCGCCGAGCAGGATGGGTCCCTCGAACCGCTCGCCGACGGCAAGGTCAACAGCGCGGGCGGTGCGGGGGGCTAACGGCATGGTGACGACTTTGGCGCCTTTGCGGGTCACGGTCAGGGTGCGGTGGCCCCGTTCCACGGCGAGCTGTTCGATACGGGCCCCGACCGCTTCGGAGACCCTCAGCCCGTTGAGGGCCAGCAACGACACCAGGGCATGGTCGCGGGCGCCGGAGAGTCCGGCGGCGACCAACATGGCGCCCAGTTCGCCGCGGTCCAGGCCGATGGCGTGAGACTCGTAGTCGAGGCGGGGGCGGCGCACGTGAACGGCCGGCGAGTGCTCGATGAGACCATCTTGTTCGGCGTAGCGGTAGAAGCAGGCCACCGTGCACAGGCGCCGGGCGACCGTGGCTCGGGACCGGCCCCGGGTTTCCAGGTCGCGGGCGAAGGCTTCGATGTGGGCACGGCGGGCTTCGAACAGTCCGACCCCGACCTGGGTGCACCATGTGGCGTACTGGCGTAGATCGAGGGCGTAGGCGTCGCGGGTCAGACCGGAGTAGCCGGCCAAGAACCCCGCCAACGTCAACGCTTCGGGATCGGTGAACACCTGGTCATAGGGGCGGGGCAGACGGACAGGGAGCGTTTCGGGAGCCATGACGGGACCTCCAAGATGTCGGATGGCTTCCACCGCTGACACCACCCGACCACCGAGTCAACTGCCCCAGGGACTCCTCGCTGACCCCCACCCCACTGGCATCCCGAGCACATACCGGGCAATCTGTGCGCGGGACGACGGAACACTGGGCGGCTGATCGTCACTCCCGGGGTCGCCCGTCGATGCGGCCACCAATGCAGCCGTCTCCGGATCGGTGATTACGAGTTTCAGGGCCGCCGAGGTGTCGAGGTAGTAGGGCATCGGGGTCGATCGGTGTTGCGCTGCTCCTGCAACACCGGCGAGAGCGACTTGACCCCCGTTGACGATCGAGCGCAGGTCCGAGCTCGGACAGCAGTCGACGCGCCGGTCGAGCTCGCCCTGCCGCGATGAGACCGCCAAGGGTGCGCACCTCGGTCAGGCGATGACGAGCCCGGCGCCGATCGGAGCGTTCAGCTGCTAAGGCGGCGGTACATCGTGGAAGCGGCGTGGGGAAGGTACGCCGAGGCGATCCGATCGACCATCGCCGAAAAGCCCGCATCGGCGTTCACCAGCTCGTTGGACGCTTCCAGGGTGGCCAGGTCGGGTGCGGTGGTGATCCACGCGACCCCGCCGTACTCGCCCGTGACGTCGGCGAAAAAGGACGTCGTCAATCCACCGATGCGGGTAGCGGCCTCGGCGATCTCGACCCCACCGGCCATCCCGGCGCCGGCCTGTCCGGACACGCAGGTCGCCCTGACGACCGCCGCGTAAGCCGGGGGCCCAGCGGCGGGATCGGGAGCGGCGCTGACGAGGTGGGCCAGCGTGCTGCCGAGTGGTCCACTGAACACCGAATCGTTCTGCTCGACGTAGTCGTTGAACCCACCGTCGGCCCCGAGCTTGTCCATGCCCGTCTCGAGGTCAGTGAGCGTCTCGACCAGGGCGGTCCAGCTGATGACGCCGACGTTGGGGCTCATGGTCGTAGTCCAGACCGAGATGTCCAACCCGCTGATCGCCGCCGCACGGGTGCCTGCTTCGAGGGCGACGGCCACGCCGTGGCGGGCCAGCGCGGGGTTGAGTTGCCGATAGACGGAGTAGAGATGCATGACCAATCTCCTTCGTGTCGTGTCGTGTTGGGAGGCTGCGCCCGCCATGCCCACGCGTCGACTCCATCGGCCGACACGGCCTCAGAGGAACCATGCGCTCACCTCGTCGAGCGTGCAACAGATTTCTGGCCGGCAGGGGTGGGTGTCAGGCTGCTCGTAGGAACGTGACCCGAAGCGGGGTCCATGCGCACGCGTTCCTCGCCGAATACGCCCTTCTTCGGGGCGACGATTGGGAGCGTCACATTTTGTGGTTGACGAGCGTCTCCTGTAGACGCCGAACTGCCGATCGACTCGGCCGCAGCGACGGCCGGGCAGCGCCGAGCGCCGGGATCGGGCAATCTGCACCCCGGCTGCGTTGGCGAGAGCAGCCGAGCTCACCGTGGCGACGGTCCTAGTCCGACGACGCTCGGACGCGACTCGTGGCTCGACGTCGTCGGGCACTCATGGTTGTCGCGGAGGTTTCGTGGCCGCTCCGTCGCACGAGCACGGAGGCGGGGAGTGGTCCCCCTGGCGCATCGTGTGGCGCAGGGCCACATTGTCCGAGCGTCGAACGAAGTGGACGACGACGTCCTGAGAGGAACCCGGTCATGCCTGCCGCCAGCGCTCTGCTCGACTGTCTGTGGGTCCCAGCACTCGGGACGGCCATGGTCGTGCTGCTCGCGGTGAGCAACCTCGTGGAGTCCGTCGTGGGCAAGGCCGTCCGACGACACACGCACCACCGCCAGCCGGGCCCTTCGTGACTACGGCGTCGTGCGCTCGGAGTGGGTGCCCTCGGCCTCGTCGGAGTTGTCCTAGTCAGCGCAGATCTGCCGATCGGCGCATGCGCGAAGATGACGGGAATGAAGAGAGGGTTGCGCCACGTGGCGCTGGCAGTCCTCGGACTGTGCGCAGCCTGCAATCCGAACGGCACCGCGACGACAACCTCGTCGCTGCCATCTCACATCGTCGCCATCCCATCCGAGATCTGCTTGGCCCCAGGCCATGCGGCCGGGTTCACCATCACCAACACTGGACTCGAGCGCGAATGGTTCACCGATCTGAACGGCCTCCTGGTAGGCCACGGCGCTGCCCCCACTTTCAGTGCAGTGTTCCGCCCATCGCAGTCGGAAACCACAGGTCCGGTCAAGGTGTCCGATACGACGATCTTGGCCATCGGACTGAGGCAACTGGACCCGAACAAGTCCGCAGCTCTGGAGGTGCGCGCCCCAACGGGGCGGCCGGGAATCTACGACGTCGTCGTCTTCGTCGACGGCCGCCCCCCGCGCCTCACGCTAAGGGTGAGCGACAAGTGTCCTTCGACCGGGTGACTCGTCGGAAGCACGCGCCAGATCTGCCGATCGGCGACTAGCCGTCGCTACCAACCGTTTATGTGGGTGATGCTGGCGGGGTCGGGGCGGTCCGCTGCCCGGAAGGTCGTTCCGATGGTGAACGCGACCGGTGTGAGCATGGTTTGGGTGATGCCGGCTGGGATGCCGAGCACGGCGGCGGCTTCTGTTTCGTGCATCAGGTGGAGTGTGGTCCAGCATGTGCCGAGGCCCCGGGCGCGAGCGGCGAGCATGAACGACCAGGCGGCCGGGAGGACGCTACCGAGAGCGGTCGTTGGCGGGAGCGGAACTCCCTTGACGACCGTCTCGACGCACGGGATGACGAGCACGGGGGCCGCGGCGAGGTGCTCGGCGAGGTAGGCGGCTGAGTCGGCGACTCGTTGTTGGGTCCCCTCCGCTCGGTGCTCTCCGACGAGATGGGTGGGGTAGGTGGGCGACTGGCGATACACAGCGAACGCCCTGGCGTACAGGTCGCCGAGGGCCCGCTTCTTGTCGGGGTCGGTGACGACGACAAAGTGCCAGATCTCGGAGTTGCCACCGACGGGTGCTTGCTGGGCGACACCGATGCACTCCATCACGAGTGTGATTGGCACCGCGCGAGTGAGGTCAAGGCGACGCCGGACGGCGCGGGTCGTAGTCAGCAGTTCATCAAGTCCCAGCGAGAGTAATTCACCCACGGACAGAGTCTGTCAGCTCCAGCAAGGCCCGCCTGCCAGCCCCATCGCTCCACGCCCGATCTGCCGATCGGCTCGCCCCGGCCGCCGGGATCGGGCAATCTGCGCCCGTGGGTGAGTCATTGAAGCGAGCGGGTTGGGTCGCCGCTGGTCTCGTCGTTGCTGTGGCGTTGGCGGGTTGCAGTTCAGACAAGTCTGCCCGGGGGGTTGACGGCATGTCGGGCGTCACGATCGTGACCGTGCTCGCTTCCGATGGTCCTCGCGTCGTTCTCGCTGAGCAATTCATCGATGCTCTCAATCGAGGAGATCGTGCAACCGCACGAGCGTTCTTCGCGGACGATCCATCTGTCTCCGATTGCGACTACACGTCAATGAAGGTCGTCGAGTTTCGTGGACGTGACCAGGTGTCAGGGTGGATCGACGGTCGAGTCGCGGACCACGATCACCTCACGGTGGAACGCATCGAGAACGGGAACGACGACCCATCGAGCGCTGCGCTCGGCGTCGCGTTCACTCGGCGCAGCAGCGACAGTCTTCGGGCGCTCGGGTTCGTCGGCGGTGTGAGGCCGCAGGGTTCGGCAAAGATTCGCTTCGTCGGCGGCGGGACCCGTCTCAGGATCGAGGCGTTCGCGAATGGCCCGGTCGGAGGGTCACCGACGCTCTGCCAGCCAGCGTGACCGTCGACTCCGAACTGCCGATCGGTCACCGGGGATGAGGCATCCTGTGAGTGGTGCAGGGCTCTGGCCCGGCCCCAGACCGGCCATGTCAGGAGAGGCGCTCGCTCGATGAAGGTCACGAGACTTGCCGATGTCCGAGTCGGTAGCGACTCGATCGTCGCGCTGTCGATCCGGGAGGGACTCGTCTCGGCAATCGGCACGGTGCTCACGGTGGGTTGGCCCGGGGCCGATGTCTCGCTGTGGCTGGTGATCGCGACCGAGCCGCAGGCCATGTATCGAGCTCGCGACGTTCGAGATCCTGATCATTGGCGAGAAGAACTTGCTGCCCTCGAGGCCGAGGTACGCGCTCACGGTGGTGCCGGCGCGTTCCTCGCCGTCCTGGTAACGAGAGCGCCGCTCGACTCACGCGAGCACCGGCGGTTCGTGCGCTCACAGGTCACGGGCTTCCCGGTCGGTCCATTCCTGGAGCTCTCGGGCGCTCCGCGATCCTGGAGACCTCGGTTCCTCCGTCAGGGTGCGCCCTGGCGCGGCTGAGTGCAGAACTGCCGATCGGCTCGGCTCGACCACATCAAGCGATCTGGTGCCAGACGGTTACAAGACCTCAACGGAAAGGAGATGGTTGAGCATCCGACGGATCGAGCGGGGGGGACGACCGGCGCATCGCATGAGCCGTGGGTCGGGGTCTTGAGATGCGGGCATCTGGAGCCAACGATAGGCGGCGGGGACATTGCCCTGCGCAGCGGCAGCGACGGCGGCAGCGTGCAAATAGACGATGCTCCCCGTGAGCTCATGCACGAAGGCACTGCTGCGTTCCGCCTCGCTGAGCTCACCTGCTCCGAACAGGGCGAAGCTGAGATCGCGAAGCGGTCCGACATGACCACTCGACCGTGCCGCGTTCACGGCCTGATCGACCGATGGGGCATCACCGGCAACGTGAATCCGCATTTCAAAGAAGCTCCTTCGGACGCGCCCGGCGGTGACCTGCGTGCGGCCCGTCCGCGTGGCCATTCGCCCGAGCATCCGCGACCGGCTGAGGCAACCCGCGGCGATGAGGACGGCCACGATTGCGGCGATCTGTGATGCGAGCAGGTAGCCGACGGCGCCGACGAGGACGACCGGCACCCAACGGTGCCAGAGGATGGTGCTGAGTCGGCGCGAGGGCAGCGGCAGCGCTAGTACCGGCATGAGCTGCGCCAACCGGTTGAACTCCCGGCGGGTGCCGACCGCCTAGAGGATCCACGCGGCGCACAGGAACTCGTCGGCGGTGCAGACCGTCACGCCTCGCGCGGTGAGGAAGTCCATCGGGAAGTCACGTTCGTTCCTCGTGACGAGCACCGTGGCCCGTCCAGCGATGCACGCCGCGGTGTGCACGCGGTCGTCAGGGTCCCGGCCCGGCGTCTCGACGATCGCGTCGCGGGAGCTCACCGGCTCGATCCGGCCCGAAGCGAAGAATGTGCGGACAGCGTCGGACACCGAGCGTGCGCTCGCCGATGACCGATGCCCCCCGCGAACGATGACGCGCTCCCATTCGTCGAGCAGCTCCTCGGACCAGACGAACTCGATGACGAGATCTTCGGCCAGAGCCAGGATGACGTCCATGACGCTGAACGGGAACAGCTCGTTGGCGTCGACGTAGACCCGTTCGACCCGCCTGGTCACAACTGCTGATCGTCGAGGACAGCTCCGATGATCGTTCGGCCCTGGGCTCGTCGGCCCCGTTCGTTGGCCACGTCGAGCACATCAGCGAGCCGGATCCTCCGGTGGCTGCTGCCGGGGAGGCGCCGGAACGCCAGGATGCCATCCGCGCAGAGTCGATCGACGAACTGGCGGGTCACCCCGAGGACCTGGGCGGCCTGGGCGGGTGTGACTTCCTGCATCGGGCGCAGGATCACCACTCGCTCCCCGTTGGCGACGTCCTCGAGTACGTGGCGCAAGGCGTTGGCGAGATCGGAGCCGTCGTCGAGGCGCGCGGCCAGCTGCCGTGCCGTCCTTCGCTGCGACTGGTTGACCGCTTCCAACTCGACGGTGGCCGGCTCCGACATGACCCAGACCATAGAGGGAGAGAGCAATAACTGCAACCGGCATCTCGGCGGACACCTCGCCCACGGGTACGCCATGGCCATCGCCAAAAGCCAAGGCGCCACCGTCGACATCACCCACACCCTGGCCACCGGGAACCTCGACAACCGCACCGCCTACACCACCCTCTCCAGAGGACGACACGCCAACCACCTCCACACCGCCGTCCATGTACTCGACATCGAAACCCACGCACCCGCCATCGCCACGCAAAGCGACCAGCTCGCCCACGCCCTCCACCGAGACCCCACCAAAGGATTGGCCATCGACTCCACTCCGGCCGCAGCAGATCCGGTTGATCGAACCCTTCGACACGGCCGTGCACTCGGACTCGGACGGTGACCCAGCCGGGCGCACACTCGCTGCGGCGTGGGCAGGCTGACCGCGTTTGTACGCCGTTTCGTCCGCCCAACTCGGCGATACGTGGCGGACAGGGACCCATTGGGCGGACTCGGCTCGGGATAAAAGCCCAGCACACGGCATGTGTCGACACCAGACGACAGCTCCTGGGATCGACTTCCCGGTCGCAGGTTCGAATCCTGCCGGGGGCGCCGGACCGTTCTCGCAATCGCGAGGTCCAGGGGCAGTGGCCCAGGGTCGTCCGCTGAGTCGCTCCGACGACGCCAGGGCCGCCGACACCATCGCAACCGCTGAGGGCTCGGCGTCTCGCTTGACGATGCCCTACGAGCAGTGGCTGGCGAACGAGGACCTCCGGGTGGTCATGGAGCGCCACGTCGAGATCGCCGGTGAAGCAGCACGTCGTGGGTTGGCTGGTTCTCTCCGTGGCACGGAAGGTGCATCGCCGAGAGTCCTCACCAGGGCGATGTCGCCCCGGTTCCCGAGCCGTTCCCGTTCCCACGACGGCGAGAACGGGTCTTTCGACTCTGAGCGGATCGTTGGGCAAGGACGACAATCGAGGGGCAAGAGGCCCATCACACAGGAGGTGGGACATGACTCCAGTGCTCGATGCACCGTCGTCGCCATCGGTTGAGGATCCCGAGTCGACGATGCTTTTCACGCCACCCGACGCCACGGAGTCCGCGAGAGCGGGCCTGGCGCCACCGGAACCACCCAGTGGCGACGTCGGCGTTGCCCCCGGGACGCCGAAGCATCATCGCCACGTCCCCTGGGGCAAGGTCGCCGCGGTCACCGCGGTGCTGGCGCTGCTGATCGGCTTGACGGTGTTCGGTCTGAACCAGCGTTCGTCGGCCGAGAGTTGGAGGAGCAAGGCCGGTGTGCTGACCACCCAGCTCGACACCGCCAAGACCGCGCAGGCAGCCTCGGCGGCTGCGCTGGTGACCGCGCAGACTGATCTCTCCACCGCCCAGGGCAGCCAGACCGCCACCTCGGCCGAGCGGGATCAGCTCCGCAACCAGCTTGGTCTGGTTCAAAGCGACCTCACGAGGGTCACCAGCATCCGAGACCAGATGAAGACCTCCCTGGCCGGGGCCCCCACGCTGGTCAACCACCTGATCAGCTGCTACCAGGACGAGATCACGGTGGCGACAGCCATGGATGACTTCATCGCCGGAACCATCAGCAGGGCCGAGCTTGATGCCGCCTACGAAGCCCATAGTGCAGGGCATGCCGTAGGGGTGTGCGGCGACAGCGTCGACCCGGCCGAGACGTGGCTGAGCGGATTGAGCGCCTTCGGCATCTCGCCGTCGTGAGGCCGCCCTGTTGACGCCCCTGCGCCGGTGGCGAACAGCCCTCGTAGGTCTGCTGCTCGCCGGGTGCGTGGGAGGGGCCCAGACGTCATCGGGTTCCTCGACGACCCCGGTGGGCAGCGGCAGGCCCCGCACCTCCCCGCCGAGCACGCCCGAGACCTCCAGCGCCGTCGATCAGGCGGCGGTGGAGACTCGCGCGGGGGCTGCCACGGTCCACCTCGTCGTCCACCGGTGCGGGGGCTCGACCGTCACGGGTTCGGGCTTCCTGGTCGACAAAAGGACGATCATCACCAACCGTCACGTCATCGAGGGAGCCAGCCGAGTCGAGGCAACCACCTCGACGGGGGTGAAGCTGACCGTGACGGAGGTCGAGCGAGTGTCGTATGTCGATCTTGGGATCGTCACGATCGCCCCGGTCACGATCACGCCGTTGGCGCCGGCATCGGCTGACCCGCCGGTGGCCACGCCGATCACGGCGGTGGGCTACCCGCTGGGCGGTCCGCTGACCCTCACCCATGGGTTCGTGGCGGCCTACGTGAACGACCCCCGGCTCGGCAACCTCGATCGGGTCATCCAGCTCAACGTCGAGATCGCCCCCGGGAGCTCCGGCGGCCCGCTCGTGGACGCACAGGGGTTGGTGGTCGGTGTGATCTACGCCGTCGAGATCGCCACGCAGTACTCGCTCGGCATCCCGGTGATGGCCCTCGCGGCGGCGCGCCGCGACCGGTCGTCGATCCAGCCGGTACCAGCCTGCTGATGGGTGTGGTCAGCATCCACTGACGGCCCGCACCGTGGCGCGGAGCTTCGGCTCGCGGCCGATGGTGACCATGGGGCTCAGGCGCGGGCGAGCACCGTGACGGGGATGCTGCGGGGACCACGAACCTGACCGGCCGCCCAGGTGACCGTGCTCGGGTCGGTCAGCTCGAAGTCGGGGAAGCGGTCAAGCCAGGCCTGCATCGCCACCCGAAGCTCCATGCGGGCCAGGTTCGAGCCGAGGCAACGATGGATGCCGAGGCCGAACGCGGAGTGGCGGTTCTCCTCGCGGTCGATGAGGACCTGGTCGGCGTTCTCGAAGAACTCGGGGTCACGGTTGGCGGCCGGGAACGGCAGCAGCACCCAGTCGCCCTCGTGAAGGTCCTGGCCGCCGATCTCGACGTCCTTGGCCACCAGGCGGGCCATGGTGACGGGGGCGTACGCCCGGAGCATCTCCTCGACGGCGAACGGGATCAGGTCGGGTTCGGCCCGCAGGCGGGCCCGATCGGCCGGCGTCTTGGCCAGGTGCCACAGCGCCGCACCGATGGCCGACCACGTGGTGTCGATCCCCGCCACGAGCAGCAGGAGCATCGTGCCCCGCACGTGCTCGTGGGCCAGCTTGTTGCCCCCGAGCTCGACGTCGAGCAGGTACGACGTGAGGTCGTCGCGCGGGTTGGCCCGATGGTCCTCGATCTGCGCGTCGAAGTAGGCGTCGACCCCGGCGGACTCCTTCATCCGTTCCTCAGAGTCAGCGGCGATCGTGACGCCCTCTTCGAGGATCAGGTGGATGACGTGGCGGAAGTAGTCGGCATCGGACTCGGGGAAGCCGAGCATCTTGGCGATCACCCGCACCGGGATGTGCTGCGCGTACTCGATCGCAGCGTCGACGTCGTCGCGACCGTCGAGCGCGTCGAGCAAGTCGTCGCAGAGCTGGCGCGTGAAGGGCTCGAGCTCCTCGATCCGCTTCGGCGAGAAAGGCGGGAGCATGATCCGCCGGGCCAAGTTGTGGAAGGGCGGGTCAGAGGTGATGGGCGGGGCAACGCCGATGGGGGCGGGCAGGTCGTCAGGGCCGGGCCGCTGCTCGCTGACCACGACGGCACGGGAGGTGAAGTGCTCGGTGTCGTAGGCGATGGCGGCCACGTGCTCGTGGGTGACCGGGAGCCAGGTGCCTCCGAAGCGATCGCTGTGGGCCACCGGGCACGTCGTGCGCAGCTCCTCCCAGATCGGGTAGGGGTCCTTGGCCCACACCGGGTCGGTGTGGTCGAAGTCGGTGGCCCAATCGGCCACCGGCGGGTGGTTGGACGTGACCATTGCTCACTCCTCGATCGTGATGGCGTATTCGGGGCAGTTGGCCTTGGCCAGCCGGGCCTTGTCCTCGAGCTCTGGCGGGACCGTGCCGTCGCCGATCGCTGACGCCATCCCGAAGTCGTCGACATCGAACAGTTCGGGGGCGATGGAGTAGCAGCGGTTGTGGCCCTGGCACTTCGTGGCATCGACGCTCACGCGCATGGCGACCTCCCGTTCGTCGAGGCGCACCGTAGACCACCTGTCACCGTCCCGGTCGGCCAAGAACTTACCGGCGGTAGATTTCTGACTCTCGACTGGCTACTGTGCGGTCATGACGACCACCGAGAACGCCCCGCCGTTCCTGCAGGGCAACGGCGCCCCAGTCCATGACGAGCTGACGCTCACCGATCTCAAGGTCCGGGGCACCCTCCCGACCGAGCTGGACGGCCGGTACCTCCGCAACGGTGCCAACCCCTTCACCGGCACAGCCTCGCACCCGTTCTTCGGCGACGGCATGGTGCACGGCGTGCGCGTCCGCGACGGCAAGGCCGAGTGGTATCGCAACCGCTTCGTGCGCACGCCGTTCCTGGACCACCCCGAGATCGACATCCTCGATCCGTCCATTGCCATGGACCCGAAGGCCTCGAAGGCCAACACCCATGTGGTCGGCCACGCCGGTCGCATCCTGGCGCTCGAGGAGGGCCACTTCCCCTACGTGCTCGACGGCAACCTCGACACCGTCGGCCCGATCGACTTCGACGGGAAGCTCACCGGCTCGTTCACGGCGCATCCGAAGATCTGCCCGATCACCGGCGAGTTGCTGGCCTTTGGCTACTCACCGTTCGCCCCCTACCTCACCTACCTGCGCGTGTCGGCCTCGGGCGAGCTCGTCCAGCGCGAGGAGATCACCGTTGGTGGGCCGACGATGATGCACGACTTCAACGTGACCCAGAACAACATCGTGTTCATGGACCTGCCCGCGGTGTTCGACATCGAGGCCGCCATGCGGGGCGAGATGCCGATCGGTTGGAGCGACACCTATCCGGCCCGCCTCGGCGTGATGCCCCGCACGGGCACCGATGCCGACGTCCGCTGGTACGACATCGACCCCTGCTACGTCTTCCACCCGATGAACTCCTACGAAGACGGCAGCCGGATCGTGCTCGACGTCGCCCGCCTCGACCACATCTGGCGCGACAGCATGATGGACTTCCCCGACCCGGCGCTGTGGCGGTGGACGATCGACACCGTGAGCGGCAAGGTCACCGAAGAGCAGATCGACGACCGGCCCGCCGAGTTCCCGCGGGTGCCTGACGCCCGCATCGGGCTGAAGCACCGCTACGGCTACATGATGGCGACCGGTTCGGCCGAGACCTACCGCGACCCGATGTCGACCTCCGGTGCCATCTTGAAGTACGACCGCGAGACGGGCGCCCGCACCGAGATCGATCTCGGTGTCGGCCGCCTGCCTGGTGAGCCGGTGTTCGTGCCGGCCGCCACTGCGGCTGCCGAGGACGACGGCTACCTGATGACCTACGTCTATGACGCCACGACTGACACCAGCGAGTTCGTGGTGCTCGACGCGGCGACGATGAGCAACGAGCCCGTCGCCACTGTTGCCCTGCCTCGGATCCCCTTCGGGTTCCACGGCAGCTGGGTGGACGCCGCCGTCGCCGACTGAGTCGACGCACTCAGCCCTACAGCACCGGGCGTCGTGGGTTCCCCTTGGGCGGGACCCACGGCGCCTGGGGTGGGGCCGTCACCGCCCGGCCGTCCATGGTGGGCACGGTGATGCCGTCGGCGTCGATGTCGCCTGGTTCGCCGGACGCCTCGACGACGACGGCGACGTCGTCGCGTGGCGGGTCGAGCACCTCGCGCAGCCCGAGCATCGCGCCGGCCAGAGCTGCCGCGGCGAGGCCGCGTTGGCCCTTCATCCGCGTCGTCACGTGAGGGAGATCGGCGGCAGGGGAGCCCTCGACCCGATCGAGCTCGGCCTCCAGGAAGGCGGCCAGCTCCTCGGGCGTGAGGGACTCCGTGTCGGCGTCGTCGATCGGGGGATCATCGTCCACGGCGGGAGCGTACGGGCCACCAGTTGGTGTGCGACGGGCGTGGGGAGGGGTGCGGCCCGGGTGGGCCGCACCCCTTTGTCGCTGTGGTGGTGTGGGTTGGTGGTTGTGGTGGTGGTCAGATCACGGTGATGGCGTGGGTGGCGAGGCCGAGGTCGGGGTTGGTGACCTTGAGGCTGTAGCTGCCTGGGGTGGTGCTGATCGGTGTGGTGATGGTGATCTGGAACGATGTTGCGGTGATTGCGGTGGGGGCGCCGAGGGTGGCGCCTGGGATGGTGGTGGTCACGGTGAGCCCGGCTTGGAAGCCGGTCCCGGTGACGGTGACGGTGGTGGTCGCTCCGTGGACTGCGTTGGGAGCGATCGTGGTGATGGTCGGGGCGGCGTTGACGGTGAGGCACCCGGTGCAGGTCCCGACCCCGCCGACGGTGGTCACGGTGACGTTGCCGAGACCGAGGGTGGCGTTGGCCTTCACTGACACCTTGACGGTGAGTTGGGTGGAGCTGACCCAGGTGGTCGAGGTGATCGTGATGTTGGCAGCCGAGAAGCTCGGGACCGACGTGGTGGTGAACCCGGTGCCGTTCACGGTCAGGGTGTAGCTCTTCTTGCGAGCGACGGCGTTGGGTGTGACTGAGGTGACGGTGGGAACCGGTGCGGGGGCCACGGTGGCTGTGGAGGTCTTGGTGATGGTGGTGCCGTCGGCGGAGTGGACGGTGACGGTGACGGTGAAGCTGCCCGGCAGGGCGTAGGTGTGGGTGCCTTTG